>NZ_JADGMN010000012.1:0-114043 GCF_020662285.1 Clostridioides sp. ES-S-0108-01 | reverse complement strand
AACTTGCATGTGTTAGGCACGCCGCCAGCGTTCATCCTGAGCCAGGATCAAACTCTCAAATAAAAGTTTATCAGGCTCAGATACTATTGTTATCAAAATATCTGGCTTTATGGTTTGTTTCTTGTTTTATAAATTAACCTACTGTTTAATTTTCAAAGTTCATTTTTTATGTCTGCCCTTTTCTTAGGGACAAGTAATACTATATCACCTTAAAAATAATCCGTCAATACATTTTTAATATTTTTTATTTTATTTTTTATATATCAAGTTTTTTTAACTCTTCTAAATCTAGTGTTATCAACCTATTGAGTATATCTTTTCTTTTAATTTTATCTTCATATTTTTTTATAACTTTTTTTCTAATATCACCTAATACATTTAAATATTCCTCATAATCTTCAGTGTATCTCTCCTCAAGCTCTTTCTTTATCTTTGATGATAATGAAGGACTTTTACCCCCAGTAGATATACTTATAAGTAAATCACCTCTTTTTATATATGATGGAACAGTAAAATTTGATATTTCTACGTTGTCAACAACATTTACTAATTTATTTTTTGCTCTACAATATAATCCTATTTCCATATTCAATTCCCTATTATTTGTAGCAGCGACTATTACAGAAGCATTTTCTATATACATTTCTTTATAATCATCTTTTATTATCTTTATATCTCCCTCCAAATCATAAAACTTATTTAAAAGTTGTTTAGAAACTATAGTAACACTCTTATTAAAGTTTAAAAAATTCTTACATTTTCTATATGCAACTTCTCCTCCACCAATTATAACTACATCTAAATCATCTAATTTTAAATTAATAGGATACAGCATTTTCCACCTCCAAAGTTTATTTAATTACATAAATAAAGTATAGAAATTATAAATTAGTATATATTCTTATTCAATAAATTTCTAAATAAAAATACTGTAAAATAGCTAACTAAAATTCCTATACTTTTCAACATTCTTTATACTTCTAGAATTTATTTTTTCAACAACTTAGCAATATCTTTAGCAAAATAAGTTATTATTATATCTGCTCCAGCTCTTTTTATAGAGGTAATTGATTCAAGAATTACATCTTCATTTAATAACCCTTCTCTAACTGCAAACTTAAGCATAGAATATTCTCCACTTACATTATAAGCTGCTAATGGTAAATCAAAATTGTCTTTAACTCTTCTTATTATATCTAAATACGATAATGCAGGTTTAACCATAAGTATATCTGCACCTTCTAATATATCAAGCTCCGTTTCTATTATAGCTTCATTGCTATTTGCTGGGTCCATTTGATACGTTTTTCTATCTCCAAAAGATGGCGCTGAATGAGCTGCTTCTCTAAAAGGTCCATAAAAATTTGAAGCGTATTTGACACTGTAAGCCATTATTCCTACATTTTCTAATCCATTTTCATCTAAAGCTTCTCTTATTGCTTGTATTCTTCCATCCATCATATCAGACGGAGCAACCATATCTGCTCCTGCTTTAGCATGACTTACAGATATTTTAGCCAAATACTCTAGTGATTTATCATTGTCAACATAACCAGTATTAGTTAGAATTCCACAATGTCCATGACTTGTATATTGACACATACAGACATCTGTTATTACATTCATATCTGGATTTATCTCTTTAACCTTTCTAATTGCCTTTTGAACTATTCCATTATCATTAAATGCTTGTGAAGCACACTCATCTTTTTCATCTGGAACACCAAATAACATTATATGTTCAATTCCCAACTCACTGATTTCTTTTACTTCTTCTTCTAACATATCAATTGATAAATGATAGACATCTGGTAAAGATTTAATTTCTTCTTTTATATATTTTCCCTCTACTACAAATAGTGGATATATTAAATCTTCTACATTAACTTTAGTTTCTCTCACTAAATTTCTGATTGCTTTACTTGCTCTTAGTCTTCTTGGTCTTCTTAACATATCAAGCCTCCAAAATTAATTCTTTATAATTAAATCTACTAACGAATCTATAGTAGATTTAGTAGCTTCTTTATATAACTTTATACCTAAACTATTTATTGTCTCTGTAGTTATAGGTCCTATAGATAGTGTTTTTATTTTGTCTAATATTTTAATATTTTCTTTTCCTATAATTTCAACAAGATTATTTACTGTTGAGGAACTAGTAAAAGTTATATAATCTATATCATTAGAATTTAAAATATCTAATATCTCATCTTTTTTACCTTCATCTATTACGGTTCTATACGTATGTACTTCTGTTACCTCACAAATATTCTTAAGCTTGTCAACTAGATAGTCTCTAGCATTTTCTGCTCTTGGTATAAGTATATTATCACTACTTTTCAAAATAGGCATTAACTCTTCATACAGTGACTCTGCCACAAATTTTTTTGGTACTATATCTGCTATAATTCCTCTTTTTCTCAATTCATTTGATGTAGCAGAACCTATAGCACATATTTTTAAATTAGATAATATCCTTAAATCAAAATTCATTTCATATATCTTTTCAAAAAAGATTTCCACAGCATTTTTACTAGTTAATATTAGATAATTATATTTGTTTATACTTTTTATTTCGTTTTCTAACTTAATATTATTTTGTAGCTTTTCTATCTTTATAGTAGGTATTTCAACTGGATTTCCACCTAAATCCATTATTTTTTCCACCAATACACTATTTTGATTTCTAGACCTAGTTACAGCAATACTTTTTCCAAACAAAGGCTTATTCTCAAAGAAGTTCAACTTTTCTCTAAGACCTACAACGCTTCCAACTACTATAAGGGTTGGTGGCTTTACTTCTTCTTTAATAGCAGTTTCATAAACATTCTCAAGTGTAGATGTAACAACTCTTTGATTATATCTAGTTGCCCAACTTATAAGAGCAACTGGTGTATCTTTATCTTTTCCCTCTTTCATTAAGTTTTCGCTTATTCTCTTTAAGTTTGAGATTCCCATTAAAAATACAAGAGTACCCTTATTATTCGCAAGAGCATTCCAATTTAATTCTTCACTATCATCATCCTTCAAATGACCTGTTATTACATGAAATGATGAAGCATGGTCTCTATGTGTTATAGGAATACCAGCATAACATAAACCTCCTATAGCAGAGGTTATACCTGGAACTACTTCAAATTCTATACCTTCATCTACTAAAGTCTCTGCTTCTTCGCCTCCTCTACCAAATACATAAGGGTCTCCTCCCTTAAGACGAGTCACATATTTTCCTTCTTTAGCTTTTTCTACTATAATTCTATTTATATCTTCCTGTGGCAAAATATGATTACTTGATGCCTTTCCTACATATATAAGTTCACAACCAGGCTTAGCCTCCCTTAGGTAACTACTATTTGCTAATCTATCATATACTATTACATCAGATTTTCTTATACACTCCAAACCTTTTAAAGTCATAAGTTTATAATCACCTGGTCCTGCCCCTACTAAGTAAACCTTACCCTTCATAATTCTCATACTCCTTCAATACAAGTTTAGCTAACTTTAAACCTAACTCTCTAGGAGAAGAAATATCTCCATCTATAGACTTGATTACTATTTTATTTCCTTCTGAATCTCCATATAAACCAGTAAGGTGTATTTTATCTTGAATTATTTCACAATAAGCTGCCATTGGAATATGACAACTTCCATTTACACCATCCAAAAAACCTCTCTCAGCCAATATTTGGATTTCTGTATTCTCGTCTTTTAGCGAATTCACTATTTTCTCTATATTACTATCGTTACTTCTAATCTCTATAGCCAAAGCTCCTTGGGCAGGTGCTGGAATAACAACATCAACAGGTAAATAAGAACTTATTTTATCTTGTAAATTAGCTCTTATTATTCCTGATGCCGCCAAGACAATCCCATGCATATTTTCATCTTTTATTTTTCGTATCCTAGTTTCTACATTACCTCTAACTTGAACCACATTTAAGTCTGGTCTTTGTTTCAATAATTGAAATTTTCTTCTTTTGCTTCCTGTTCCTATTACTGCTCCATGAGGTAAATCATCTAAGTTTTTATATCCTTCTCTAAGTATCAGAACATCTCTTGGGTCTTCTCTCTTAGGTGTGTGAGCAAATTTTAGTCCATCTGCTAAATAAGATGGCATATCCTTCATACTATGTACTGCTACGTCTATCTTTCCATCTAATAATTGTTGCTCTATTTCTTTGACAAACAACCCTTTATCGCCTATTTTATCTAGGGAAACATTTTGAATCAAATCCCCTTTTGTCTTTATGACTTTAATCTCAAAACTAATATCTGGATACTTCTTTTTTAGTTCATTAATTACCCATTCTGTTTGTATAAGTGCTAGATTACTACCCCTAGTTCCAACCACAATATTCATACCAAATCTCCTTTAAAATGTTACCTTAGTTTATTTTGTTCTCTTTATTTATTAGTATCGTAGAAAAATAAGATATTTTATCTTCAAGATGTGCCTCTCGTAAATCTTTAAATACAGTTTCACCTTTTTGAGACGAATTGCTTACTAAAATAGCATGTTCTATTAGATTATATTTTTCTAGTTTTTTTATTATATCTTTAAAGTTCTTATATACTTTCATCAATACTATTGAGTTATAATTTTGTAAAGCATGTTCTATTTTATCATCTTCCATAGTACAGGGAACTACTACTAAGGCTTCCTTATCCATTACTAATGGGAAATTTTGATTGGATGCTATATTAGAAAATGATGAAATTCCTGGTATAGTTTCCACTTCTATCTCATCTGATATTCTTTTCATTATGTAAACATACGTGCTATAAATCATAGGGTCTCCTAATGTAACAAATCCTACATTTTTACCATTCTTAACATCTGAAACAATCTCTTCAGCTATATTGTCCCACGCTATGTTTTTTTCATTTCCATCAAAACACATTGGAAAATGTCTAGATTTTATCTCTATTGATTCATTTAAGTATTCTTTAACTATTGATAAAGCTAAGCTATCTCCACCTTTTTTTGATTCTGGAGTATATAAAATATCTAATTTTTTTAATGTACTAACTGCTTTCATAGTAAGTAAAGAACTATCTCCTGGACCTGCTCCTATACCATAAAACTTAACATTTTCTGCACATTTAGTCGCATGACGAACAAATTTATCTTGTATATAAGGATTTTCACCCAGACCTTTTAAATGTATGTTTACATTAAACCCATTCTCTTCTAAGATTGTTTTCCAAGAATCTTCTTCATCTCCTGCCATATCATTTACAGCATGGTCACCTGCAACTAACATAAATGGCATCAAATTTACAGTTTTTATGTTTCCTTCTTTCAGCCTTCTTATTACATGTTCTATTTCTGGATATCCTTCAACTGTCCCAACATAAGCATTTATTCCATTATCTCTAAGCATATATTCCAATGCTGGATATGCTGAATGTGATTCATGAAGAGTTCCATGTCCCATAAATACTACTGCTTCGTCATTTTCCATATGAGGCATTTGATGTTTAATCGCCTCTACAGATTCTTGATAGTCCTCAATATGTGTAAGTAAAGGTCTTCCTAATACAATCTTTTTAAATTTAGATGAGTAGCTTTCCACTTGTTCTTTTAACTTGTTAAATTCTTCTCCACATATAATATGAAGAGTTTGAATTATTACTTCATCATATCCTTGTTCATATATTTTATCTAAAGCTTGTATTGGATTATCTATCTCTATTCCATCTCTTTTTCTTATTTTATTTATTATCATATTTGATGTATAAGCTCTAAAAAAATCATAGTTTTTTAATGAATTTTTTATTTTATTTTCACATATATCTATTGTCTTTTCTCTCGTTTCATTATAGCTTGTACCAAAACTCACTACTAATAATGCCTTCTTCATATGTTCTCCTCCTAAAAAATTACACAAGTATATCTTTAATTTTATTTATATCATTGATTACATTTTCATAGTTAATTGATTCTCTCTTAATAATTATCACTGGTATATTGAAACTTTTACATGCATTTACTTTTTCTAAGAAACCACCTGCTATTCCACTTTCTTTTGTTATAACTAAGTCTATGCCATAATGCTTATAAGTTTCTTCGTTTATACACTGGCTAAACGGTCCTTTCATAGCTACTATATTATCTGCGTTTAAACCTAATTTTTCACAACTTAGTATAACTTCACTAGTTGGAAGAACTCTAACTACTAAGTTTTTATTATTTATTTCTTCTACAAATCTATTCAAATTTTTACTTCCTGTTCCTATGAATATATTTTTTCCTATTTTATTTGCTATTTCACAGGCTTCTTCAATTGTATTTACTATAAACTTATTATCATAATCTATTTCTTCAATTAGAGATTTTCTCTCAAACCTTATGTATTCTATATTTGATAGTTTTGCACAATACATAGCATTTTTAGATACTTCAACTGCATAAGGATGAGTTGCATCTATTATTTTTACTATACGATTATCTTTTATAAATTTTAGCATTTCCTCTTTTCCGAGTTTCCCTAAAATTACATTTTTTGTATGTCGTTGTGCAAGTTCCTTTCCATAATCTGTGGTCACTGAAAGTATATATGGTTGATTTAGTTCATTTATCTTATCGCATATAGATAAGCTATCTGAAGTTCCTCCTAAAATCAAAATCATACTGTATAACCTCTTGGAGTTATCATCAACCCACCATCAATATAAGTAGATTTATTTCCGATTATAACCATTGTAGTCATATCGACTTTTTCAAAGTCCATACTTTCAAAAGTACATACAAATTTTTCTTCATTTTCTCTACCTACATCTTTAACCACTCCAACAGGTATATTTCCATTTTTAAATTCGCCCATTATTTTAAATGCTTTACTTAAATGCTCACTTCTTCCTTTACTTCTTGGATTATACAAACAAATTACAAAGTCAGCTTCGGCAGCCAGTCTTAATCTTTTTTCAATTACCTCCCATGGAGTCATTAAATCGCTTAAACTTATATGACAAAAATCGTGCATAATAGGAGCTCCAAGTATAGCTGCTGCACCAATACTTGCAGTAACACCTGGAATCACTTTTACTTTTATATCTTCCTTTTCTTTAGATATTAATTCTAAAATAAGACCTGCCATTCCATATATTCCAGCATCACCACTACTTACAACTGCTACTTTTTTTCCTTTCTTTGCTTCTTCTACTGCTTGTTTACATCTATCAACTTCTTGTCTCATACCAGTTTGAATTATTTCCTTATTTTTTATAAATTCTTCTATTAAATTTATATAAGTCTTATACCCAACAATAGCCTCAGAATCTTCTATTGCTTTTATTGCCTCTAAAGTCATGGTATCTTTGCTTCCTGGACCAATTCCTACAACGTATATCATATTTTTACTCTCCCCACTGAAAAAGTTATTCCTTTATATTTATGTTTTTCAACTATTAAGTTACCTTTGCTCAAAAGATATGCTACAGGCTCAGCCACTGAATACACTCCCACATTTTTTTTAACAAAATCAGATTTATCGAATAAATTATCAACCTTTGATATTTCATCTACTGAAAATATCTCAAATGGTACTTGCAATGTTTTTGATAAATCAATAATCGCTTTTTCATCTTTTTTAAGCTCAATACTTCCAATTGTTCGAACTGCTTTAGCATCTATATCTTGACTATCAAAAAATTTCAATAGCGAATCTAACATTAACTTACTATCCGTATCTCTTCTACATCCAATGCCTATTACTATATCTTTTGGAATTACTTTAACTATTTTCTCACTAAAATAACTATTTTTAAATTTATTATCTTTATCTAAAACTTCAATATCTTTATTTAAATTTTTCTTATTACTTATTACAACTATTTTTTCTATATTAACATCTAAATAACTCTCTTTTAACTCTTTACTACTTTCTATAAGTTTAAATCCTCTAGTATCAACTTTATATCCTCCGTCAATATACAAGCCAACACATCTATTGTTTACCAGCATAGAATTTACTTCTTTTATATTCTCTCTAAAGTTATCAATATGTGCATTTAAGTATTTTGCTATCATGTCCAAAGAAGCTTTTTTATTGACGTCAGTAGCTGTTGTTATTACTGGATTAGCATCAATAAGACTACTTATATGATTTGTTAGACTATTTGCACCTCCAACATGTCCACTTAATAAACTTATTACATTTTTTCCCTTTTCATCTATAACTAAAATAGCAGGGTCACTAAACTTACTCACTATATATGGTGCTATGCTTCGTACAACTATACCCGTAGCCATTATAAATACTATATAATCAAATTTATTAAATACTTCTCCCACAAAATCGCTTAGTTTCTTTTGAACTATATGTACACATTTTTCTTGAACATTTAAATAACTTTTTTTATTTTTTATTTGATATACAACACAGTTATTTACTAAAGATTTTATCTTTATAGCTAGATTTTTTCCATTCTCTGTTATACAGATTATAGCAATATTACCCTCTATATTCATGTTTAAAATCCTTGTCATATAACTTTGAGTTATTATATTCTTCTCCTAAAAATCTTCCAACCATTATTAAAGCAGTTTTGTTTATATTATTTTCTTTAACTTTTACAGCTATATCACTTAAGGTTCCTTTAACTATCTTTTCATCTGCCCAAGTTGCTTTATATATAACTGCTATAGGAGTATCTTTTGGATATCCACCTTCCAGTAATCTAGACACAACTTTCTCAATTTCTTGAACAGATAAAAATATTACCATAGATGTCTGATGCTTAGCATATGATTGTATTGACTCTTTCTCTGGAACTGGAGTTCTTCCTTCCATTCTTGTTATAATTACACTTTGAGAAATCTCTGGAACTGTATATTCAACTCCTAAAGATGAGGCTGCTCCTAAAAAAGAACTTACTCCTGGTGTACAGTCATAATCTATATTTAATTTATTTAAATCCTCCACTTGTTCTCTAATTGAACCATATATAGAAAAATCACCTGTTTGTAATCTTACAACAGACTTATTATTTTCTATACCTTCCTTCATAACATCTATTATTTCTTGTAAATCCATATGTGCACTATTATGTATTTGACAACCTTCTTTACAGTACTCCAAAAGTTCAGGATTAACAAGTGAACCTGCATATATTACTACATCTGCATTACTTAATAGTTTGTATCCTTTTAATGTTATTAGCTCTTTATCTCCAGGCCCTGCTCCTACAAAATGTACTTTATTCATCATCATTTTCCCCTTTTTCACAAGATATTATATATATAGGATTTAGTGGTTTAAAATATTCACCTTTCCCTAGTTTCTCTAGTTTAGAAACATTCAAAACACATACGTCTATTTCTTTAAATCCATGTTTCCTAATTAGATTTAAAGTTTGATTAAACGTCTCTAGTATTATAAAATTAGCTACAAGTCTACCTCCAGTGATTAAAGTATTTTTAGACCATGCTATTATTTCTTCCAAATTATTTCCTGTACCTCCAATAAAAATAGCATCCACTTGTCTATCTAAATCTATACTGATAGGAGCATATCCTTTTATTAACTCTACATTTTTCAAATTAAACTTTTTTACGTTTTCTTTTATAAGTTCTAAAGCAGCATCATTTCTTTCTATAGATATAACATTTAAATCTGGATAATTATATGCTGATTCTATACTTACACTGCCTGTCCCAGCACCTATATCTATGAAAGTTTTAGCATTTACTAAAGCCAACTTACTTATTGATATCGCTCTAACTTCTTCTTTTGTAATTGGAACTTTACCTGTTATAAATTCACTATTCTTCATCTAAAATCACCACAACATTCATCTCGAAATTATCCATTCTTATTATTTCTTCTGGTTTTGCTATTGTTATTTTTTCATTGTCGTATGATAAATTTTCTCCTACAACAATAATTTTATTTAGATTTCTGTCTATTATTTCCTTGCTTATTTGTTTTGGTCCTATCTTAAAGTCTGTAACCATGCATACTTTTTTATGTGACAATATGTAATCAAAATCTGGTACTTTACCATGACTACTTGTAATATATACATCATTCATATCAACATATATTTTTGAAAATATATATTGTAAAGAACTAATTCCAGAAACCATATTTAGCATCTTATTGTCAATATTTTTGGATATATATCTACCTATCCCATATATTAGTGGGTCACCAGACGCTATTATTGATATTTGCTTTTCTTTATTGTTATTTATGTACTCTATAATTTCTCTCAAATTAGAGTCTAGGATTATCTTTTCACCTTCAAAATTCTTTATAGATTCTAGATTCCTCTTACCGCCAATTAATACATCAGAAGTGGAAATTAAATTTTCACCTTTTTTTGTTATATAGTCTAAGTTTCCAGGTCCTAGACCTATTATATTTATCATATAAAGACCTCCACTAATGCATCTGCATTATCCGATTTACCTAATAAAGACTTATCCATTGAAAACATGATTACTTCCACATCAATGTCATCTGAATCTTCATTCAAGTACTGCTTTACTCTCTCCCTACATTTATTACTCAATATATTATATACTTGTCTATATTCACTATTATTTATTAGCTCTACAGCTTCTTCAGCAGTTAGGCATTGATTTATTTTATTTAAAAATTCGTATGTAGCTCCCATTAAGGCTAAGTTTGCCACTAATATCTCACTTCTAGCATCTGCTACCTTACTATGAGTATTGAAAATACCAGCAGATACTTTTATAAATTTACCTATATGACCTGCCATTAAGATTTTTTTATATCCTATTCTTTGAGCTTCTTTAATCATATAACCTATAAAATTACTTGTCCTAACTACATACTTAATGTCTAAGTTTAGTTTTTCTCTTATAAACTGTTCTCCATGATTTCCTGGAACCAATATTACTTTATCTAAACCTTGTTCTTTTTTCATTTGAAGTTCTATAGATAAAGACTTCTTCCATCCCTCATCACTCATAGGTTCAACAATTCCTGTTGTTCCTATTATAGATATTCCTCCAACTATACCTAACCTTGGATTAAATGTTTTTTTTGCTATGTTTTCTCCTTGTGGAGCAAAGATTGTTATTTTTAAAACTTTATTATCTCCAAGTATAGATTCAAAATTATCTCCTATAAGCTTTCTTATTTCATGATTTATCATTTTAAGTGGAGTCGGATTTATAGCAGGCTTACCAACCTCTACACTTAGACCTTTTTTCATAACCACACCAATACCATTTCCTCCATAAATCCTAATAAACTTATAGAGTTTACTTTGACACTCACTGTTGGTACTTAAACTATCTATATCACCTAGAGTAAGATACTCTTTGTTCTCATCATTTTTAGACACAATTTCAGCTCTTGCGTAAATATCCATGGTATGAGTTGCATCTATATCATCCCCACCATCTTTTTTTATGGAACATTCCACAAATGTATCCGAAATATTTACATTATCAACTTTTAGTGATAGTGGTATCCCTTTAGGAGTATCTATATTTATAGTATTGATTCTATTTTTTGTAATCAGCATATATACAGCAGCTTTAGATGCACCTGTTGCACATGAACCTGTAGTATATCCTCTTCGATATTTTTTACCATCTACATATACATATTCTTCCATATAAATACCTACATAGTATATAATATAGCATTTACTATTGCTGCTGCTAAATTACTACCACCTTTTCTACCTTTAGAAATTATATATGGTATATCTGTTTTTTCAACTTCATCTTTTGATTCTTGTGCTCCTACAAAGCCTACAGGAACTCCTATAACTGCATCTAAATCTAATTTACCTTCTAATTTCATCTCCATAACTTTATATAAAGCTGTTGGTGCATTTCCTAAAACAAATATTTTTCTTCCTTCTTCTTTAGCTGCAATTTCTACTGCTGCCATAGAACGAGTAATTCCTTTTTCTTTAGCTAGTTTTGCAGTTTCCTCATCTGCTACTAAACATTTATATTTACATCCCAATGATTCTAGTTTTCTTTTATTTATTCCACTAAGAGCCATATTTGTATCAGTATAAATACTCGCATTATTTTTTAATGCATCTATTATACTATCAACAGCTTCTTCTGATATTCTTAATATATCCAAGTAATCAAAATCTGCAGTAGTATGTATGGCTCTCTTTATTATTTTTTCTTCGATATTATTCTTAAATTTATAATCTGGTCTAATTTCATCTATTATTTCTTGTATCAATTCAAAACTTTTTTCTTCTATTTTCATAGGATTCTTTATGTATTCCATTCTATTTCCCCCTTAATTCCTCCATTTATTATGTTCATTGTATAAATTTTGTTATAGACAGAATTTATGTTAGATTCACATAAAGCATCTATCACCTTTTTATCGTCCATAAACTTATCAATTAAAATGCCTAATACAGTTCCACTGTGAGCAATATTTACTCCATATGCCCCATATTTTTTTGATACTTTTATTATTTCATTTAAGTATTCTTTTTTTTCTATATTCTCATTTGCTAAACTACTCAAGGTACAAGCCTCTCCAACTAAAGACAAATTATCATTTTTCAATCCTTCTTCTAAAATAGCAAATGACTTTTTTATGATTTCTTTATTTTCTATTTTTAACTTGTTGTAATCTTCCCTCATCCTAATTTTCATAGTATTTAGTATTTTATTAGGTTCAAGTATTACAACTTTTGCATTGGTTAAATTTCCCAGGTATTTTATAACAGTTCCATTTAGAGGGTTAAATATACTATTTTTATCTATAAATATAGAATCTGTTGGTTCTATTTCTGCTGCTAATTTAGAAATCTCTTCACTACTCAACTCTTTATCTATCAATGATAACGTTGCCTTTATGGTAGCTCCTATGTCAGCAGTAGAACTGGCCATTCCTTTTCCAACAGGTATTCTACTATCTATATTCAAAGAAATATTTTTAGTATCTTTTTTAGGTAAATTAAACTTTTCAAATACCTTTTCTATTGCTAGTCTTGACTTATGCCTACCTAAATTTATATCTTGTAATTTTTCTTCAATATACACCTTAGAATACATATCTATTGCATATGAGCATAGATATTCTTCATTATCAATTATTCCTTGTACAAATTCTCCACAAGATGCCGGGCATATTCCATAAGATTTCATTTTAATCACCTAATAAATTTTTGATATTTTCTATAAGAATTTTATTATCTTCGTGAGATTTTATAGCCACTCTTATAAAACTGTCGTCTAATCCTACAAAGTTAGATGCATCTCTAACCAATATATTTCCTTGGTTAAACAAATCTTTTTTTAATTGTCTAGCTGTTTTTTTATAAGTTCTTATCAGAATAAAATTAGTATCTGTATCATAGACCTTTATATTTCTTAAGTTTCTTAACTCTTGTAACATATATTTTCTTTCTTTTATGTAATACTCTTTACTATTTCTAATATACTCTTTATCTTCAAAAATAAAATTAGATAGTATGTCTGCAAAAGAGTTTATAGTCCAGGGTTCTTTGTGTTCATAAATTTTATCTATAATTTTAGCGTTACTTGTAAGACCATATCCCAACCTTAAACCAGGCATACCAAAAAATTTAGTCACTGCTTTAATTATAAATATATTTGCATTTGATTCTATATACTTGACCAAGCTATATTCACTTTCATCTTCAACAAATTCCATGAAGGTTTCATCAACTATTAACATCTTATTGTGTTGACCTAATAGGCAAACAAGTTCCTTTAAGTCTTGGACATTACCACTCGGATTGTTAGGATTACATATAAATAAGCTATCAAATTTTTCAATGTTATTTTTTATTATATCTATATCAAGTTTAAAATTATTTTCTAAATCTAATTCTAAATCTATAATGTCTAAATTATTTAACTCAGCACTTCTTCTATACTCTGAGAATGTAGGATTTATTATAGCCAATCTTTTTTTAATACTCTTCATAAGCAAATAAATTACTTCTGTTGCTCCATTTCCAGGTATTATAAAGTTTGGACTTATATCTATGTATTTTGATATATTTTCTCTCAAGTTTGTATAGTTTATATCTGGATAATTTCTACACTCCTCTAATCCTCTCAAAATGTATCTTTCTAAATCTGGTAATACATTTGGATTTATATTTGAACTAAAATCAATTATTTCTCTTGGGTCTTTCCCATATAATCTTGCCATTTCATCCACATTGGCACCATGCCCTAAATCCTTCATCTATGTCCCCCTTAAGTTAGCAAACAATAATTTATATAATTAAGTTAATTAAAATAATTCTACATAACACATATGCTAGTGTAAATACTAATATGGATACAAATGAAGATGCATACATAATTTTATTCGTTTTAATTATATCCTCTTTATCTATCTCCCTAAGCTTATCTCCTATTGTCGGCTTATATACTTTTTCACCAAAATAAACATTTGTACCTCCTAGCTGTATTCCTAAAGCACCAGATACTGCACCTTCTGAAAACGCACAATTTGGACTTTTATGATTCTTTCTATCTCTAATAGAAATTCTAAAACAATTCCTATAGTCATAGCGTAAAAAGAAACTGCCAATTGTCATAAGAATGACAGATATTCTAGCTGGTATATAATTGGCTATATCATCAATCTTAGCAGAAGCAAAACCAATATCTTTATATTTTTCATTTTTATATCCAACAGTTGAATCTAATGTATTTACAGCTTTATATGCCATAGCAAGTGGTGCTCCTCCAATAAATGCATAAAACAGTGGTGCCATTATACCATCTACAGTATTTTCTGCAACAGTTTCTACAGTTGCTCTTATTATCTCAGGCTCACTTAAATTAGTAGTATCTCTACCTACTATGTAAGATAGCTGAACTCTAGATTTTTCTATATCTCCAGTTTTTAATACATTATAGATTTTTAATGCTTCATCTTTCAAACATTTTGTGGCTAGTGTTGTATAAATTATAAAACTATTTACTACAACACCTAATAATACATTAAAACTGAATAATTTCACTATAGCATAAGTCATTAGATATGTTGTTCCAACAGTTATAAACCATAATATAAATCCACCAAATTTTAACTGCCTATCATTTTTAGAGACTATCCTTATTATACCTTGAGTAAAATTTATAAGTTTGCCAATAAATCTCACTGGATGAGGAAAAGAATATGGGTCTCCAACAATTAAGTCTGCCACATACCCTATATAAATAGATAAAATATTCATTTATTCATTTCCTTTATTTAAAAAATTTTCTATACAGTTTAAGTTATTATAAAAATGAGTGTGAAGATACGTAGCTAGAGTGTTTCCTTTACTATAACCGCCATCCCACTCTTCTACTATATTTCCATCCCTTTCTTTTTTCATTGAATATGCACATTTTTCATCACTTTCAAATATTGAATGATGAAACTCATGTCCTTTAATAGATTCTCCTTTTTTAGATAAAAGAGTGTTTTCTTTAGCTACACCAATACAGTATCCAAATCTCTTTAAAGAAGATGTCATCTTACTAATTCCACTGAATATACCAACCATATTAAATTCTTGTTCTTCTTGATTCAGCAGTTTCTCTCCTAGGTACATCAGTCCTCCACATTCTGCATAAATAGGTATATTATTGTTATGTGCTTCTAGTATAGAGGCTCTCATTGACTCATTTGCTTCTAATTCTTTTCCAAATATCTCTGGAAAACCTCCTCCAATATAAATATAATCTGAATCTGGTACTGATGTGTCTTCAAGAGGACTAAAATAGTTTATTTCTAATCCAAGTTCTTCTAAGAGCTCTATATTTTCTCTATAGTAAAAATTGAATGCTTTATCATATGCTATAGCTATTGATTTATTGTTAACATGCTCTTTTATTTTATTATTTTCTATCAAAGTTTGAAAATCAAAATCACTCTCAAATTCATCACTTTCCGATATTTCAATTATTCTATCAATATCTATGTAGTTTTCAATTTCATCTGCTAAAGTATAAAATTTTTCCCTTAGTGATTTCATTTCCACACTAGGAACTAATCCTAGATGTCTAGATTCTAAAGAGAATTTATCATTTGGAGGAAAGTACCCCAATACTTCAACATTACAATATTTTTCTATAGAACTCTTGATTATTTGATAATGACTATTAGTCTTCACATTATTTACTATGACACCTTGTATATTTACATCTTTATCTAGTTCCTTATATCCAAGTACCATAGCAGCACTAGATGCTGCCATAGATTTCCCATTTATAACTAATATAACAGGCGATTTTAATACCTTTGAAGTATGTGAACTTGTACAATTATCTAAATCTATTCCAAAACCATCATATAAACCCATGACACCTTCTATTACTGAAATATCTGCGTCTTTTGAGGACTTATTTACTATATACTTTATTTTTTCATCGTCTAACATATAAGAATCTAAATTTCTGGAATGTCTCCCAGTTATAAAAGTGTGATATGAAGGGTCTATATAGTCTGGCCCTACTTTATATGGCTGTACTTTCATATTTCTCTTAACTAAAGCTTGCATTATTCCTAATGATATTGTTGTTTTACCTACCCCACTACTAGTACCCGCAATTAAAATTTTTTTCATAATACACCTCCTACCTAAATTATAAATAAAAGTTATCCTTATTTCATAATCTCATATATTTTGTCTATATCTAAATGCTCTCTTAAAAAATCAGCCAACTTATCATACTCTTTATCCTTAAATTCATTAAAAGAGTTTACTTTGCTTTCTAATTCTCCTAATCCTTTTTTCTTTCTTATATTGTTTAAAATTGCTCTTGTAAAACTTATTTCATCAAATATTCCATGAAGATAAGTCCCAATTACATTCCCTTCTTTATTTACACTTCCTTCAGTATAACTCACTTCTTTATCAAGTTTTTTAGTTATCAAATCTAAGCTTCTTACATCATTACCTCGATTTGTAATACCCATATGAATTTCATAACCTTTTACTTTCTTACCCTTAAGGTCATTCATATATTCACTGCTACATTCAACAATAGTAGCCTCTACCTGTGTTGTAGTCTTTTCTTTCTCAAAAGTTGTTTCTGTATCTAAAAGACCTATTCCGTCAACTTCTTCAATTTCACTTTCAACATGATAAGGGTCTTTTAATTTTTTACCTAGCATTTGATATCCACCACATATACCAAATATCAATTTACCTTGACTATGTAAATTTTTGATTTGTGATTCAAGACCACTTTTTCTTATATATGTTAAATCGTCTATAGTACTCTTAGTTCCAGGTATTATTACCATATCTGGATTTCCCAAAGATTCTCCGTAGTCTACATATCTGATACTTACATCTTCCTGTGTCTCAAATATATTAAAGTCTGTAAAATTTGACATATGTGGAGTTCTAATTATTTCTATGTTTATATCGCTTTGATTCATTTTCTTCTTAAATCTCGTAGTTACACTGTCTTCATCCTCTATTTTTATATCTGTATAAGGCACTACTCCTATGACAGGTACTTTTATTATGTCTTCTAGCATATTTACACCATCTTGTAAAAGTTCTTTTTTCCCTCTGAATTTATTGATTATTACACCTTTTACTCTTCTTTTCTCATCTTCATTTAACAAAAGCATTGTACCTGCTAATGATGCAAATACGCCTCCTCTATCAATATCTCCGACTATTATTACAGGTGCATCAGCGATTTCTGCCATACCCATATTAGAGATATCTCTATCTTTTAAATTTATCTCTGCATTACTTCCTGCACCTTCCATAACCACAATATCATACCTTGAATTCAAGCTATTAAAGGTTTCCTTCAATACATCTACTAACTCTAGTTTGTAATCATGATATTCAGAAGAAGGCATTTCTCCTACTACTCTCCCTCTTACAATAACTTGACTTTTATTATTTCCAGAAGGCTTTAGTAAAACTGGATTCATATCAGCTATTGGCTCTATTTTTGCAGCCTCTGCTTGAAATACCTGTGCTCTTCCCATTTCTAAACCTTCTTTAGTTATAAAAGAATTTAAAGCCATATTTTGTGACTTAAAAGGAGCAACAGTATAACCATCTTGTTTAAATATTCTACACAACCCTGCTACTAAGATACTTTTACCTACATTTGACGCTGTTCCTTGTAGCATTATTTTTTTCCCCACTCTTCATACCTCCTTGTTAAAATTTACTAAAAATTAAATTAAAAAAAGCCCTAATACTTCTAAAGATAGGACTTTTATATATATTAATTAAAAATCTTTCACCCCGAAGACCTCTTGTTTTAAATTAAATTAGGCAGGTATCCTGGCTTAACTTCATCCTACTTCTATAACCTTCCCATCAAATTGACAGTGGTATTTATAGTTTCGTTGGTTTCACAGTAGCGGGGGCTGCAAAGGCATCTAACCTTTTTCCCTTTTAACATCTAATTAAGAACCTAATTTTAATCTAATATTCTATTTTCATTTCTAATTTTACAGGTATATTGCAAACACATATTGTAATTTTTAGTTTTGATTAAATTATATAAAGTCTGTAAAATTCATTTTATCTATTACAGCAAATCCACTATCAACTTCTAAAACCGTAATAGATGCATTATCAATTTTAAAATTCCAATGATATTTATAACTACCAGAAATTAAATGTGTTATTATATTTCTTATCGTTCCTGCATGAGAACATATAAGTATTGTTTTTGTATCTGAATTACTATCATTTTCTAAAATTATATTATCAATTTCTTTTGCCACTCTTTTGTAAGAGTCTATCAAACTTTCTCCATTTGGATATCTATAGTTGTTGCCTTCTTTTATCATTTTTTCAAACTCATCTGGATATTTGGTTTTAATTTCTTCAAAAGTTATTCCTTCAAAGTCTCCAAAACTAATTTCTCTTAAAGTTTCTTTTTCTTCTATTTCTAATAATTTCAATTTTGATATTTTTTCTATTGTATATTTAGTACGTGTAGATGGTGTTGTATAAATCTTGTCTATGTCTTCATTACTCAAATATCTAGTAATTTTATTTATTTGGAGCTTACCCTCTTCACTAATACAACTATTTATATGACCTGATAATTTTCCCTTTTTATTATCATTTGTCAATGCATGTCTTATTAATATTAATCTTATCACATTATCACCACTTTTTAGTTTAAAAAAACATAAAAATTAACAAATATATGTAAATCAAATATACAAGCTCTGAAAGTTCTATTCCACAGCCTAATATATCTCCTGTTACTCCATCAATCTTTTTATAAATATGTTTTTTGAATAATATTATAAATACAAAAACTACTATAGCTGAACTTAGTACTTTAATCAACACTATATTAGGTAATAAGAATATAAATTTAGTAATAAGAGCAACTATCAATAATGTGTATATTATAGCAGTTATTAACATACTTGTAGTTAATTTTCCTATAAATAAATTTCCCATTCCTTTTTTTCTTGGTGTCACAGTTTTATATGTCAATAACATTACTCCTAGCCTTGCAATCATTGGCATAAAAATTATAACCCACAATGAATCATTACTTATTATATTGTAGATGAATCCAATCTTTAATAAAAGTACAAACATAATCGCTAAAAGTGAATTTGTACCTAATCTTGAATCTTTCATTATTTCAAGCATTTTTTCTTTGTCTCTATAACTATATATTGCATCAAATGTATCTCCTAATCCATCTATATGAAGTCCTCCAGTAATTAAGACAACAGCTAGAGTTATTATTATAGAAGCTATAAATGGTTCAAATAAAAGCATAGAAATCCATCCTACTAAATAGGATAATATACCTATGACAAAACCTACAAGTGGAAAATATACTATTGATTTATAAAATTCATCATCAAATCCTACATTTAATTTTATAGGTATCCTTGTCAAAAACTGTAGTATTAAAATAAATCTTTTCATAATCACATACTACTCCTTTATTTTCATAGGTATGCCACTAACTACAAAATAAACTTCATTACTTTTTGATGCTATATATTGATTTATGCGACCTACAACATCAGCATATATCCTACTAAGTTTATTCCCAGGAACAATTCCCATACCTAATTCATTCGTCACAAATACAAAGTATAGATTTATTTTTTCTATTTCTTTAATAAGTTTGCTAACTTGTTCTTTTATGTACTCTTCTAATTTATTTATTTCTTCTTGAGTAGAGTCTTCTATATTTAGATTGTACTTAAACATTAGATTATTTACTAATAATGTTACACAATCCAGTATAACAGTTTCATGTTCTTTATATATCTCTTCAATTATAGAATATATATCTTCATATATTTCATAGGTATTCCAGTTTCTAGGTCTATTCTCTTGATGCTTTTTTACTCTATCTTTCATTTCATCATCAAATGGAATAGAAGTTGCTATATAAGCTGTATTATTATTTCTGTCCAAACATAGTTTTTCTGCAAAGTTGCTCTTCCCTGACCTAGCTCCTCCTGTTACTAGAATAATTTTACTCATCAAAACACTCCTACATATTAAATTTTTATATTTATCTTCCCATATCAATTTCATCAAAAGTTGCCATATTTTTGTAAGTATAATTTGAAGCTTCTATTATATTAAATGCTAAAGCAGCTCCACTTCCCTCACCTAATCTCATATCCATATTTAATAGAGGGTCTAATTTCAATATGTCTAATGCTCTTTTAGTTCCTGATTCTGCTGACAAATGAGATGCTATCATATATTCTCTAGTTTTTGGATTTATCTTATATGCAATTAATGCTGCTGCATAAGAAATAAATCCGTCAATTACTACTGGAATTCTATTAGCACTACAACCTAATATAACGCCTGCCATTGAGCCTATTTCAAATCCTCCTACTTTAGATAAAATATCTACTCCATCAGTTGGATTTGGATTATTAATTTCAATAGCCTTTCTAATTACTTCAGCCTTATGTTTCAGTCTCTCTTTCTTAAGACCTGCACCTATACCAGTAACCTCTAATGGGTCACACCCTGAAATTACAGATATTATTGCTGTACTTGGAGTAGTATTTGCTATACCCATCTCCCCAATACCAATAACCTTATAATCTTTTTCTATACACTGTTCTGCTATTTCAATGCCTATCTCTAAGCATCTAATAGCTTCTTCTTTACTCATAGATGGTCCTTTTGCCATATTTGATGTTCCTTTTCTTATCTTGTAATCCAATACTCCATCCAGTTTTTCATCACAGTTTATTCCTACATCTACAGCTACAACATCTGCCCCTACAAATTTACTTATTACTCCAACTCCACATAGACCTTTCGAAAAATTTGGAAATTGTAGTTTTGTTATATTTTGAGGGTCAGGTGCTACTCCTTCTTCATATACACCGTGGTCTCCAGCAAAAGCTATTATAACCTTTTTACTTGTCTCAAAATTTTCATTGCCAAATATTCCTGCTAATTGCATGCAAATATCTTCTATCTTTCCTAAGCTTCCAGTTGGATGTATAAGCCTGTCCAATCTCTGCTTTGTTTTTTCAATAGAAGAATTATCTAGAGAATATATGTTTTTTGATATACTTTCTAATAAACTCATTTTTTATCCTCCTAACATTTTTTTATTTTTTTAATTATCTTTTTAGATAAAAAATACTCCTATTTTCTAAAAATTTCAACTTTTTATTTTTATTTTTACACACATACAAAAATTATTCTACATTTTATCTGTATTTCCTTTATTTTCTATTATCAATTTGCATACAATAAGATGATTTTTGTAAAAATATATTTAAAAGAACTTTAAGGAGATGATATTGTGGATGATTTTTCTAAATTAAAAAATTTGTATGAAGATGGATATAGATGTATTTACCATGATTGTGTTGATAATAATTATACTATCTATCTTAAGAATTTTTATACGGAAGGTTCAGAAACTATCGAGTTAAGCAGTGAATCAGATTTCTCACAATTTAAAGATTATATAGATGGACTTAGAATGTCTTAATTATTATGAAACCCATTAAAATAGGGAGTTTAATAACTCCCTATTTTGAAGTCACAATTTTTTTTATAAGCTTTAAAAGTTCGTCTCTATTTACTTCTCTTTGATTTTTTCTGTCTTTATACTCTTGAAAGTTAACAACTTTTGTATTTGGTTTTTCCATAAACTCACTTCCCATTTAACATTATTAACTTATCTTAATATAATATTTTATTCTATACAATTTATCTATTTCCTTCTATTTATAATACAAAATTTCTTAAATAATCCCAAATTTTCAAAACAAAATTTTCAAAATATACTAAAATCTACCTTTTAAATATAATATCAAATAAAATTTAATAATCCTTATACTTTATAGTATAATATACTCATAAAATATAATAAAGGAGATTTTAAATGAATATATTACAAAATGAAAATTTAATTATCGAATCAAACAGTTCTGGTGCTGAACTCACTAAAATATTTTCTAAAAAATCTAATAAAAATATTCTTTGGGATGGCAATAAAAAATATTGGGGTAGACAATCACCTATATTATTCCCTATAGTAGGTAAACTTTTTAATAATGAAACTATAATAGAAAAAAATCTATACAGTATGACTCAGCATGGATTTGCTAGAGATATGAACTTTGAGGTTATAGATAAAGGAAACACATTCATATCTTATAAATTAACAGACAATGAATCTACTTTAAAAAAGTATCCATATTCTTTTGAACTAATCATAAACTATACATTAAATGATAACAGTATAAAGGTAGAATGGATTGTGAAAAATACTGACTCTAAAGATATATTCTTTTCTATAGGTGGACATCCTGCATTCAATCTTCCTTTTTTTGAACAAAATGATTTTTCTAAATATTATCTTGAATTTAAAAAAAGAAATGATGTGGAAAAAATTAATTTAAATGGCTCTTTTACTAATGATATAACATTTATTGGAGATTTAAAAAATTTACAGTTAAGCCCAGAGTTATTTAAAAATGATGCTTTGATATACACTAACATAGATGAAGTATCTATATGTAATAATGATGGTAGCAAATATATAACTCTATCTATGAAAGATTTCCCTCTAGTTGGCATTTGGACTCCTTATTATAGTGAAACTAATTCTACTGCTCCATTTTTATGTATAGAACCTTGGTATGGTCTTGCTGATAGTATACATTCTAATAAAATTTATAAAGATAAGAAATTCATTAATAAACTGAATAAAGGAAAAGTTTTTAATGCTTCTTACAGTATAAATATACATTAAATAAAAGTCAGTTTCATGTGTTACCAAAGTGATAAAATATTTTTATATAAGTTAGTATAAGAATATGAAATAGTATTATTTAATATTCCTTAATCAAAAAATATTGCTGGAATATAGTCTAAAAATATTTATGTGTATTATTTAAATAGAAATTCATTTTCTAAGTGATGATTAGGTATTTATTGATAAGGTTATGGTTTCAAAAATCATAGCCTTATTTTCATATTTTCATAAATATCCATAGTTGTTAAGTATAATGATTTGTACAAAGAATAATCTGAAGGGAAAATAGACTTTGATTTTGTAATCTTTCTTAATAATCTATTGTAACTTTTCGTTGAATTTGTAGTATATATCAATGTTCTTATCTCTTGAGGATATTTAAAATATATTGCTAGTTCATTCCAATTGCTTTGCCAACTTCTTAATGCTATCGCATATTATCTTTGTTTATGACTTCATTTCAATAGACTATTGTAATTAGGTGAATACCAATATGCGTTGAAATACTTTAGCTTTACTCTTTATTTTACATGTTGAAATTTATGGAAAAATAAGATATCATTATATTTAACAGAATATTCAATGAATTAAGGATAAGATATGTATAAAATTATGAACTTAATTAAAAATACATCGGTATAACTTAAATACATCTATTTTGTTATTTTATAAAATATATAAATTTTATAGTTAAATCAAAGTTATTTTAATAATTATAAGTACTTAATTAATTTACTATTTTCTAAATAGTTGAAAATAATATGTATCTCTTACTTCCTAATTAATTCAACATTAATATAAGATTTATTATATTATCTAGTTCTCATGGCTGTATCTACAAATATTAAAAAAGGAAATCTATCATGAATTCAAACAAATTACCTGAACCACTAAAAAAACAAATCACACATATTATCATCATTAATGTTATTCAATTTATAGGTATGTTATCATTATTTGAAATATATGGAATGAAACAGTTAATATTTATTCCATGGACGATTATGTTTCTATTATCAACATACACAAGAATTTTAGTATTAAAAAATAGAAAAAAAGGAGATGTAAAAAATAATGAGAAACAAAGTAGATAAGTTCTTAGAGATAATATCTGTAGCCTTAGTAAGTAATTAATATTTAATATATCCAGTTATGTTTATGCAAGCTCAAATATGGATGACCTATATTCTAATCCAAATATATTTGATATGTATAAAACGTCATAGAATATACCCTGATATAGTTGATGTTTTAAACATTTACTATAAAATGGGTACTCTAATGCTAAATATCCCCTATATTATTATCATACATCTGTATATTTATATCCTTTGACCGATAGCTCTAAAATTAAGTTCCATATACATGTGTTTCCCTTTCTTAGAATATTTACACATATTGCAACATTTTTAAAAGTATATTATAGTAAACTAATAGAATTATTTAGGCGTACCAACAGGAGAATATGGATTTGATGCCTGTGCAATTGGCTTCCCTACAATATCTGTAACTAAGGAAGGTAGAACTGTTCCCCATCCATCAATAAAATGGATATAACAAATAATATAATAGGTGACATGTTATTTTCCAAGTGAATCTATACAATAAAAAGGCTTATAAATTATAAGTCCTTTTATTGAGTAAAGTTAAATTCTCCAATAAATTTTTTTATATTTCACTTTTATTAAACATAAAAAGTGTGCATTTTCCTTTATATAGTGATATTTAATATTTTAATTATCACCACTTTTTAGAAGAATACACACTTTATTTTAAAGACCACTGTAATGCAAAGTTCCAGTAATATTTACTAACTAAATAATATGCTCTTATATAAACCCATAAATATCTTATTCTCTATAATTTAACAATACATGCTTGTATAAGTTTTTTTAATTCTATTTAGAGCCTCATTTAATGTTTCTTTAGGACATCCTATATTAAGACGGATAAATCCATCTCCATCTTTTACAAAATAACTTCCAACTACCATAGTTAAATTTGCATGTCTAAAAAATGTTTTAGCTTCTTCTTCGTTTTCAAAAACTTCTCTCACATCTATCCAAGCTAGAAAAGAAGAATCAGACTTCATAACCTTTGCTTTTGGTATATATCTTTCAAAGAAGTCATAAACTATTTCAAAATTATTTTCTACATAATTGGTCATCTCATCTAGCCATTTTTCACTTTCATTGTACGCTGCAACAATTGCTGGTATTGCAAATACATTTGGAGAAGTTATTGAATTACTTTTTAGTCTTTCTAACAAAGTTTCTCTAACTTTTAAATCTCTTATTAATACATAAGAGGTTTTTAGTCCACCTAAGTTAAATCCTTTATTAGGAGATACACATATTATACTATTTTTATAAATTTCTGGATGTGCATTCCATAAAGATACAAATCTATAACCTTTAAATACTACATCTCTATGAATTTCATCACTTACCAAAAGTACATTATACTTTAAACATAACTCTGATACTTGATACAGTTCTTCTTTTGTCCATATGCGACCTGATGGATTTTGTGGACTACAGAATATAAATAATTTTATATTTTCGTATTTCATTTGTTTTTCTATATCTTCTAAATCTAAATAATACCTATTATTCTCTAACTTTAAGGAACTACAGCATAACTTTCTATTATTGTTTACTACAGCTTCTGCAAAAGGGTCATAGGCAGGTGTATTTATCAATACACCCTCTCCTTCTTTAGTGTATGCTTGGACTATATAATGAAGCGTTGAAACAGTACCAAAAGTCAACTTTATCCATTCTTTTTCTACATATATATCAAATCTTCTTTTATTCCAATTTATAATAGCATCATAGAAATCATCTCCTATAAAAGTATAACTATAATCCCCTACTGATGCTCTTTTTAAGATAGATTCTCTTATAGCAGGAGCACATTCAAAATCGATATCAGCTAAATCCATAGGAATTGCATCTTCATTTAAGCCGAACTTTTCTTTAATTACATGATTGCTCCATTTCCTACAATTCCCTTCTTTGCGATTTAATACTTTGTCAAAATTATATTTCATAATTTTACTCTCCTAATATTATAAAATCTTTTGATGTCTCATTGATTGGGACACCTTTCCCATCTATTATAACAATGTCATCCTCTATCCTAACTCCCCCTATATTTGGAATGTAAATTCCTGGCTCACAGGACATTACCATACCCTCTGTTAATATATCATCACTATTTGGATTTAGGGTAGGAACCTCACCATCTCCAAGACCTATACCATGACCCAATCCATGATTAAAATATTCACCAAATCCATGTTTATCTATAATGTCTCTAGCTACTTTGTCAACATCACTGGCCTTAACTCCTTCTTTTATTGATTCTATTGCAGATAATTGTGCTTCTAATACTACATCATATATCTCTTGAATAATTTCAGGAGGTTTACCTATAGATATTGTACGAGTCATATCCGATTGATACCCTTGATAAACAACACCAAAATCTATTGTTATAGCCTCATTCATTCTCAGTTTTTTGTTTGTAGGTCTTCCATGTGGCATTGCTCCTCTTTCTCCTGATACCACTATTGTTTCAAAAGACATTCCACTTGCACCTTTTTTCAATGCATAGTACTGAATTAGAGCTGATACTTCTAGTTCAGTCATATCTTTTTTAATCTCAGAAATAACCTCACTAAATACTTCGTCTGTAATATCACAAGCCTTTTTAATAAGTTCAATCTCTTCTTTAGATTTTATAGCCCTTAACTTCCACAATTCATTGGTTATTAAATTGATTTCAAAACCTGCATTTTTTAGCAAAATATACTCTTGTATGCTCATAGCTTGATTTTCTATTGCCAACTTTCCTATATTCAACTCTCTTAATAACTCAATTATAGTTGGTATATAAGAGCCTTGAGATACAACCCTTTTTATGAAACCAGTCGTTTTTTTATCTGCTTCATCAATATATCTTCCATCTAGAATTTGATAATTTTTATCTTTAGTAACAAGTACATACACACCACTACCTGATAATGCTCCTATATATCTCTTAGTATTTTTTGCTTTAATCAAAAGAGCGTCAACACCTCTTTTATGGATTAAGTCTACTAGTCTCTCTATTTTATTATTCATAGCAAAATATTAAAAGTCCAGCCCTAAGTCGTCTAATAAGTCTTCTTCTTCTTTAGAGAATATGTTCTTTGTTTCTTCTTTTTGTTTTTTATTGTTTTGTTGACGTTCCATTATCTTAAAGAATGGCCAATATAACAAGACTGCTAATACTAATTGTAATGCATTTGCTAATATAGAATGCCAATCTCCATTAGTTAAAAAACCTTCTAGGAATACTCCTACATATGGAGGATCAAATACTGGTTTTGCTAACCATCCCCAGTGCATAAAAAACATTGGTAATGTACCTATTATAGCTCCACCAAATACATGTGGTATAAACATTATTGGATTTAATATTATCGGTGCACCAAATAATATTGGTTCATTTATTCCAAATAATGCAGGGAATAATGATACACGTCCAATCTTCTTATAAGAGGCATTTTTTGATAACATACATGCAATTACACAACCTATACTGATTCCACAACCTGTAAATCCAAAGAATGCACTTGAAGCTCCTCCTGTAAAGAAATGAGGTATTGTTTCGCCAGCTTGCATAGCTGCTATATTTTCAGCTATAAATGTAATCATTATAGGTCTAGTTATAGGGCTAAATACTGATGAATGTATTCCAAAAAAGAATATAGTACATATAGCAAAGTTAAGTGCAAGAACTGACCATGGGTTATCCATACTCCCTACTAATGGAGATAAAAATTGAGTAAGTATCTGTGGAGGTAATTCTCCAAACACCTTTAATGAAACAAAACGAGCAACTATAAAAGTTCCACAAACTATTATAGTAGTTGGTATTAATTCAAAAGACCTAGATACAAAATCAGGTACATTTTCTGGCATTTTTATTGTGATATTCTTCTTACTACAAAAATTATATAACTCTACAGAACCAAGCCCTGCTATCATTCCTGTAAATAACCCTTTAGCTCCTAAATTTCCTATTTCTAATGCACCATCTGGTGTGAATGATGCTACTAGGAATAGAAAAGAAAACGTTGATAGTGCAACACAACCTGGTATATATAACTTATAATAATTACCTAGATTGAAAGCAATACACATACAGGCATATAATCCTATCAAACCTATGGAAAGACTTACTGGCAAGTCTAGTATTGCTGAATTATTCAGTATGAATTTGCTTATTGAGTTATTTTCTCCAAGCATATTTGGAAGTGCTGGAAGTATTGCAAATATACTTCCTAATATTGTGAATGGTGTCATAGCTACCATACCAGCCTTTATAGAACCAAGATGACGCTGATTGTCAACCTTGTGAGCTAAAGGCATAAATACTCTATTCATAAACGCTTCAAATTTTGAAAACATATTTAATCCCCCTTTTCCCTCAATCTTCTTATTATCCTTGAGCTAATTGATGTTTCTTGTAAGTTATTAATGCTAACTTCATAACTGTAGCTCCATCCATTTTTCCATAAACATCTTTATCTATTACTGCAAAAGGTTTATTTTTTGGCTCTAATATTCCTTTTAAGAAATCTATTTTGTGAGCTATTTGAGGACCTATAAGTACTATATCCCAATCATCAACCTCACTTTCTATTGAATCTGCTGGTATAGCTGTAAATTCAAAATCTTTTTCATTAAGTTTAGTACTTTCTTTTACTACCTTCTTCATATTTTGCATTAGCATATTAGTAGAAAATCCACCTGCACAACATAATAATATTTTCATAATAATTCCTCCTAAAATTTGTATTTTTTATTATCTTTTGAAAGCATTTAAAACTTTCTAAAAGAAAATTTATGTAAATAATTTATTATACACTCCAACTACTTATCAAAACAATCTATCAAAGCCTCTATCAAGTCTTTAGCTAGTTGAGAAGTCATATAGTGGTCTTGGGCATGTACCATTAAAAGACTCATTGCTGGACTTTCAACATCCTCATTTAAATCTTGAGTTATTAATTCTGTCTGTATTCTGTGAGCTTCAATATCTATTTTACGAGCCTCCTCTATTAACAACTTTGCTCCTTTAAAATCTTTTGCCTTCACTTTTTTTAAAGCCTCAAAAGCTTTTGATTTACTTTCTCCTGCAGTTGATATAAGCTCCATTATTTGTACTTCTGTTGACATTTTCTTATTCTCCTTTAAATAAAATTTCTTATATGTTTATATTTTTCTTCATCAAAATTTAAAATTAACTGTGTATATAATCTTATAATGGCATCCAAATCTTTATTACTTACTATCGAAAATGCACAATGACCATATCTAACTGGTACACAAGTTACTACACAAGGTTTCCCTTCATTTACAAGATGTGCTTCTCCTCCATCAGTCCCACCTGATTCAAACATATCATGTTGAAGTAGTATGTTGTTTTCATCAGCAATTTCTATTACATAATCTATCATTTTTCTACTAGGGACTAGAGTCCTATCTCTATGCATTAGCATTATACCTTTATCGATTTGCTTCTGATTTGTATAGTCTCTTACAAACTCATTCTTAGCACATGCTACATCTATTACAAATACTATATCGGGATTTATTAATTGCGTTGCTGTCTTTGCTCCCCTTATTCCAACTTCTTCACTACTTGTAGCTGCAAAGTGAACATTACAATTTAGATTCTTCTTATCTAACTCTTTTAAAACCTCTCCAATCACAAAGCATCCTATCCTATCATCAAAAGCTTTTCCCACTAATCGGTCTGGAAGAGTAAATTCCTCAAAGTTTGTTGTATAGGTCACCATATCCCCAACATGAATCCCTAAATTGTATACCTCTTCTTCTGTATATGCTCCAATATCTGCATATATATTTTCGGCTTTACCATCATTATATGTAGCATTTATGATAGCAGGTATTTTTTTCCCTTCTCGTGTTGTAATTCTAATTTTTTGAACAAACTGTGCAAGGGGTTTTACTCCTCCTATTGTTATTAGGTGAATCATACCAAGTTTATCTATACTTCTCACCATAAATCCAACTTCATCCATATGAGCACAAATCATTACATTTGGTGCATTTTCATCTTTTATCTTGGAAAAGATTATACTCCCTAGCCCATCACATATAACTTTATCACTATAAGCTCTTAGCTCTTTTAATAAAACTTGTCTAACCTCCTCTTCATTAGAAGCTATACCATCTGCCTCTGATAATCTCTTAAAAAATTCTATATTCATGTCTAACCTCCCAGGTAGATTTTTAACTTATACATAAACTCTTCATAGGATTGCGACTTATTTAGCATATCTACCATATCCTTATCTGCCATAATCTTACTTAAATATTTAGATATTTGTTTATGAAGCTCTAAATTTCCCTTTATTAATGAAATCATGAAAATAATCTTTGGCACCCTATTTTCATAACTAATATCAGTTTGTATTAAAGACACTGATATAATATTTTTATTACCTGTCATTTCAATTGGATGGGGTATCGCTACACCATTTGTATAAATAGTACTCAAATAGCTCTCTCTTTCCCACACATCTTTAGGATACGTTGGAGAACAAGCTCCTTCATCAACTATGCATTGTGACATGCTATCAATGACATCCTTATATTTGAGTTTCTCTTTTATACATCTAAAGTGATTCTTATCAAACAGACCTAATATATATTGCTTTGGACTTGATATATTTCCTATATGGTCTGCAAATCTAACACTTTCTTTAATATCCAAATAGTCTAGCTCATCTAAAATTTCATTTATAAGTATAACTGGAGCATTTATTTCAAATAAAAGACTTGTTATTGAAAAAATCAAATCTGGTGTAAACTCTACTACAGCTTTTTCTTCTAGTAATGAAAAATTTTTTATATCAGCATTTGGAAATATTTCTTTAAGTCTTAAATTTATCAAAAATGCACTGCCTCCACCAGAAGAGCATATTATTGCTATCTTATATTTTTTATTAAAATTAGCCTCGTCTCTCTTTTCAAAAGGAACAGCAATATGAGTAGCTATAAAACCTATTTCATCTTGACTTATTTTTATATGATACTCATCTTCTATGATTTTTGAAAATTGAATAGATAAATTAAAAACAGTTGGATACTGTTGACTTATCTTAACTGAAAAAGGATTTATTATCTTGTGATTCTTCTTTATACGTTCTATTAAACATGCAATATGTAAATAAAATAAATTAAGAAACTCTTTATCCTCCAAAAAATTAGAGTTATACTTTTTATCTATATCTCTAAAAAATTTACACATTATATCTTGAAGTTTATTTTTATCTATATTCTTTATAGTGGCTTTCTTATCTTTAGTCCTTAATTTTATAAGTTGCTTTAAGTAATACTTTTCGTCATGAGAAAGATTATATTTTTTATCTCTAAAAATTTTATCTAATAAGTCATCTATAATTAAATCTTCTGTATATAATTCTAAATCATTAGCATCTCTTGCTACTCTCATACTAACTCTTATATACAATATAATAATTTGTGCTAATATTTCCTCAAGCTCTGTTAAGTTAACTTCTAAGTTATGTTTATTAAGAACATTTTTTATTGTGCTTCTGATATTATCTAATTTAAAACTATCTATAAACTTATTTCTGTACTCTGTTATATTTCTATTACCTTTAAAATAATTATCCACTAATATACTTTGGATTTCTTTTACAGAACCTTCTATTTTAATTCCATAATGAGCCTTTCGTTCCAATTTTAATTCTGTATCCTTTATCTTTTCATCTATCTTTTTCAAATCATTTTTTATTTGAGATGAACTTACTAAAAATTTTTTACTTAACTGTTCTATAGTTTTATAACCTTCATTTATTAAAAGTTCTACCATTATAGACTCTAACCGTTGTTCTGGATTTTCAACTAAATCTGAGGGTAAGTTTTTTAGGTAATGCTCGAATTTATCTTGGTCTTTAATATTTAAAATATATCCTAATTTAGACTTATATTCTAATTTGAAACCATTACATTCTCTTATAGTTTCTATATTTTTTATTTCATTTCTGATAGTTCGAGTAGATACCCCCAACTTATCTGCAAAATAATCTATATTTAGATAACCACTACTATTTTTCAATATCTCAAGAATAATGCGTTCTCTCATATCCCCACCTCCCTCAGTATTATTATCTTTTTCAAAGTAGTATAATAAACAAAAATATTTTCTTATAAAAATTAAACTCTTTATTTGTATTTATCGAAATTTATATCCTAGTACATTTTAACACTAAAATTTAAGATATATATTTCATAATAATAAAATATATAGTTCAATTTTTATTATATTTTAATTATATATGTAATACTTTACCAATAAAAGCTGATATTTTTCATCAATTAAATGAAAAAAATACACCATTATACCTATAATTGATATAAAATTTTCATATAATAAATATCCTAAACTTATAAAAAATAAATTTAGGATATTTTATTTTTTATGCCTTATTTACAGACCCACATACTCTAATCTTTTCTTTTACAAAATCCTTTACTGATTGAAGTCCTGCTAATCCATATTTCTTAGGGTCTATAACTTCAGAATCCTTACTTAAAACTTTTTTAACTCCATTACTGTATGCAATTCTTAATTCAGTTGCATAGTTAACTTTTGCTATTCCTCTTTTTATAGCCTCTTTTATAATATCATCACGTATTCCTGAACCTCCATGTAATACCAAAGGTATTGAAACTACCTTTTTAATTTCTGATAGTCTATCTAAATCTATTTTAGGTTCACCTTTATACAATCCATGCGCTGTACCTATAGCTACAGCTAACGAAGATACTCCTGTTCTATTGACAAACTCTTTTGCCTCTTTTGGATTTGTATAATCATTACTATCTCCACCATCTAAATCATCTTCTTTCCCACCAACTTTTCCAAGTTCTGCTTCCACTGGTATAAGAGACGGGCTACATGCTTTTACTACTGATTTAGATAGAGATATATTATTTTCAAAACTTTCATGAGAACCATCTATCATTATTGATGTATAACCATTTCTCAAAGCTTTCATTGCAAGGTCAAAACTTGAACCATGGTCTAGATGCATTGCTACAGGTATATTTACTCTTTCTGCAGCAACCTTTGCGTTTGCTAGATAATAATCAAGCCCTGCATACTTTACAGTTGATGGAGTAGTTTGTAATATAACTGGAGAATTTAACTCCTCAGCAGCTTCTATAACAGCAATTACCATTTCCATATTTTCCACATTAAATGCTCCTACTGCATATTTTTCATCTTGTGCATTTTTAAGCATAGATGTTGTTGTTACTAATGCCACATTGATACCCCCCAAATGATTTAATTATAATGTTTTAATAAATACTTTTAGTATTCATATATTGTTACACCTTTTACTACCCTATTTACTGTTCCCGTAGCTGATGGTGTGTCTGGCTTATTTTCAACTTTTATAGATACAAATAATGCTATAGTTTGTGCAAATAATATGTATGGCATTGCAAGATACACATCTGGTAATTTATTGTATTTTCCTTCAAACTCAAACTTTGTCCCTGAGAAATTATTTTCATCTTCTACTGACACTGAGCAAGAAAGTTTAGCAATTTTATCTCTTTTTATCTCTTCTAAAACATCTAAATCATATTTTCGTGTATATGAATAATTAGATACAAATTCAAATACAAGTGTCTTTTCATCAATAAATGACTTTGGACCATGTCTAAATCCCATAGGAGAATCATATACTGTAGCTATTTTCCCTGCTGTAAGTTCTAAAAGTTTTAGTTGTGCTTCTTGTGTCAAACCACCCAATCCTCCTGAACCTAAATATACAACTCTATCAAAATCTTTATTTATTAACTCATGTATTTCATCTTTTCTATCTATAACATTTCTTCCCATTTCAATTATTGCATTTATATATGACTTTTCTATATCATCTTCTAAACTATCAAATATTAACATAGCAGATAACATCATACATGAAAAACTTCCTGTCATAGCAAAACCTTTATCATTTGATTTTGATGGCATTAATAACAAGTAATTATTTTCATCATTTTTAGTCATTTTAGCCAGTTCTCCTTCTGGATTACAAGTTATAGCTAAATGATAAAAATTATCTACAATCTGATTTCCTAAATTTAGGGCAGCTAAACTTTCAGGGCTATTTCCACTTCTTGCAAACGAAACTAATAACGTTGGTACATCTTTTTTTAAGTAATCATATGGATTAGAAACTATATCTGTAGTAGGTATTGTTTCAAATATGTATTTTCTTATGTCATTTTTATTTTTAAGATAAGGAAGTATTGAGTTTCCTATATAAGCTGAAGTTCCAGCACCTGTAAATATAACTCTAAACTGACCGTGATTATTACTTATTGTATCTATAAATTGGTTCAATTTTTCCTTATTGGATTTATATATTTCATAAGTTTCTAACCATAATTCAGGTTGTTGTTTTATTTCGTTAGTCGTTATTATTGCACCTAAATCTTTTAGTTTTTGTTCTTCTAGTTTAAACATTTTTATTCCCCTTTCATACTTATAACATTTAATTTTGGTAATGAGGTTATAACCACTTTTTAGTGTAAAAAAATATGCTTTTTTATATTTTTTTAATAAGACTTTTTATTACTACTAAAACTAATTTTTAAATATACTCTATAGATTTTGATTACTCTTATAGATTATTTTTAGTTTATTTAAAAAAATTTAATAGAATCATATTATAGACGTTTTAACATTTTTATTTTATGATAAAAATTTATTCAAACCAAAGTGGTAATTACCACTAATCCAAATATAAATTAATTTGAATTTTTTGTCAATACATAAAATCTTTATATCAATCAATTTTATAGGTATTTTTTAAAATTACTTTATCAATTGTCTTTATTTCACCATTGAGTTACCTGTATTAACTTCATATTTATTTTTTTGACACAAAGTTTACAAATTTATCTGTCTGAATTATAATCAGTTCTATAAATATAAAAAATACTAGGAGAAACTATTATGAAAAATATAAAAATAGGTATGATAGGTCTTGGCTCTATAGCTCAAAAGGCATATTTACCTGTATTAACAAAATCTGAGAGATTTGAATTTGTAGGAGCTTTTACTCCAAATAAATCCAAAAGAGAAAAAATCTGTAGTGATTATAGACTCACACCATTTGATTCTATTGAATCTTTAGCTAAAAAGTGTGATTGTATTTTTCTACATAGCTCTACAGAAACACACTACGAAATTATAAAGATATTATTAAATTTAGGTATTCACATATATGTAGATAAACCGCTTGCTTCAACAGTAGAGCAAGGAGAAGAGCTTATCGAATTAAGTATGAAAAAAAACCTAAATTTAATGGTTGGATTTAACCGTAGATTCTGTCCTATGTACAAAGAAATTAAAAGGAATGCCACAGAAATTGTATCTATCAATATATGTAAACATGGATTAAATTCTCTAAGAAATGTTGGATTTGACAGTACACTTATAGATGACTATATACATGTTATTGATACTGCTTTATGGTTAGCAGATAGTGATGTCAAAATTGCTGGAGAGGATTTATTTTTAACAGACAATAAGAATCTAATATTTGTAAGTCATAAGCTTAAAGGTAAAAACTTTTCCATAAATACCTCTATGCATAGAAATTCTGGAACAAAATTAGAACAAATTGAAATTCTTTCAAAAGGTAAGATTCAAAGAGTTAAGAACCTTAATATACTGGAAATAGAGGAGAATGGAAATCTAACTTCAAAACAAAGTGGTGCATGGGTAAATATATTAAAACAAAAAGGCTTTGAGGATATAACAAATCATTTCATTGATTGCCTAGAAAATAATATAAAACCAGCAATTAGTGGAGAAGTGTGTGTTAAAGCTCAAAGATTACTAGAGAAAATTATAGGTTCAGTAAAATAGATATTTATTATAAAAATGTGGGTGTCTCAAAATTAACTTTTTAGTTCATGAGACACTCTTTTTTGTATGAAATCAAATATATTTTCATCATTTCAACAATGAAAAAGATACTTACTTTCTATTTTGAGACAGCCCCCTTTTTATATAAGACTCTGTTTTTTATATATCAAATTATATTATATTCACATTAAACTTATTATATTCACATTAAATCTATTCAACTTAACTTCGTTACTTCAACTAAATTCTGATACTTCTCAACTTCTTCTAAACATACAAATCCAGTTTCCATATTTAGGGCATTGCTTATGCCACAAGCATTTGCAAATTTAAGTAAATTTTCTATTTTATAACCCCTTAAAATACCTACACTAAATCCAGCTATCGTGCTATCTCCACTACCTACAGTATTTACACATTTTACAGGTGGTACTTTCACATCATATACACTATCTCTACTTAAATAAACCATTCCATCCTTTCCTAGAGATATACATACATTTTCTGCCCCCATTTCAAGAAGTTTTTTTCCTGATAATATAATTTCCTCCCTTGACTCTATATTAATTCCTAATAAACTTCTTATTTCATCTATATTTGGCTTTATTAAATATGGTTGCGACTTTAAAGCTACTTTTAAAGCATCTCCTGATGTATCTAATATAAATTTTATATTATTTTCTCTACATAAATTACCTAACTTTTTATAATAGTTCGTTGGCATATTTTCACAATAACTACCAGATGCCACTAATATTTTAGTATTTTTTATTACTTCATCTACGTCATTTTCAAACCTCTCTAAGTCGCTTTTTTCCACCCTCGGTCCCTTTTCTAAAAATTCTGTACTCATTTTATTGTCTTCGATTATATTTAGACAATTTCTAGTTTCCTGCTTTATATCTGTAAATTTATTTTGTATATCTAATTTTTTAAGTTCATTTTGTATAAATTTTCCATTGAAACCCCCTAAAAATCCCATAGCTAAAGGACTTTCTTTTAAAATTTTGCATACTTTAGCTACATTTAATCCTTTGCCTCCAGCAGTTGCATTTGTCCTTACAACCCTTTGCACCTCACCTATATTTATATTATTTACTCTATACATTCTATCTATAGATGGGTTGAATGTTATTATTGTAATCATACTAAATTCTCCTCATTATTAATTTTTTACTTTTATAGATAATAAATTAATATGTAAAAATATAAAAGCCTCGTCTATAATACATCTTAAGTGGTTATTACCAATTTGAATATAAATTATTTCACTCGTTTTGTCAATGCATCATAATTTTGAAATAAATTAATAGTATTACTTATTTGATTTTGATTAAACTTTACTCATTGACATAAATAATTGTATATTTTATAATCAAATTGTGGTTATTACCACTTAGAAAGGACTATAATTTTTATGATAAAAAGAAATGATAAAAGACCAATATATGACCAACTTGTCGAAATACTAAGAACTAAAATTGAAAACGAGATGGAACCAAATGATAGAATGCTTTCCGAAAGAAAAATTTGTGATGAATATGGAGTAAGTAGAACTACAGTTAGATTAGCTATGGCTGAATTAGAACATATGGGATATATATACAAAAGACATGGAAAAGGAACTTTTGTCGCTGCACTCAGTCAAAATTCCCAAAACTTAATGGACAGTTATAGTTTTACAGATTATATGAGAACACAAGGAAAAAAACCAAGTACAAAAGTATTATCATTTGAAGTAGTAGAAAGTACAAAATATTTTTCTGAGAAATTAGGTATAGCTCCTGGTGAAAAAATAATAAAAATAATGCGTCTAAGACTTGCTGATAATCTTCCTATGATGCTTGAAAGAACATATCTTCCTATGAAAGAATTTACAGGACTGACACAAGAAAAAATAGAACAAAAACCTCTATATGAGATATTTAGAGAAGATTATGGAGAGATTATTAAGGTGGCTGATGAGGAATTTTCAGCAGGAATAATATCCGATAAGGAATCAAAGCTATTAGAAGTACCAGGTGATTCACCTTGCCTAAAATTACTTCGTACAACATATAATGATGATAATATAGTTATTGAATTTACTTTGAGTGTTGCTAGAAGCGATAAATTTGTATATAAGGTAAGGCATGTAAGATAGCAAATTTTAAATAGATTTCCAGAAAACTTGATATTTTATAAACGCCAAGACTACAAATGATAGTATAAATTATAAGGAGGTAGTTTTGAAAAATTTTATTTATGCAGATAAATTTTTTATGAAGTGTGGAATCAAGGAAAAAGGTTACCTTAGCATAATTGATGGCAAATTTGGTGAATTTCAACAAGAAACACCAGATATTACTGATAGTGTTATAGACTTTTCAGGTAAGTATATTGCTCCTGGCTTAGTTGATACTCACATCCATGGTCTTTTAGGTGCAGACATCATGGATAATACATTTGAAGCAATAAACACAATTTCAAAAGGGTTATTAAAATATGGAGTGACTTCTTTCTTACCCACAACTTTAACTGATTCTATAGATACACTAAGTGATTCTATAGAAAATATAAGTAATAACTATGATAAAGTCGAAGGAGCAAAAATACAAGGAATTTATTTAGAAGGACCCTTTTTTACAGAAAAATATAAAGGTGCTCAAAACGAAAAATATTTTAAAGACCCTAGCATAGATATTTTAAAATCATGGCAAAAAAAATCAAAAAATCTAATAAGAAAAATAGCAATTGCCCCAGAGCGTAAAAGTTCAATAGAATTCACAAAATACGCTACTAAAAATAATATATCAGTAGCACTTGGTCATAGTTCAGCTACATTTGAACAGGTTGAGCAAATTGTTAATTCTGGAGCTAAAGTGTTTGTACACATGTATAATGGAATGAGTCCTCTAAATCACAGAGAACCTGGAATGGTTGGAGCAGCTATGTCACTAAAAAACACTTATGCTGAACTAATATGTGATGGACATCACGTAAGCCCCATAGCTGCTAAAATAATAATGGATATTAAGTCTAGAAACAATATTGCTTTGATTACAGATTGTATGAGAGCTGGTGCTATGGATGATGGTCAATATACTCTTGGCAAGTTTGATGTCAATGTAAAAAATGGTGTTGCAAGATTAAATAATGGAAGTTTAGCCGGAAGTGTATTAACAATGGATAATGCTGTAAGAAATATAGTTAATTGGAATATATCAACTTTAGAAGATGCAATAAAAATGGCTACATATATACCTGCTTTAAGTTGTAATATTGATAATGTCTGTGGCTCTATATACCAAGGTATGGATGCAGATTTTATAGTAATAGATAATGACTTTAATATACATAAAACTTATATAAATGGTATATGTAAGTATACTGCTAATAAATAAGTTCTATATAAAAATATAATGGGTGTTCCAAAATTAACTTTTTAGTTCATGAGGCACTCTGTTTTGTATGAAATCAATATATTTTCATCATTTCAGCAATTAGAAAGAGGCTTATCTCTATTTTGAGACAGCCTCTTTTATAATTCTCTTCATTTTATACCATAAGTTTATAAAAATCAAATCCTATTTATCAATCTGTTCTCTAAGCCATTTAGTTGCTACATCCAGCTGTTTATTTTCGTCTTTCTCTTCAATTGTAGGCTTTATTCCTTTTTCATTGATATAATCTCCATTAGGTGTAAAGTATTGTGCAGTAGTTAGTTTGTATCCTGTTCCATCTTTTAATCTTACAACTGATTGTACCAATCCTTTGCCAAAAGTTGTGGTACCTACAGAGATACCTTCTTTATTATCAACGATTGCAGCTGTTAGTATTTCAGCAGCAGAGGCGCTTTCTCCATTAGTCAAGACCACTATTGGAAGTCCCAATTTTTCTTTATCAGATTTCAAGTACTCGGTGTTTCCTTTGTTGTCTTTTGTATATACTATAGTTCCTTCACCAATTAGCTCATCAGCAACTTCTTTACATATATCCAGCATTCCACCAGGATTATTTCTAAGGTCAATTACTAATCCCTTAATATCCTTTGCTTTTAATTCTTTTAAAGCTTTGTCAAAGTCAGTATATGTACTTGATATAAATTGGGTAATTTCTATATATCCTAAGTCATTATCAATTACTTTACTTTCTATACTTTTCTCTACTATCTGTTCTGTTTTTACTTTAAAGCTTAGTTGTTTGTCTTCTCTTAATACTGTCAGCTCAACTGTTTTCCCCTTTTTACCCTTCATCATACTCACAGCTTCGTCTGAATTTTTATATGACACAGATTTTCCATTGACTTTTACTAGTTTATCACCTGCTTTTACACCTGTTTTTTCTGCTGGAGAATCTTTCATAGGAACTACCACTAGTCCGCCATCTTTTGATGCTCCTATATACATACCTACACCAACATAAGAGCCTTCACTATCATTTATTAAATTCTCCATTTCATCTTTAGTATAATAACCAGAATATTTATCATTTGTCCCTAAGAACAAACCTTTTGATGCTCCATCTACCAAATCATTATCAGATACTTTTTTATAAAAATCTTGTTTTATAATAGATTCTAATCCTAACAACTTATCATATTTTTTATAGTCTTCATAGAGTTCTTTCGATATTACAACCTTATTACCCAATGTTAACTGAAATGCTGAGGTAGCCATAGCTGTTATAATTACTAAAATCACCCCTAAAAAAATAGCCTTCTTCTTTGAAATCACAAGATACATCTCCTTTTACATAAACTATTATTATTATATGACTAGCTGTTATTTTTATTACATTTACCCAAATATATTGCTTTATTGTAATAAACTATACTAAAATTTATATTAAATACAATTGATGTACACATTATAACACATTAAGGGAGGAATATTTTATGAAAAAAGAATTTAGGAGAAAAGTTATTGAATCCAGAAAAAATAAAAGTGCAGACTTTTTACTTAGTAATTCAAATTTAATAACAGAAAAATTACTTCAAATGGAAGATATAAGAAATGCAACTAATGTAATGCTTTATCTAGATTTTAACAATGAAGTTCAAACAGATAATTTAATCAAAAAACTTTTGTCCCTAAAGAAAATAGTCTCAAGCCCTATCACAATAAAAGAAACTCATACATTAATCCCTACTCAAATAACAGACTTAAAAGACGGATTGAGAATTGGAACATATGGAATAAGAGAACCTAACGAAAAATCACCTACAATTGATATTAAGGCTTTGGATGTTGTAATTGTACCAGCTGTAGCATATGATATACATTGCTATAGACTAGGATATGGTGGAGGATTTTATGATAGATTTTTAGAAAACTTAAGAAAAGATGCTATAACTATAGGAATAGCATTTGATTTCCAGATATTCGATTCTATTCCAAAAGAAACTCATGATGCCCAATTAGACTATATAGTTACTGAAACTAGAATTATCACTCCAAATAATTAGAACATCAAATACTCTAATATAGTAATAAATTTTACTTTTAACATTTTACTCAATAAGCATTTTAAGTCATGGCTTTTACAACAATAAGAACCATACATAATTTACTTACATTAATAAAAACCATGACTTTATTGTACAATACGCAGTTATTTAATTATAAAATATCTTCTTATTTCGTCGCATTTAATTCTATTCTATCTGGAAGTTCACTCATATTTGTTTCAACAACTATGTATGGAAAAGAATTCTCTTTATCTTTATACTTTATCTTGACTCTCAAAACATCCTTTCCTTCTTCAATCACACTTTCTATTTTGTCCATTTCTATACCGTATTTATTATTTCCTCTAGTCACTATAATGTATATTTTGTTATCAATTTTAGCTGCTAATGCTCTTTCTTCATTTGTATACTTATCCATCACATCAAGTATCTTTTCTGGTATTGAATTTCTTTGTAATACTGTATAATCTATGGGTTTAGATTTCTCTACAAACATACTTGGTATGAATATAAATCCACCTATAACAAATACAAGAGCTATAACTCCATAAATTATACCTTTAATATTAAACTTTACATTCAATCTTATCACTCCTCTCATATATTCTAAATATATGATTTATAACCTTATCTTAGACTCTAAATTATTAATTAGGATATATTTATACATAATTACAAATATATGTAATGCAATTAAAAAACATGTTTTCCCTATTTGGTAATAGGCTACAAAATAAAAAGAGTTATATGAAAACAACGAAACTGTTTTCACATAACTCTTTGGTTTACAATACTAAAATATTTATTTGCCACTAATTCCTTCTCGATATCCAGATGTTTTTGTAATCTGTCTATAAAGAACACAAACCAGTATTATTACGCCCATATATCCAGTATATGGATATAAAATACCAACCAGCTTATCAAATGGTAGGAATCCACCTATAAGACCTAATATAGCTGTTATTAAAGTTATTAACTTAAATTTAGGATGATTATCTTCTACAAATCTATTAGTTACTGACCATAATAAAGGTACAGCTGTTGTATATATACCTAATATAAGAACTATTGAGAATAAAATTCCAACTATTGGAGAAATCTTATCAGCTAAGAATAATGAAGGTATTGCTTTTGAATATAAGTTGCCTATATCAGAAAGAATAGCTAAGTGCATCATTATAGCCGCTGCCATAAGTGCTACCCCACCTAATATACCACCACAAATAGCTTCTTTTTTATTAGCAGCACTTGCTCCTAACCCAGTTAAAAACGCCATAACAACAATTGTATTATAAGTAGTATATATTACACCAGATAGGTAAGCATTTGGAACTGGTTTAGCTACCTTTACAGTACTAAGAACCTGTGCAGCCTCTCCTATATTACCTATATTATTAGCTAAACTTATACCACCAACTAAAAGTGTAAAGATTATTATTATAGGACCTATTCCACCTAGTATCTTTGATAATTTATCAAGACCTAGTGAAACAGTTAATAATGCTACTATTGCCATACCAACTCTACCTACAAATGGATTTAATCCATAATATTCAGTTAAAGTTGCTCCTGCTCCTGAAATCATTACTACGAAAACACCAAATAAGAATAAAGGTCCAAACCACTCAAAGAATATTCCTAAATACTTACCACAATAAACACGATAAATTTTGATAGGTTCTTTAAGTTTAAGTTCTTTACCTTTTGACATAACTGAAGCGCCCATCCATGAGAATAACACCATTGAAATTATCCCACCAATAATACCTGCAAAACCATAAAAAGAGAAGAATTGCATTATTTCCTGTCCTGTTGCAAATCCAGAACCGATTACTGTTGCTACATACGCACCTGCGAAACTGATGACTGTTTTAACATTTACTTTTTCTGACATATCTCAGTTACCTCCCCACGTGAAATTTTTTTATCTGCTTAAATAATTCGATAAACTGCCTATAATTTCCTTTAACATAAAATACATGATAACTGTTTTATAGCATTTTAGTATAATAACTTAAAACTTATAATATATTTTTTATACCTAGACCTCCCTTCATAAATTTTTTTAGATTCTTTTTTGTCTTAGTATTCGTTATATATAAAATTAATTTCTCTATAAATTATATATTAGTCATATTTTTCTGAATAGTCAATATATATTTGAATATTTCCTCTATTTTTGTAAAAATTTGAATATTCTATTACATTTTTGATATATTGATATAATGTATAAAAAAGAGAGGTATAAATTAATATAGCAATTTACACCTCTCCTTTAAATATATTATATTATTAACAAACATGAATAATTTACATCTCTTACATTCCTTTGGCAATAATAGCTTCTTTAGCAGCCTTTACTATGTCATCACAAGTCAATTCATATTTTTTTAACAATTCATTTGGAGTACCAGATTCTCCAAACGAATCTTTAATTCCAACTTTTTTTACAATAGTTGGATGAAACTCTCCTACTATCTCACTTACAGCAGAACCTAATCCTCCAATTATGCTATGTTCTTCTACAGTTACAATAGCATGCGTTTCTCTTGCTACTTTTAATATTAAATCTTTATCTATAGGTTTTATGGTAGACATATTTATAACTTTAACACTTATACCTTCTTCTTGCAACTTTTCTTGTGCCAATAGAGCCTCATTTACCATAATTCCACAAGCTATAATTGATACATCATTCCCATCTCTTAGAACTGTACCCTTCCCTATTTCAAACTTATAGTTTTCATCAAATAAAACTGGCACTGAACTTCTTCCTAGTCTAACATAAACTGGTCCATTATACTTAGCTACTTCAAAAATCATTTTTTCTGTTTCAACTCCATCAGCTGGAACAAGAACTGTCATATTTGGTATAGCTCTCATTATAGCGATATCCTCTACACTTTCATGAGATGCTCCGTCTTCTCCAACAGTAAGACCTGCATGAGTAGCACAGATTTTTACATTTAGTTTTGGATAACAAACTGAATTTCTTATAACTTCAAAGGCTCTTCCTGTAGCAAACATAGCAAAAGTACTTGCAAAAGGTATTTTGCCAGCAGTCGATAATCCACAAGCCGCGCCTATCAAATTTTGTTCAGCTATACCCATATTAAAAAATCTATCTGGAAATGCTTTGTAGAAATCATGTGTTTTTGTAGATTTTGATAAATCTGCATCTAACACCACAACATTGTCATTTATTTGACCTAATTTTACTAATGCTTTACCATATGCTTCTCTCGTAGCCATTTTACTCATTGTCAGCACCTCCTAATTCAAGCAATGCCTTTTCTAACTCCTCATCACTTGGAGCTGTCCCATGCCATCCTGCTTGATTTTCCATAAAAGATATTCCTTTGCCTTTTATAGTCTTTGCAACTATCATTGTAGGTTTTTTAACTGTTGATTTAGCCATATCAAGAGCAGCAAATATTTGGTCAAAATCATGTCCATCTATTTCAATTACATTCCAACCAAAAGCTTTAAATTTATCAACTATTGAACCTAAACTCATTACACTTTCTATATCTCCATCTATTTGAAGTCCATTATTATCTAAAAAAGCAATTAAATTATCAAGCTTATAATGTGCAGCACTCATAGCAACTTCCCAAACAATTCCTTCTTGAACTTCACCATCACCAAGTAAAGTATATACATTCCATGGAGCATTATCCAGCTTTGATGCCATAGCCATACCACACGCAACTGAAAAACCTTGACCTAAAGAACCTGTTGATATCTCTACACCTGGCGTGCCTTTCATATCTGGATGACCTTGTAACATCCTACCGATTTTCCTTAGACCATTCAGTTCTTCCTTATCAAAATAGCCTTTTTCAGCCAATGTAGCATACAATGCTGGTGCAGCATGCCCTTTTGATAATACAAATCTATCTCTATCTTCCATTTTAGAATTTGAAGAATCCACATTCATTTCATCAAAGTATAATGCAGTAAGTATTTCAACTACTGATAATGACCCTCCTGGATGTCCAGATTTGGCTCTATGTATCATTGAGACTATATCTCTTCTTATGATACGCGCAATCTCATTTAATCCTTTATGGTCTCTCATGCAATTAACCTCCCTTGAGTTCGTAATTTTATATCAATTCCATATTATTATATCACTTTTATGCTATTTTTTTGCGTTATTTTTAATTTTATTAATATAGTACACTAAAATTAAACCCTAAGAGATATTTAAAAGAAAAAAGGGATTGTCTAATAAAAGACAAATCCCTCTTTAGAAAGTAAACAATCCTAAACTTATTTGAAGTCCATCATCTACTTTTATCATCATATTTTCATCTAGACAACCAATTTTTTCCCTCAGTCTCTTTTTATCAATGGTTCTAATTTGTTCTAAAAGAATTACTGAGTCTTTATTAAGCCCATATTCATTGGAACTTATCTCTACATGAGTAGGTAATTTGGCTTTATTAATCTGAGATGTTATAGCTGATACTATAACTGTAGGACTATATTTATTACCTACATCATTTTGTATTATCAGAACAGGTCTAACGCCTCCCTGCTCTGAACCAACAACTGGACTTAAATCAGCGTAATATAAATCACCACGCTTTATTTCACAATTAGTACTCACCTTGGGCAATCTTCCCTTCATTTTTATCATCAGAAGATACTTCTTCAACTGTCATACCTAACTCAGCTAGTGACAGATTAATTTGACCCATTTCTCTATAACCCGTTTTCATAGATTCTTTAATATGAATTCTCCTTTTTTGAGTTATATAGAACTGAAAAGCAGCTTTTGCAAAATCTTCTCTGTTACTGTTCTCCATCTGAACTATACTATCAACTTCAGAAATCAGAGAGTCTGGTAAAGTAACTTCTATTTTTTCTTTACTCTTATCGTACACAAAATCGCCTCCCAGATTATAATATCATGGTTTTATTTTAGCAAATAACTGTTTATTTGTACAAGCTCATTATTTTCCATATAAACACGGTCAACTCTTCTTGATATCATACATAACACTTCATAGTTTATAGTTCCTAAGTCTTTAGCTATACGCTCAGCTGTAACTTCGCCTTCTCCAAATAGTATAACCTCATCTCCAACTTTTATGTCTATATCTTTGTCAATTCTAACCATTATTTGATCCATGCATATTCTACCAACTACATCAAACACTTCTCCTTTAATAAGAACCTTTGGATTTTTTTGAATTCTAGTAAATCCATCTGCGTATCCTATTGGAACTGTAACTATTGTTTCTTTACCAGTAGTTGTGTATTTTAGTCCATAACTTATTCCTACACCTGGTTCAACTTGTTTTATATGTCCGATTTTTGATTTTAATTTCATGGCTGTTCTTAATTCTAACCTATCTTTAAACACATCATCAGATGGATAATGACCATATAATATTATTCCTGCTCTTACCATATTTAATCTTAAATCAGGGCAATCTATAATAGCTGCACTGTTTGATACATGTTTTATAGCTATTTTTACACCAGCCTCATCCAATTTATCAGACATAAATTTATAATTACTAGCTTGTTTATAAGTGTACTCTTTACTTACTTCATCAGCTGTAGCAAAATGAGTAAACATACCTTCTAAATCTATATATTCTAATTTATTTAATTTTATTATTTCCTGTACTGACTCCTCATTAGGTTGAAAACCTATTCTAGTCATCCCCGAGTCTATTTTAACATGAACACAGGCTTTTTCTTCTAAAGATTTTGCAATTTCGTTTATCTTTTGTGCTGTTTCTAAAGAATAAACTGTCATAGTTATTTTATTTTTTATAGAATCTTCGAAAGCTTCGTCTGGAGTATATCCCAAGTTCAAAATAGGAAGTGTTATGCCATTTTGTCTAAGTTCAATTCCTTCAGCAGTTCTTGCTACTGCTAAATAATCTACCTTTTCTTTTTCTAGTAATTTTGCAACTTCTACTGCACCATGCCCATATGCATCCGCTTTTATTACTCCACAAACCTTAATATCTTCTTCTAATAAATTTTTAATATTATTTAAGTTAAATCTTAAGTTATCTAGATTTATCTCTGCCCATGTAGGCACTGTTATTTTTTGCATGTCTTTAGTCCCCCTTAGTTTCTGTATTCAAAATCTTTGTATTTTACTGTAAATCTTGGCACTCCCTCTTTATCCAACACTTCCATTTTTTCAGGACTTTTTGTGTCAGCATTTATATATAATACTTGCTTGTTAAAATATTTATTATCCCCAGGAATAAAAGTCTCTAAAACCAAATGTCCTTTGGATAACTTTACTTTCATCTCTTCGTTTTGAAGATAGTTTTTTATAAAGTCTCCTATAAAAAGATATTGATTATTTTTTCCTGTATTAGGTAACTCCACTATATCACTAATATTTGGATTTTTAACTAATATTTTATCACCTTGATATTCTATACTTTTCCCTTTTAAATGTTTTGGGGAAATTACTTCTAATTTATAGTTATCGGTTTTTTTATAAGTATGAATCAAAACATAATTGTGCGGGCTTCTATTTCCAACTACTTCTACTTCAGCTTTACAACTGTAAGAATTCATATCAGAAATCTGCTTTTGAAAATCTTTGTATACTTCTTCTTTTGTGGACTGTCGTTTTTGGCATCCTATTACAATTATAACCAGTGCCAAGAACATAATACATACTATGGTCCACTTTTTTCTCACATCACACCTCCTATTTCAGTTTATTCATTGTATAAAGCTTTTATTATATCATATCTACAAATTATACCTTTAAGTTTATTGTCATCATCTACTACAGGAACTCTGTTTATTGATTTTTTAATCATTATATTAGCTACATCATCAAACTTATCATCTTCATGAACCTTTATTATATCTTTAGACATAAGTTCTCCAACCTTATATGCAGCTACTTGCTTTATATCTTTTTCTACTTTTTTTAAATCATCTAAGAAAATCAATCCTTGTAATAGATTTATATAGAGAGGTGCTTCTATATATTTTTCTTTTTTAAGAATATCTGTTTCAGAAATTATTCCAACAACTCTATCCTCTGAATCTACAACTGGCAGACCTCCTATTTTTTCTGCAATTAGCATATTGGCTACATCTGCTATACTATCATCTTGTTTTGCTACTATTACATCTGTTGTCATTATTTCTTTTGCTGTTTTATCCATCATAATGTAATCACTCCTTAGTCCTTAATTATGGTTATCGCATTTGCTATAGCATAATCTTTTGAATGTGATATTGAAACTTTTATTTCTAAAACATTATAATCTATGCACATTTTTGCTAGATTATTATAAGTTTTTACTATTGGTTTTCCCATTTCATTTCTGAGAACTTCTATATCTTTAAAGTTAAACACTCTAATCCCTGTACCCATAGATTTACTTATAGCTTCCTTAGCTGCGAAATTACCTGCTATACTTTCTGCTTTAAAATTCTTAGAGTTAAAATACTCTATTTCTCTATCTGTAAATATCTTCTCCAAAAACCTATTATTTTTCTCTAAGGCTTTTCTTACTCTGTCAATTTCAATTATGTCTACACCAATTTCAAATATATTCATTGTTCCTCCAGAAAATTTATAATACTTCTTTCAATAATTAATAATGAATTTATAAATTTACTATCGATAATACATATTATTATTTAGTTTATGTTACTTATCTTAATTTAATAATCATTATAATAAAACTGTAACTTTTAAAATTATTTGTAATGAATATTATATACAAATCTATTATATTATTTATTATACTACACAACTAAGCAAATTTTTTAAATTTTATAAAAATTTTATGTGTATTTCTTATATGAAGATGTCTTTACGTACATAAAAGCTATCCAAATCTTCTTTATCTTATTAATTACAACATTATTTTGCAGTAAATTTAAACATTTTGTGAATTTATTATCACTAAAACTTTACAATTTAATCGTTATTTTATTAACATCAAAATGCAAAAAAGTCATTTTATCCAAAATATTTTTGGTCAAAATGACTTTTTACATTCTAAATTAAATTACTAAATCCACTCAGCAGATTCTGTCAATATGACAGTTTTATCTTGAGCCACATTAACGAATCCTTCTGCTATTTTCGCCTCTTTAAAGCTTCCATCTTTTTTTATCTTTAAAGTTCCTACAGGTATACCTGAAACAAATGGTATATGACCTTTCAATACCCCTTTATCTCCTTTTGTAGTTCTAACTACTATCATTTCAACGTCTCCATCATAAAAAGTATTATTTGGAGTTACAACTTTCAATGAAAATTCACTGGCCATGATTACATACTTCCCTTCGCTTTTTTAACAGCGTCTTCTATTGTTCCTACAAATAAGAATGCTGACTCTGGTAAGTCATCATGTTTACCTTCAAGAATTTCTTTAAATCCTCTTACAGTCTCTTTAACAGGAACATATTGACCTGGATTTCCTGTAAACTGCTCAGCAACTGTAAATGATTGAGATAAGAATCTTTGTATTTTTCTAGCACGTGCAACTATTAACTTATCTTCATCAGATAGTTCATCCATACCAAGTATAGCAATTATATCTTGAAGTTCTTTATATCTTTGAAGTATCGATTGTACACCTCTGGCTACTTCATAATGTTCTTTTCCTACTATACTAGGGTCAAGAATTCTTGATGTAGATTCAAGAGGATCAACTGCCGGATATATACCCAATGATGATATTTGTCTTGATAAAACTGTTTTTGCATCTAGGTGAGAGAATGTCGTAGCTGGTGCTGGGTCAGTTAAGTCATCTGCTGGTACATATACCGCTTGAACAGATGTTATTGAACCTTTCTTAGTTGATGTTATTCTCTCTTGAAGTGCACCCATTTCAGTAGCTAATGTTGGTTGATAACCAACAGCTGATGGCATACGTCCTAGAAGTGCTGAAACCTCTGAACCAGCTTGTGTGAAACGGAATATATTATCAACAAAAAGCAAAACGTCTTGTCCTTGCTCATCTCTAAAATGCTCTGCCATTGTAAGTCCAGTTAAAGCAACTCTCATTCTCGCTCCAGGTGGCTCGTTCATCTGACCAAATACTAAAGCAGTTTTGTTTATAACTCCAGATTCACTCATCTCTCCATAAAGGTCATTACCTTCTCTTGTTCTTTCTCCTACTCCTGAGAATACAGAAATACCACCATGTTGCTTAGCAATATTGTTTATAAGTTCTTGTATTAAAACTGTTTTTCCTACTCCTGCTCCTCCAAATAGACCTATTTTTCCACCTTTTAGATATGGCGCTAGTAAGTCAACTACCTTAATACCAGTTTCTAGTATCTCAGCTGTAGTTTCTAGTTCATCATATGCTGGTGCTGGTCTATGTATAGGTAATTTAGGTGCAGATTTTGGAGCTGGTTTCCCATCAACTGGTTTTCCAAGAACATTGAATATTCTACCTAAAGTCTCGTCTCCAACAGGAACACTTATTGGTCCTCCTGTATCTACAACTTCCATACCTCTTACAAGTCCATCTGTTGCACTCATAGCTATACATCTTACAGTATCATCACCTATATGTTGAGCAACTTCTGCAACTATTTCTTTATCTCCTAACTTTATTACTAACGCATTTAATAAGTTAGGTAGGCTTTGTTCACTATCAAACTTAACATCTAGTACAGCTCCTACAATCTGTACTACTTTACCTACATTTGCCATTTCCTAACCTCCCTATTTTAGAGCTTCAACTCCACCAACTATCTCTGTTATTTCTTGAGTTACAGCTGACTGTCTTGCTCTGTTATAACTTAACTCTAAATTAGATAGCATTTCATTCGCATTGTCTGTGGCTGATTCCATAGCAGTTCTTCTAGCACCTTGCTCTGATGCAAAAGATTCCAAAATTCCACCATATACTGTACCTGATATGAATTGAGGTACAATATAACTTAAAACTGCTTCTGCTGATGGTATATATTGTACTTTTGATTTATTTTGTTTTTCTTCTTTTATTACAATTCCTTGTTCATCCGTATCTTTTTCAAAAACTAATGGAAGCAATTTTAAAATTTCAACTTCCTGTGATAAAGCTGACTTAAATTTTGTATAAGCAATATAAACCTCATCTACTTCACCTTTTTTATACAGGTCAATAACAGTTTGTGAAATTTCTACCGCATCTTCATATCCACAAGCTTCAACACTATTTATATCTTTTGCTATATTGTAGTTTCTTTTATTAAAAAATTCATGAGCTTTCTTTCCAACAGTAATAACTGTTTCCTTTTTACCTTCCATATGAGATACAGATTCCTTTAATACATTGGAATTGTATCCACCTGCAAGTCCTCTGTCTCCAGCTACTACTATATAGCATTTGTTTTTTACTTCTCTTTCTTTTAAAAATTCATTTCTAACTCCACGTGTTGTTTGGGCAATATCTTTTACTGTATCGTACAAAGTATTAAAATATTCTCTTGAATTTTCAGCTTTTTCTTTTGCTTTTCTAAGCTTAGAAGATGCAACTAGTTCCATCGCTTTAGTTATTTGCTTTGTACTTTCAACACTTCCCATACGTGTTTTGATTGCTTTAATTCCAGCTCCTGCCAATTAATTTACCTCCTTTTTTAAAAAGGATTATACTTCAACAACAAACTTTTCTTTAAATTCATTTATTGCATCTGTTAAATCATGAGTGAAGTCCTCTCCACTTAATATTTTTCTTGATATTTCTGGATAATTATTATCTACAAATGCATACAATTCTGATTCAAATCTAGCTATATTATCTATTGGAATGTCCTCTAGATGATTATTTATGACAGCATATATTATCATAACTTGATTTTCAACTTTTATTGGTTGATGCTCACCTTGTTTTAATATCTCAACGATTCTTTCACCTTGAGCAAGCCTCTTTTTAGTATCTTCATCTAAGTCAGAACCAAATTGTGAGAATGCTGCAAGTTCTCTATATTGTGAATATGCAAGCTTTAATGTACCTGCAACTTTTTTCATTGCTTTAATTTGCGCAGAACCACCAACCCTTGATACTGATATACCAGGGTCAACTGCTGGTCTTACACCTGAATAGAATAATTCTGGTTGTAAATATATTTGACCATCTGTTATAGATATAACATTGGTTGGTATATATGCTGAAACGTCACCAGCTTGAGTTTCTATTATAGGTAAGGCAGTCATTGAACCTCCACCCAATTCATCAGATAACTTAGCTGCTCTCTCAAGTAATCTTGAATGTAAATAGAATACATCTCCAGGATATGCCTCACGTCCTGGTGGTCTTCTAAGTAACAATGACATTTCTCTATATGCAACGGCTTGTTTGCTTAAATCGTCATACACTATAAGTACATGTTTTCCATTGTACATAAATTCTTCACCCATAGCTGCACCAGCATATGGTGCTATATATTGAAGTGGTGCTGATTCAGATGCTGTTGCTGAAACTACTATTGTATAATCTAAAGCTCCACCTTTTTCTAAAGAACTAACTAATTGAGCTATAGTAGAACGTTTTTGCCCAATTGCTACATATATACAGATAACATCTTTTCCTTTTTGATTTAATATAGTGTCAATAACTATAGATGTTTTACCAGTTTGTCTGTCACCTATTATCAGTTCTCTTTGACCTCTACCAATTGGTATCATTGAATCTATTGATTTGATTCCTGTTTGTAATGGTTCATAAACAGACCTTCTATCTATTATACCAGGTGCTTCAGATTCAACTGGTCTAGTTTTTGTATATGCTATAGGTCCTTTTCCATCTATTGGTTGACCTAGAGAGTTTACAACTCTACCTATCAAAGCTTCTCCAACTGGAACTTCAACTATTCTTCCAGTTCTCTTAACTATATCGCCTTCTTTTATTGTACTGTCATCTCCAAGTATAACAACTCCAACTACTTCTTCTTCTAAGTTAAGTGCCATACCATATATTTCACCTGGGAACTCTAGTAACTCACCAGACATAGCTTTTTCTAATCCATATACACTCGCTATACCATCCCCAACTGTTAAAACACTACCTGTATCTGTCAACTCAACTTTATTCTCATAATTTTTTATTTGCTGTTTAATTATAGAACTTATTTCTTCAGGTTTTAAGTTCATGGGTTCACCGCCATTCTTAAGATATTACTTCAGATAGCTTTTCTTTCATCTTATCCAGACGAGTTTTTACAGTGCCATCTATCTGTTCATTTCCAATTCTAACTAGGACTCCCCCTAGTATAGTCTTGTCAACAACATTTTCTATAGTAACATTTTTGTTGTATTTATTTGAAAGTTTGACTTCAAGTTCTTTAATATCTGTTTCACTCATTGGAATAGCACTTATTGCTACACCAGCAATTATATTATTTTTCTTATTTAATAATTCTTTATAAGCTAATTCGATATCTTCTAAATATGATATTCTATTTTTATCTACTAAAACTTTTAAAAAGTTTTTTATGTTAGAATTTACTTCATTACTAAAAATAATTTCTACCAAGTTTTTCTTTTCTGATTTTGAAACTAATGGTGATTTTAAAACTTTGTAGAAATCTTTACTAACTTTGGTCATCATATCTACTACTTTTTCTAGTTCTTTGAATAAGACCTCAGTCGAATTTTCTTCTTCTCCTAATTGAAATAGGGCTTCGGCATATCTATTTGCTATTACATTTATCATTTAGCTTCCCCTACCTCTTTTATAAAGTTTTCTATCAATTCCTCATGTTTAGATTTATCTAAATCTTTTTCAATAACTTTAGATGCTGCAAGTAGTGCTATGTTAGATATATCATTTTTGATTTCATTCATAACCTTTTGTCTTTCTTGTTCTATATCTTTGTTTGCTTTTTCTTTTATATCAAGAGCATCTTTCTTTGCAGTATTTACTATATCATCTGATTTCTGTTCTGCTCTTATAGTTGCTTGTTTTATTATTTCTTGACCTTCATCTTTAGCAAAATTGATTTTTGACTCATATTCTTTTTTCAGAGCTAAACCTTCATTTTTTGCTTTTTCGCCTTCTGCCAAATCATTTTTAATATCATTTTCTCTTGATTCAATTATATTTAATACTGGCTTGAATAAAAGCTTTCTCAGAAGCAAAAATATTATAAAGGTATTAACAATCTGGAACACAAATTCCCATGTTATACCTACTAGTGCTTTCTCCATAATTATCCTCCTTTCCATAAATCATAACTACTTATAATCACGAGAAGATAAAACTCTTCTCATGATTATAAGTTTGAGATGATTTACCTATAAACCTATCTCAAAATATTTAAGGACTAAATCTACATTCCTAAGTATTTAAAGAATGGATTTACGAATAGAAGTATTATTGATACAACCAAACCGTATATTGCTGAAGACTCTGCTATAGCAACTCCTAGTAATAAAGTTGAAGTTATATCGCCTTTAGCTTCTGGTTGGTTTCCTACTGCTTCTGCAGCTTTACCTGCTGCTACACCTTGACCTATACCTGCACCTATACCTGTTGCAACTGCTATTCCTGCTCCTATTGCTGATGCTGCCGCTACTATTGCTGTTTCCATAATTATTTCCTCCTTAAAACTTTAATTTTTTAAATTATTTTTTATCTTAATATAAGCTGATTTCTTAATCTAATTCTCCTGCACTTGATATAAATACCATTGTTAACATTATGAATATATATGCTTGTAACAATCCTGCAAATAAGTCAAAATACAAGTGTAATGGGACTGGTATTAATATCTGTCCAATTGGTATTGATAATCCAGGTATTAAACTAGATATAAAACCTAAAAGTTGATAAAACAGACCCATTATTATTGTTCCACCTAAAATATTCCCAAATGGACGGAAACTTAATGATATTGGTCTAGCTAGCTCACCTATAATATTGATTGGTAACATTATGGCAAGTGGCTGGGCCAATTCTTTAAAGTATGACAACCCCTTAAATTTAACTCCTGCAAAATAAATCATAAAAAATGTAATCATTGCCCATGCAGCAGTTGTATCTAGGTCGGTTGTTGGTGATCTTAATCCAAGTAATGGGCTTAAATTTGAGCATGCGAAAAATAAAAATAAGCTTCCTATGTATGGTATCATATATGGCATTCTTTTTATTGTATTCTTACCCATAACATTTGTAACCATTTTAGCAAGACCACCTATTGCAAATTCTAAAAATATTTGAATTTTGCTAGTTGGAACTTTTTTTAAGTTTCTAGTCAAAAAATAAGATGCTATCGCTAAAAAGGCCATTATTCCCCAACTTACTAGTATTGTTTCACTAATCTTAAAGTTTCCTATGAGATAATAATGCGCTTGACTCATACTTATGCCTCCTTCCTCTTTAATTTATTTATAAAGTTTTTTGATAATATGACAAACTTTGTACTCAATAATCCCAATGCTGTTCCGATTATATTTAAATGCGGTAGCTTAGCTGAAGCAATTAGAACAACTGCCATTATAAATAATCTAATGGTATATTGTGCTGACGCATAAGCTTGTGCCTTTCCAGCGGAAAATGTCACTGATTTTTCCAGTGATATCGCTAATAATCTAAAATTTAACATAGCTATTATAGAGCCAAATATAAGTCCTAATAATACTGGCTTACTTAATGTTGATGTTATCAACATTAGCACAATTAAAACTACATCAAATATTACTATACCCTTTGTTACTGACCTTACCTGGTTGAGTAATTTTATGTCCAATATATCACTTCCTTCGTGTATATACTATTAAAGTTTTATAAACACCACTAAAAGCACCTCCAACACCTAACAATAAAAATATTATTGTAAGAACTGGAGTAGTATTTAATTTACTATCTAAAAATTTTCCTAAGAAAGTACATCCTAATATTGATATTACAATCATCAATCCTATTTGACTTATTAAACTAAACAACTTTGCAATTTCTATATGTGTATTTCTTTTACTCATAAATAGTATCCCTCATTATTACAAAATAAATAACATGTAATTAATCTATCTCATAAATTTATTTAATTATAAAATATATCTTACTACTAATCTGATTATTTTTCAAACATTTTCTTTTAATCATAATATGTCATTGTATTTCAGTGTCATAATTTAGCATTTATTGTCATCTCAATTTTGCCCACTAAAATTTTATAAGTTCTATTCCCGCTTCTTTTAATAATTCTGTAGACATATCATCTGGATAATCACCTTCATAAACAATTTTTAATATCCCTGCATTTATGCACATTTTTGCACACAAAACACAAGGTCTTGTAGTAACATACAAAGTAGACCCATCTACACTAATACCATTATGAGCAGCTTGTATTATGGCATTTTGTTCAGCATGTAATGCTCTACACAATTCATGTCTTTCTCCTGAAGGAATATTTAACTCCTGCCTTTTACATCCAATATTTTCACAGTGTTCAAGATTTCTTGGAGAACCATTATATCCAGTTGTTAATATTTGTTTGTCCCTTACAATGACAGCACCTACTTGTCTTCTAATACAAGTTGAACGCTTTTTCACTACTTCTGCAATTTCCATGAAGTATTCATCCCATGATGGTCTCATAATTTACTTTTCTCCTCTTTGATTATGTACTGGTACTATATATTTATTAGATTTCAACCTAAATAAATACTTATTTTTATATTATATACACATGTCAATTGAATGTCCAATAAAAAAAGAGCATTTTTATCATTTAAATTTTAAATACCCGTTATATGCTCTCTTTAATCTATTAAATTTATTACATAATCTTAATAAAATATTAATAGCTTTATCTAATATAAATTAATTTTTTGGATAAATTCCATTGTTTAGTATTGCTTCTAAAACCCCTCCAGCTATACATCTAGCTTTATCTGATATTGTAAAAGCATTCTTAACTTCTTCTTTTCTAGGGTCTATATCTAATATTTTTAAATTTTTATTTACCTTTGCTCCATCTTTTAGCAATCCTCTAAGGACTCCAGATATTGTCGCTCTAACTTCATATTTTTTTTCATAATTATTAATATAACAAAGTAAGTCTCCCTTTTCAACTATATCACCTATTTTACATACATTTTCCATTATCCCATTGTACTGTGAATGCATTACCCTCTCTTTAGAAAAACCTTTTATTGCTCCTGGCACTCCTGTATTTTTTTCTGCTCTACCATTAGTTATTATTCTTCCTAGATTATGACCTCTCATTGTCTCTATAACAACATCTACATCTTCTCCTGCAAAAAAGCCAGGACCTAAGGCTATTGTGAGTGGTGCCATATCTTTAGTCGTGCCTAAATTTTTCTTAGCTAGTATCCCATCAACCAAAACGATTGGATTTAGCTTAGGTAATTTTTCTCCTTTTGGGTCTATAATCAATGCTACTTTATGTTGAGATAAAGTTTCTTCAATTTCTTTTTCAGTGTTACAAAGTATGCACTCTACACCTTCAACAGTTACCTTCTTTTCATAAACAGCCTCACAAAAAGAAATTTGCCTTCTTATAGCTAATGGCTCTTCTATTTCTAGGGCAACTACTTTAAAACCACTATTGTGTAATTTATGAATAACTGCTGTTGCTAAATCTCCAGCCCCTCTTACCACTATACAATTCTTCATGTATTACCACTCCCAATAATATTATTAATATTCCATTCTTAATTTAACTGACACATTTAATACATATAAACTTAATCGTTAGCAACTAACATGCCACATTGAAATGAACGACTATTATATAGAATCCTGTAAAATAAACATTCTTTTTTAATTGGTAAAAACTTTTTATTCTCAATTCGAGAAAATTATCAATTCAAGAATTCTTATTTTGAGAAAATATATATAAAAAGGAACCTTCTTACATAAAATTATATCCACTATATAAGAAAATCCCTAAGAAATATTTATGGTTATTTATTTTTACTTAGTTCCAAATAATCTATCTCCAGCGTCACCAAGACCAGGAATTATATATCCATGTTCATTTAATCTTTCGTCAACTGATGCAACATATATATCAACATCATCATGATATTTTTGTACTTCTGCTATACCTTCTGGTGCAGCCACTAAGTTAGCTAATTTTATACTTTTAGCTCCTTTAGATTTAAGTAAATCTATAGCTGCTACAGCAGACCCTCCTGTTGCAAGCATAGGATCAACTACTATTATATCTCTTTCTCCTATATCTTGAGGAAGCTTACAATAATATTCAACTGGTTTTAATGTTTCTGGGTCTCTATATAGTCCTACATGTCCAACTTTGGCTGCTGGCATTAAACTTACTAATCCATCTACCATTCCAAGACCTGCTCTTAAAATTGGAATTATTGCTAATTTTTTACCTGCAACTACTTTAGATGAGGTCTTTTGAATAGGAGTTTCTACCTCTACATCTTTTAATGGTATATCTTTTGTTATTTCATATCCCATTAACATTGCAATTTCAGTTAAAAGTTCTCTAAAGTCCTTAGAACCAGTATTTTTATCCCTCATTAAAGTTAATTTATGTTGTATTAATGGATGGTTTGTCTCTACCACTTTGCTCATTTTAATAATTCCTCCTGATAAAACTGTAATTTTTATTATTTATTGTGTTTTTCTTCTATTGATTTAATTATATTTACTCTTCTAGCATGTCTATCACCTTCAAAATCTGTATTAATCCACGCCTCAACTATTTCAAGTGCTAGACCTTTTCCTAAAACTCTTTCACCTAATGACAGCATATTTGCATCATTATGTGCTTTTGACATTTTTGCTGAAAATACATCTGATACAACTGCACATCTTATTCCAGGAACCTTATTAGCAGCTAAAGATATTCCTATTCCTGTACCACAACATAATATTCCATAATCTACTTCTTTATTTATAACTGCATTTGCAACTATTTCTCCATAAACAGGATAATCAACAGAATCTGTTGCATTATTAGTTCCATAATCTACACATTCTATGCCTTTATCTTCCAAATAGTTTATTATTTCTTTTTTTAAATTATATCCTCCATGGTCACAACCTAACCCTATCTTCATTTGTTTATCCTCCAATTCATATTTTTTTTACTATTTCGTTGACAGAATACATTATTTCGTTCATAGTATCCCTATAAGTACCTAAATTTCCACCAAATGGGTCAGATATATCTGCATCATTTTCATTTACAAACCCTTTAAAAGTATACACTTTTTCTTTGCATTTTGAAACCGCTTGTACTAAAATTTCTTTATGAGACTTAGTCATTGTTAGTATTATATCTGATTTATCAATTAATTCCTTAGTAATTACTTTACTTTTATGATTTGATAAGTCTATCCCTAATTCTTTTAACACTTCTATAGAATTTTGGGAAGCTTTCATACCATCTACTGTAGATATACCTGCTGACGATATGCAATATTCTTCAATATTTCTTCCCGATTCTTCAATTGCCTTCTTTAATATAGCCTCAGCCATAGGGCTTCTACAAGTATTACCTGTACATACAATAAGTATATTCATATTTTACAACTCCCTTTTAAGCCTTTATTACTTTGTACCCTGCTGACTTCAGTAGTCTATTCATAATTGCTTGTCCAACTCCAGTCTTAGGGAACTCTTCTGAGTATATGACATCAATACCCTTTTTATCCATTTCTATAAGGGCATCAAACAGATTACTTGCAACTTCTTCAAGAGAACTTCCTAAATCTATTACTTCCCCATCATAAAACTCTCGGTTTCTACTAATACACATTACACCTGTCTTTAGACCTTTTTCTCTATTAGATTTTATCATATCATTAATCTTTGTTGCTACATTTTCTCTTTTTCCAGATATAATATATACATCTGCATTTGGAGAATAGTGTTTATATTTCATTCCAGGAGCTTTAGCTTTTTGATTATCTTCATTTTTACTTAATGATGGGTCAAGCTTTACTTCTCCAAGAAGTTCTTCTAAAACTTCCTTAGTTATACTTCCTGGTCTCAATATCATAGGAGTTTCTTCTGTTAGGTCTAATACAGTTGACTCCAATCCAAAATTACTATCTCCTCCTAAAACTATTCCATCTACTCTTCCATTCATCTCTTCATATACGTGTTTTGCTTTTGTTGGAGATGGTCGACCTGAGATATTTGCAGAAGGAGCTGCAATAGGTACACCAGCTTCTCTTATTATTGCCCTGGCAATAACATTAGAAGGCATCCTTATTGCAACTGTATCAAGCCCACCACTAGTTCTATATGGAATTATATCTTTCTTATTTAATATTATTGTTATAGGTCCTGGCCAAAGCTTTTCTATAACAAGTTTAGCCTTATCACTTATATCTTTGGCTAAATCATAGACTTCGTCTTTTTCATAAATATGGACTATTAAAGGATTATCACTTGGTCTTCCTTTAGCCTCATAAATTTTCTTTACTGCATTTTCATCTAATGCATTTGCACCTAGACCATACACTGTCTCCGTTGGAAAAATAACTGTCTTACCTTCTCTAAGAAATTTTGCTTGTATTCTTATTTCCTCATAATCAATATTATTTATATCAATATTACTTATAATAGTTTTCATCTTTTGTATGCCTGCTTTCATTTTAATTTTATATATAGTTTACAATTATTGTACCTAACAAAAAACCAATTATACAATACACACTTTTTGAATTCGGAAAAATTTCTTCCAATACAACATACATCATTGTACCTCCTGCTGTGGCAAGAAATACACCTATAAAAGAAGTAAATACTCCTCCAAAATAAACACCTAAAAAACTTCCTAAACCCATAGGCAACCCAGCTATTACAGTAAATAAAATAACTTTACCTAGTTTCATTTTATTACAAACTAATCCCAATGCCATAGCCAATCCTTCTGGTATGTTATGTATACCTATAATTATAGCAAGAGTAATACCCAAACTTTCAGTTGACATAAAAGAAGAACCAATAGCTAGTCCCTCTGGTAAATTATGTAGTAATATACTTATGAATATAAGATATCCAGATGCCACACTTCCAGACATATCCAATTTTGTTTTTATGTACATAGTTATGAGAGCTCCAACAAACGTAAATATGACTGTATTGATTATCCCCATTTTGTCCATTGATTCTTTCATCAAATCAAATACCACTACAGCCAACATTATTCCACCAGATAGTCCCATAAAGAAATTTAAATATTTATCAACTTCTCTTTTAAAAATAGCTGATATTACGCCTCCTAATCCTGTCCCTATAACACCTGCCAAAAGTCCAATCATTGTTACTTTTAGTATCATATAACCCTCCTATACTTGTATATAACAATTATATACAATAGAATATGATAACATGACCTAAAATACAAAATAGCTGTTTCAAAATAGAAAATAATTTCTAGAAAGAAACAGCTTCTTTAACACATTACTTATATTGCAGTCATTTTCTCTGTTTGGTCAACAGTAATTAAAGCATCTATCATTTCATCTATATCCCCATCTAGAAATGCATCTAACTTATATAAAGTTAAGTTTATTCTATGGTCGCTTATTCTACCTTGAGGGAAATTATATGTTCTTATTCTTTCTGATCTGTCTCCTGTTCCGACTTGGCTTTTTCTCTCTGCTGCTATATCTTTGTGTTGTTCTGCCAATGCTTTATCGTAAAGTCTAGCTTTTAATATTTTTAAAGCTTGCTCTTTATTTTTTAGTTGTGATTTTCCATCTTGACAAGATACTACTTCACCTGTAGGTATATGTGTTACCCTAACAGCAGAGTCAGTAGTGTTTACACTTTGTCCTCCATTACCTGAAGAACGGAAAACGTCTATTCTCAAATCATTTGGATTTATATCAACTTCTACATCTTCAACTTCTGGTAATACTGCAACAGTAGAAGTTGACGTGTGTATTCTTCCACCAGATTCAGTTGATGGTATTCTTTGAACTCTATGAACTCCAGACTCGTACTTTAATCTTGAATATGCTCCCTTACCTTTTATCATAAAAGATACTTCTTTATATCCACCGACTCCAGTATCACTTGCACTTAATAATTCTATCTTCCATCTTCTTCTCTCAGCATATCTTGAATACATTCTAAATAAATCACCTGCAAATAGAGCTGCTTCATCGCCTCCAGCTCCACCTCTAATTTCAACTATAACGTTCTTGTCGTCATTAGGGTCTTTAGGTAATAATAATATTTTTATTTCATCCTCTAAAGGTTCTACCTTTTCTTCCATCTCAGCTAACTCCATTTTAGCTAATTCTCTTAATTCCTCATCTGACTCTTCTTGTAAAATTTCTTTTGATTCTTTTATACTATCTAAAACACCTTTATACTCTCTGTATTTCATAACAATAGGCTCTAAGTCAGCATGTTCCTTTATATATTTTTGCCAAACTTTTTGATCATTTATTACATCCGGATCACCTATTTTTTCACTTAAGTCTTTATATGTATCTTCCAATACCTCTAATTTTTTTAACATACTTTCACCTCGATTAAATGTAACATATCAATTGTTGATTATATCATATATTGTAACCTATAACAACTCTATCAATGCCTTGAATATCCTTCTTTGTATATATTTTTTTATATCCATTACTTTTCATAATATTTATTACATCTTCAGCTTGATTATGACCAACTTCATATGCTAATATTCCACAACTATTTAAATATTTCTTACCTTGTTCTGTTATTTTTCTATAAAAGTCCAATCCATCTTCTCCACCTTCAAGAGCATTATATGGCTCATAATCTTTTACTTGTGTATGCAGAGTTTCTATATCTTGTTTTTTAATATAGGGTGGATTTGAAACTATGATATCAAATTTTATGTTACTATCACTTATTGCTGTAAATAAATCAGAATTGATATACTTTATTTTTCCACCAACTTCATTTATAATAGCATTTTTTTTAGCTATTTCTAAGGCTATTTCTGATATATCAAAAGACATGATTTTAGAATTTTCAATGTACTTCGCCAAACTTACTGTAATAGCACCAGAACCAGTACCTATGTCTAGTATACTTACATCTTTTTTTTCTTTACATATTTCAATTATCTCTTCTACCAAAGTTTCTGTATCTGGTCTTGGAATCAGTACGCCTTCCTTAACAAAAAAATCTAATCCCATAAACTCCCTGTTTTCAACTATATATGCTATTGGTCTTCCATTTAATCTTTCTTTAGAAAAACCTATAAATTTTGTTTCTTGTTCTTCAGTTAGCTCTTTATTCAGATTTAAGTGAATATATAGCCTGTCAACACCTAATGTTTTTTGTAACAATAGCTCTGTATCTAATCTTGGAGTGTCACTTACATCTTTAAACGTATCTGAATATTTAATAATTATATCTTTTATCGTCATAATAAATATCCTTTTCTTTAATCTACTACTGCCTTTAATGCTTCTAAAGCAACCTCTAATTGCTCATCATCAGGCTCTTTTGTTGTAAAATATTGCAACATCATTCCTGGATATGCGATAATTTTAGTAAATCCATTATCATATCTTCCAAGAATTCTAATTACTTCATAGGATAAACCTGCTACTATAGGCACACATATAATTCTCATAAATATTCTAAATATTGGATTTGGCCAACCGAAAAATGCAAACAATATTATTGATATAGCCATAACTATAAATAAAAAATTTGTACCACATCTAGGATGTAACCTTTTAAATTTTCTAGCGTTCTCTACTGTAAGTTCTAAATCATTTTCATAGCAATATATAGATTTATGTTCTGCTCCATGATATTGAAAGACTCTTTCTATATCTTTACTTCGTGAAATCAGTACTATATATGCAAATAATATAGCTATCCTTATGATTCCTTCTATTAAATTAAGCATAAAATCATTAGGCATTACCTTAGAAAAAGCTCCTCCTACTAATGTAGGTATAAAAATGAATAATCCAGCAGAAAGTAGCATTGCTATAACTAATGAAAATATTATAATTATATCATTTGCCTTATCTTTAAAAATTTTCTTTATAAATAAATCAAATTTATCCTCTTCAGCCTCTTCCATAAAAAATTCTGAAGAAAAGTTTAAGCTTTTCATACCTTGAATCATTGTATCTATCATAACAAAAGAACCTCTAATAAAAGGTATCTTATCTATATTCTTATCTCTTACCCAACTTTTTATTCTATCTTCTTTTAGTGCTATTTCTCCATCACTTTTTCTAACAGCTACTGCTCTTTTGTCTTTTGACTGCATCATTACACCTTCAATAACAGCTTGCCCACCTACAGCTTGTTTTGCCATCCACTCACCTCATTTTATTGTATTTAGAATACTCAATTTTACATATTTATTATTATAATACAAAAAGACAATTTAAAGTAGAATATGAATGTTTTTTTGTAATAAAATAGGAGTTGGCTTCCTCCAACTCCACTTTTATAAAAATTAGTCCATTTTGAATCTTTTCTTGAATTTGTCGATTCTTCCACCTTTTTCTATGTTCTTTTGTTTTCCTGTATAGAACGGATGGCACTCTGAACATATTTCAACTTTTATTTCGTCCTTAGTTGAACCAGCAACAAATGTGTTCCCACAAGCACAACGCACTTCAACTGGATTGTATTTTGGTTGTATTTCCTTTTGCATTATAGTCACCTCTTCTCTTTATTTAAAAAAATTAATTATATTAACTTTCTTTTTACATTATCAACTACATTATTATAGCATAACTTATTATGCCATTCAAGTGATTTTTCCATTACTTCATATAATCTATATTTACATTTGTATTATTGATTTTACAAATTCTTTATTGATTTTACAAACTCTTTATTGTCCTTAGTTCTTTTTATAAGCTCAATGACTTTGTCTGTAATTTCCATTACTGAATTATTACTCATCTCTCTTCTTAATCTCCAAAGAGCTGTCTTTTCTTCATCATCAAGCAATAGGTCATCTCTTCTTGTACCGGATTTATAAATATCTATTGCAGGGAATATTCTTTTTTCTGCTAATTTTCTATCTAAATGTAATTCCATATTTCCTGTACCTTTAAATTCTTCAAATATTACATCATCCATCCTAGAACCAGTTTCAACTAGTGCTGTTCCTAGTATTGTCAAAGAACCACCTTGTCTAATGTTTCTTGCTGCACCAAAAAACTTTTTAGGTCCATGAAGTGCACCAGGGTCAATACCTCCAGATAAAGTTCTACCTGTAGGAGATATTGTAAGGTTATATGCTCTTGCTAACCTAGTTATACTATCTAGTAAAATTACTACATCTTTACCATGTTCAACTAATCTTTGAGCTCTATTTAACACCATCTCTGCAACTTTGACATGATGACTTGATACTTGGTCAAAAGTAGAATATATAACGTCTCCTTCAATCGATTCTTTCATATCAGTAACTTCCTCTGGTCTTTCGTCTATAAGGAGTACTATAAGTTCAACATTTGGATGATTTTTAGCTATACTATTTGCAACACTTTTTAAAAGAACTGTTTTCCCCGCTTTTGGAGGTGCTACTATCAATCCCCTTTGCCCTTTTCCTATAGGTGAAATTAAATCTATAATTCTTGTAGCTATTTCATTTCTATTAGTTTCCAGTGTAAGTCGTTCTTCTGGAAATATTGGTGTTAATGTCTCAAATGCATTTCTTTGTATAGCTGTGTCAGGGTTTTCATCATTTATTTTTTGAACATATAAAAGTGCTCTAAATTTCTCTCCGCTTTTTGGATGTCTAGTTATCCCTTTAATCTTGTCTCCTGTTTTCATATTAAATCTTCTTATTTGAGATGGTGAAACGTAAACATCACCTTCAGTAGATAAATAATTTGAACCCCTTAAAAAACCAAATCCATCTGGCAGAATTTCAAGCACACCTACTACTTCATCTTCTTTTGATGTATTGAATTCATCTACTATCTTAGATTCATCAACTTGTTTAGGCATATAATAGTTTTTATTATTATTTCTGACCACTCTATTAGACATATTTGATGACTTATTGCAATCATTTACATTCGTTGTCTTACTATAATCATTTCTTTGATTTCTGTTTTCTTGGTTTTGGGAAATATTTTGAGTATCTATTTCTTTCTTGTTATATGGTTTGGTAGGGCTCTTATATTCAACTTCTTTTTCTATACTTTCACGCTCTATATTTTCTTTTCTATTTTTTATGTCTTCTTTAATATCTTCATTTTTTTCTTTAATATCTTCGTTTATTTTTTCCTCACTTTTAATTTTGGAATTTATAATCTCAATTAACTCATTTTTCTTATATGTAGTAATTGATTTTATTTTTAATTCTTTAGCTATCTCTCGTAGCTCAACTAAGGTCTTACCACCTAATCCTTCTAATACTTTATCATCTAAAATCAAAAAAATCCTCCTCATCTATATATTCATTTATATACATACTTATTTTGGAAATTGAAGGCATGAAAAAGAAAAGTTTTATTTAAACAGTTAAGTCTAATAATATCACTATTTATACATTATGGTCAATAAATAAAATTTAAAACATTATTACCTATTATATTGCTGTATCTCAAGTCCAATCTTAGCACGTTTTTATAAATTTATCACTATATTTATATCTTATAATAATATTTTCCTTTAAAATATGCAACTATTATAAAAAATTTTTTTTACATTTATAAATTCTAAAAACCATATATAACTAAAGTGTTGTAAGTTTTAAACTACATCAAGTTATATATGGTTTTTATATTTATGTATATCAACTGCTTTTATTTATCCTATTACATAGTTGCAATCATACTCAAAACAGCTGTTATACTCGTTAATACAAGAATTCCCACAATCCCAACAGCTATTATTCTATTAATTCTTTTCTGACTTGATTTTGCCACTGTACATCACCTTTCATTAATTATTTTTGAATTTCAAGTTCTCTAATTTCATTGACTTCAGCTAAATCTATTTTTTCATCTGTATTATTGTATAACACATTATTATTTTTATCAAATTCACTACATATATGTTTCAAATATTTTATAAAATCTTCCTTAAGGCCTTCTTTCTTTAGAGCGAAGTCAACAGTAGCTTCTAAAAATCCTAGTTTATCACCAACATCATATCTCTTACCTTCAAAATTGTATGCATACATAGCTTCTTTCTTAGATAATATCTTTAAAGCATCTGTAAGTTGCACCTCTCCACCTTTACCTGGTGGTAAATCCTTAAGAATATCAAAGATTTCAGGAGTTATTATATATCTACCTAAAATAGCAATATTTGAAGGAGCTTTTCCTGGCTCTGGCTTTTCTACCATATCTTTTACCTTATAAACTCTACCTTCTATATTTTTTGCTTCTATTATACCATATTTATTAGTATCTTCTTGATTCACTTTTTGAACACCTAATATTGTTGTTCTATACTCCTCGTATGCGTCTGTTAATTGCTTTAGACAAGGTACATCATTGTCCACAATATCATCACCTAACATTACTGCAAAAGGCTCATAACCTATAAAATGCCTAGCACAATAAATTGCATCTCCTAATCCTTTTGGCTCTTTCTGTCTTATATAATGTATGTTAATCATGTTAGATATATTTTGTACTATCTCTAACAATTCTTTCTTGCCTTTTTTCTCTAAATCAAGTTCCAATTCTACAGATTTATCAAAGTGGTCTTCAATAGATTTTTTATTTCTACCTGTTATTATTAGTATTTCCTCTATTCCTGAAGCCACAGCTTCTTCTATTATGTATTGTAGAGTAGGCTTATCAACTATTGGTAACATTTCTTTTGGTTGTGCCTTTGTAGCTGGCAAAAATCTAGTTCCTAAACCCGCTGCTGGTATTACGGCTTTTTTAACTTTAACTTGCATAGAATCATCTCCCACTAATTAATAAATAAAAAGTCCTATATTGATAGGACTTTAAACTTTTAGTATATTTTATCATTAATTCGATATATTTACCACGTGGATTATAATAATCTTTATAATAGCTTTTCAAGTTCAGCTACTAAACTGTCAAATTTTTTGATTGTATTTTCTATAGGTTTTGTATTAGTTAAATTTATGCCACTTGATTTTAATAAGTTTATTGGATAATCTGAACTTCCCTTTTTAAGGAAGTTTATATAGTTATCTGAACCATTTTTTAGTATATCTTGGGCAAAACTTACTCCTGCACTACAACCTGTAGCATATTTATAGACATAGAAACTATTATAAAAGTGTGGGATTCTAGCCCATCCGACCTTAGATAATTGGTCTAATTCATAGTTTTGTCCATAATATTTTTTAAGAAGTTGTCCCCAAACATCATTTAATACTAATGCATTTACACTTTTTCCTTTTTCTACTAACTCATGTATAGTTTTTTCAAATTCAGCATACATAGTTTGTGTATAAAGAGTGTCCTTTATCAAGTCTAAATATTGTGTTATATAATAAGCTTTTTCATCATTACCTTTAGCCTCTCTTATAAGCATCTCATAAAGTAATGCTTCATTAGTTGTAGATGCAACCTCATGAGTAAATATAGACGGATTTGAATTAAAATAATTCTGATTCTTAGAACTTAGGTATTCGTATACAGCATGACCAAGTTCATGTGATAAAGTTGAAACTGAACCTAATGAATTATTATAATTTAAAAGTATATATGGATGATTTTCATAAACAGATAAGCAGTATCCACCACTTACTTTATTTTCATGTGAATAAACATCTATCCATTTTTCATTGAAAGCTTTATACACTACATCATTGTATTCTTTTCCTAAAGGTAACAACGCTGAGTATACTATACTTTGTGCCTTTTCATAATTAATATTATTATCAGCAGTCTTAACTATAGGTACAAACATATCATATGAATGAACCTTATCTAATTTTAATACTTTTTTTCTTAAATCTATATATTTGTGTAGACTGTCCATATTGCTATTTACAGTCCTTATTAAATTATTGTATACTTTTTCATCTACATTATCAGATTCCAAATACATTTCTAAAGAAGACTCATAACCTCTCTCTTGAGAATAAAAAATATTCTTTTTCACTTGACCAGTAATCAAACCTGCAATTGTATTTACATTATCATTATAAGTTATAAGTTCATCTTGATAAGCTTTTTTCCTATTTTCTCTATCTGATGATTCTAATTCACTTGCATATTGAGCTGGTGTCAAATTAGTTTTTCTATCCATATTCCTAAATAATTCATAAACTTGACTTGGAAGACTACTTATTGAAGACACTTTGCTTAGGATGTCTTCTGACTTATCATCCAAATAATGTACTTTATTTCTTCTTATATCCCTTAAATATGCACCATATTTCCTATTTATATTTTTATTTGAAATAATTTTCTTATAATCTTTGTTTGATAATTTTAATATCTCTAATTCTAAATCCGAACAAATCCCCATATAGTTGCCATAGGATTTACTCATAGTATCATTCATATCTAAATATTTATATGAATTTTTATTAGTATCTTGTTTTAATTTTACATAGGCAGAAAGTCTATTTAATCTTATATCAAGCTTTTCCTTGATATTTAAGGCAAAAGACAAATGTGTTGGTGATTTTGTTACTTTACCTATGTAATTTTTTAATTCTTTAGTATCTTTATCAAAACTCTTAAGTTCTTTTTTCCATTGGTCATCACTTTTAAATAAAGATTGTAAGTTCCAACATGTTTTTTCATAATCTATTTCTTGTTTTTTTTCAGCATCATCTTCAGTATCATTATTCATGACAGTAACTGCTCTATCATTATTCTTTTGATATCCTTGGTCAGCTTTTATACTTATTATTAACATGCAAAAAATAGAAATAAATAAAGGTATTATTGCTTTGCACAATTTTCTATTCATAAAAAGCCATCCTTTCAATAAATTTACTTAATAATAGGATGGCTTTTTTCAGATATATTATTCAATTATTCATACTATATAAATAAATATCGAATTAATAGTTATCCACATAATAATCAACATATTCACAGGTTTTCTTTGTATAGAAATTTAGTTATTTCAACATGAATCTCTTTTGATAATAGCTTTTGTTTTTTCTTTTTTTACATTTTATTAACATTTCTGCCATACTTATCAACAATTTTTGTTGATTTATATGTTTTTTTTGTTAATAACTATACTTTTTTCAAAAGTCTATTAACATATTATACACAAGTTATCCACAGTTTATACACATAATTTTGTAAACTTTATTTTGTACATATTTTCGTAACTAAAACAGTCATGTCATCTTCGATTTGTAACGCTTGTAACTCTAATGCTCTATCTAATATTAAATTTGATATTTCCTTTGGATTTGTAGTCTCTATATTCTTTAAGAAGTATATTAACCAATTATCTCCTAAATTGTTATTTCTTCCTGCATCTACAATTCCATCAGAAACCATTATAACATAGTCTCCTTCCTTAACTTTTACATTTTTTCTATCAATTTTTACATCTGATAATATACCCACAGGCAATGATGATGATGATATTAAATCGACTTCTCCATCCTCTCTTTTTATATAAGTAGAACACGCTCCCATCTTTATAGTTTCTAAACAGCCTCGTTTTAAATCTAAAATTCCTAAATCCAGAGTTGAAAACATCTCTTCTGAAGACTTTAATAGCAACATATTATTTATAGTATCAATAACTATTTCGTCTTTAATTTTTGCATCTATCATTTTTTCCAGTATATCAATAGTGGCAGAAGATTCTTCATATGCTTTTTTACCTTTTCCCATACCATCACTTATAGCCATCATATACTTACCATCATTTATCTCCATGTATGTGTAATTGTCTCCACAAAGAATATGTCCATCCCTTGACATCGCTGAAACTTCTGTTACAGCCTTATATTTTTGAGATTTAACGAATGTTGCCTTACATTTACCTCCTAAACAATGGCACCCTATTTTTCTAACAGACATGTTTTCACCTACTAGGTCTGAAATTATATTTACAATTTTATCTTCACACATGCATCCATCATGGCAAGTTTTCTTTTCTATTGATATTTCAAATTCACTGTTACTCTTTGTTAAGTAACTTACTTTATCAACTGTTATGTCATATCTTTCTAACTGCTCATATATATTTTTTTCCTTTTCTATATCCAGCATTATATCGCCTTCTAAATCTTGGGATAGCGATTTAATTGATTTTGAAATACTTCTTATCTGATTTGCTATTAACTTTCTACTTTCTGAAAACTTCACACTCCAATCATAATCTAATACAAACATCTTGTAATAGTGATTTGATATTTTCACTATTGACTCTGGTTTCATACATTCCTTTCTAAAATTTTTAGGTATATCGTTTAGACTTAACTCTCCTTTCTCCTCAATTTTTTCAAGAATGTTATATATCATAGTGTATGTATGATTAAATCTTGATTCCCAACACATTCTTCTCATACTACAACTTTTACATTCATCATTATGAATCATATCTATTACATTAGCTATATCTCTTTGGTCTAACACCTTATCTTTTTCTCTTATCTTATCAAATGTATCTGCAAGGTCGTCGTAAGTTTTATAAATACTATTCAATCTACTATTAGTTAGATTCTTGCTTCTCATAATATAATCGTATACGATTTCATTTGAAGCTACATTACTTTTTATTAATTTTTCAATCTTATTAAATAACCTCTCTGGCAACACTATAACTATTAAACAACCAAATAGTATATCTCTTAATTGCATCATATTAGAAGTAATACCAGAAGTATATAGGTATATTATTATCCAACTTAGAATATATCCTAGTATACAGAAATATTTATTTATTTTATTAAATGCACCACTTATTAATCCTGAAAAAGAATATATCCCCATATAAATAGCTGATGTCATATTATTTAAAATGGATGCTACCCCAATAATTACACCACTAGATGCTCCCATGGTAGCTCCACCTACTATGGAGGTCAGTAATATCAATACTGTTGATAAAATGGTCCTTATTGATATTCCAAACAAGGATATATCACCTATCCCCATTATGCTAAAGGTCAGCAGTAAACTTATTGAGATAGCTTCTTCTGTCCGTACAGACATCCTATTGTTGACATTGGCCATTAAACCTATCCCATAAGAAAACACATATATAGATATAAACATTATTATTGCTTCTACACCTGCTATAAGAAGATTGTACGTATACCTATTTGAAAAGAAAGCTTGTCCCATGGAAATTGGAAGTAATATCATTGCACCTATAAATGCTACCTTAGCAATTGAATCTGATAATTTTAATTTCTTATTCATCGCCATAAATATTGTAAGGCACACAGCATATTTTGCTACATTTCCAAAATCATTAGATGATAAGAATATTCCTAATAATGTTGATATGAATACAGGTATCTTGTACTTGTCAATCTTTGATGCACATATAAAAAAGGCAATTCCTAAAGGGGCTACAGAGTCTACTATAATAGACCTACTAAGTAAAAATCCCATTACGGCGAATGCCGCCGTAGTAAAATCAATATATCCGCTTATTAATTTTATGACATTTGGTTTTACAGTTTTATTCTTCACAACTGCTACACTTCTTTGCATAAAAAAACCTCCTCTTTTGTTTATATTAAGAATTGTAACAAAGAGGAATAATTTTTTTTGTCATAATCGGTTTTAAAAATCAAAAAATATTAATACATTTTTTTTGACTTTTGACATATTAAGCCTTCCAAATTATCGTATTCACTTACGGTTATTTCTTCTATTTCTAATTTTTCCATTATTATATTCAATATTTTTACACCAGCAGTTATAATATCCGCACGTTTTTCTTGTAGCCCTTTTAAGTTCTTTTTATCACTTAATGTCATCTTTATTAATTTTTGTAGAATTTCTTCTATTTCTTTTTTGTGTATTTTACTATTATGTACTTTTTCCATAGAGTAAACCTCTAATTCTTGATTCATTGCTGATAATGATGTAATCGTACCGCCTATGCCTATAAGAGTTTTTAATCCTCTTTTTTTTATATAGTTTAAAGTTTCATCAATCTCATTACATATAAATGAACTCATAGCTTTAAACTCTTCATCTTCAATAATATCATGTTTCAAAAATCTCTCTGTCATCCTAAGAGCACCTACATTTTCACTTTTATTAAATTTGATTCCTTCTGAGTCACCTACAATAAATTCTGTTGAACCTCCTCCAATATCTATAACAATAATAGTATCATCACCTTGTATGCCTTCTAAGACACCCTTAAATCCCAAATTTGATTCTTCTATTCCTGTAACTATATCAACATCTATTCCAGTTTCTTCTTTAGCTAATTTAACAAAGTAATCTCCATTTTTACTATCTCTAAGAGCAGATGTCCCCATACAGTAAATTTTTTCACACTTTTCATTATTACACTTATCAGAGAATTCTTTTAATGCTTTTATATTTCTTTGAATAGCATCTTCCTTTATATATCCTTTATTATCTACACCATGACCAATTCTAGTTGTATTAACAAATTTTTTTCTGTTTATAAGCCTTCCATCTCTATAATCTGCTACTAATAATCTCATTGAGTTTGTCCCAATGTCTATAGCTCCTACTTTCATTATAAAATACCTCCTCAATAAAAACAAAAAGCCATCCTTAACTGAATGACTTTTTTACTAAATCTTAAATTTTAAAATCAATACATCTGTAAACTTATTAGCAAGATTTAATCAACGATTTATATCTACATAAACTGTTTCATTAGGTTTTACCATATTTAATCTTTTTCTTGCTATTTCTTCTAAGTCTCCTTCATATGATTTTTCATCTTTCTTTAAGCTGTTTATTTGTATTTCAGTCTTTTTTAACTGTTTATTTAGACTTGCTATTTCTTTTTTATATTCCTTAGCTTTTGTGTACTCAAATACGAATCCAGTCATCATACTAAAAATTGATATTCCTAAAAATAAACTGATAACAATGATTTGTCCTGAGAATTTTTTTCTTAAGTTCATTTTTCCTACACCCTTTTTTTAGTTTTATTTTTTTTCTTCTTAGGTTTTGATTTTTTCTTGTGCTTTAATTTTTTATTTGATTTTCTTTTTATACTTTTTTTCGTCGCTATAAATATGTTTGGTATATAAAATATAATATCAAATAGTAGGTGTAGTGAATAGATTATAACGTAATACAAATTGTTCAAAAAACTGACTATGTAATGTGTAACTTTTTTAAAAGAATTCCTCACAAAACGAATTATTTTATTGATAATTGATAATACAATTTTACTTATGGTGTTGTAGTATAAAATAAAACCAATAAACAAAGCCACAAAATGGTAATATCTTAAATCAAAAAACTCTGTAAGGTTTATTGTCACGAATATTATAACTGTAGCTAGAAACCAAAACAATACATCAAAGATTATCGCAAAATAATTGATGAATTTAAAATTTCCCCTTAGCCCTCTATAAAAATCAAACAACACTCCTATGAGTATCCCACCATAAATAGTAGCATAAAAAATGCTTACATCTTGAGTAAAAGGTATCATCTATCTAAATACCTTTTTCAAGAAACTCTCTTGTGGCTTTTTAGGCTTTGCATACACCATAGAATTTATAGTTCCATCTATGCTAATTATATTTTCGTCTATACTTAGCTTGCTCATATCTAGGTTCTCGCCTTCAATTACCATCTCTCCTACAGAAGTTTTAAGCTCTACTCTTTTATCATTAAAAGAATATATGTGCTCAACTCCTGAAATAACTAGCTTTGATCTATCTTTCAAAGTTATGTTCTGTTCCATAATATCCCCCCAGTAAATATTTCACTAATACTACTATTAATATACTAGAGGACTATTAATTTTATTCTAAAATTTCGTACATTTCTTTTGCATCATTTTTTAATACATGTTCTTTTACTTCATTTATCTTAAACTTCATCTTCTTCTCTCCAAATTGTATTTCTAATGTATCTCCAATATTCACTTCTGAAGAAGATTTAGCAACTTTTCCATTTATAGTAACAATTCCTTTATCACATGCATCTTTAGCAACAGTTCTTCTCTTTATAATCCTAGATACTTTTAAAAACTTATCTAATCTCATAATTACCACCTTCCTTAGCTCTATAGAAAAAGTGTGGTAAATTTATCCACACTTTTTCACAAGATTTCTAATTATCCATTTATTATATCCTTTAATCCTTTTCCAGCTTTGAAAACTGGTGCTTTAGAAGCTGGTATATCTATAACTTGCTCCGGATCTCTTGGATTTCTTCCTTGTCTAGCAGCTCTTTCTCTTGTCTCAAATGTTCCAAATCCAACTAATTGAACTTTTTCATTATTTACTAGTGCATCTTGAACAGAACTCATAAATGCGTTTAACGCAGCCTCTGCTTCCTTCTTTGTTAATCCACTTTTTTCTGCCATCTTTGATACTAATTCAGCTTTATTCACGATATTTACCTCCTAAAAATGTTTATAATATAGACTTCTATCTTTGTGATAAAAGTTCTAGATTTTTGACAAATTTCCTTCCACAATTTTATTGTTTTTTAGCCTGATTCCAAAATTCATCCATCTCTTCAAGTGTCATGTCTTCTAATTTTTTATTTAAATTCATTGCACTTTTCTCTACAAACTCAAATCTATTTATGAATTTATCTGTAGTACAGTTCAAGGCTTCTCCTGAGTCTATGTCTAAAAATCTAGCTAGATTTACTATCGAAAATAATAAATCGCCTAGTTCTTCCTTTATGTATTTTATATTCCCGACCCTGTGTTCGTCAAGTAATTCCTGATATTCTTCTTCAATTTTTTTAAATACATCTTCTACATCGTCCCAATCAAAGCCAACAAGTGCTGCTTTATGTTGAACTTTACTAGCCTTCATAAGAGCTGGTAAATGTTTTGGTATCCTTCTAAGGCCATCTGTTATAGTACTTTCGCCTTTCTCTTCTTTCTTTAATTCTTCCCAAGTTTTTTCAAACTTAGACATATCTAGTTTTGCACCACTAAATATATGAGGATGTCTATGAATTAATTTTTTACATATGCCATTTACTACTTCTTTTAAATCAAAGTAGCCTTCCTCATTTCCTATCTGGCAATGGAATATAACTTGTAAAAGAACATCTCCTAGTTCTTCTACCATTTCATCTATATCATTATTATCAATTGCATTACAAAGTTCATATGCTTCCTCTATAACAGAATTTTTTAATGATTGATGTGTTTGTTTTTTATCCCATTCACATCCAGATGGACTTCTAAGTGTATTAACTATTATTTCTAAGTCATGTACTGTATTATACATCTTTTTAGAACTTTTGGGTATATATAAGCTAGTTAAATAGTCAAAAAAGTTTTCATTTCTGTCTAATTCGCAAAGCTTTATAAACTTTTTACTTTCTAAATCTTTGACACCTGCTCCATTTACTATACATACTTCTTGATTATAGTCGTAGTGCTCCATAAGCTTTAACTTTACATTAGATGCTATAAATTTATCATATACTTGAGTTATTATCACACTTGTATCTAAGTCTATATATGAATTTTCTATTTCAAAAGCATCTATCAATTTAAATCCCTCAGATGGGTCTATAGCCAAATAGTTAAACATAGCGTCTACAAAGCTCATAGAAGGCAATATTTCTACTGCTATGTGATTTTCATTGGCTAATCTCTCTATTATACTTACAGTCTTTTCTGCGACTCTTGGATGACCAGGAACAGCGTATACTAAGTCACCCTTTGCAGATTCTTCTATGATAAATTCAGATATTTTTAAGTAAACACTCTCAAAGTTTTCCTCATTTTCATAAAAGTAATCTAAAGAAGTGTATTGTATAGTTTCTTTAAGCTTATCAATTATCGGATGTTTCTCTGTTCTAAAAAAGACTCTAGGGCTATTTTTTAAAGATTCCAGTACACCTTGACTTATAAGAGAATAGTCTCCTGGTCCAAGCCCTACAATACTTATCTTACCCATAACATCACTCCCATTAGCAAATTTCACTTTATTTTTGTATTGTTATACAAATAAGGAGCTTTACTATTTGTATAGTATTTCCTTTATTTGCATATATATTCCTATATTATCTTATAAGTTTAACTTTTTTTAACAATTTATATAATTTATCACCTTTTGGCATAGTCAAAATCTCTTCTTTTTTAATTCCACCTATTCCAAGTATTACTACTACATATACAATTCCACCAATACCTATTGCAATTATTGTGGATATGCTATTTCCTAAGAATCCAACTAAAGCACCATAACTCAACTTAACTATTATAAACATTGTCATAACTGTTATAAATGGCTTTATTATAAATTCTTTTTTAGAGAAGTTTACGTTCATGTGTTTTTTGACATATAATAAGTTAATCATGGATGCCACAAAGTACGCTGTAACTGTACCAAAGGCTGAACCCAATACATTAATATCTGGTATACCTGTTAAAGTATAACTTATTACAATTTTGCATAACATACCAACACATAAAGCAATTACAGGTACTATTGGTTTTCCCATTCCTTGAATTATACCAGTCAATGTCTGTATTAAGCCTAAAAATAATACACATGGAGTAAGAGTAAACAAAATAGTTCCTACAGAAGATGGTTCATGTGGAAATAAAAGACCCATTATTGGTATTGCTAAAGAAGCCATACCAAACGCACAAGGTAATACTATAAGTAAAGTTACCTTAACTGCACTCTTAGTATCTTTTCTAGCCTTTGACTTATTTCCTAATGCATATGCTTTAGAAATTGCTGGAACTAAGCTCATACTCATTGCAGTTGTTATAACTGCTGGTAAATTTATTGTAGCCATTGCCATACCTGTTAATTGACCAAACATTGAATTTGCTACTTTGTATGTAAAACCTGCTTCCATAAGTCTTCTTATTACAATAACATTATCTATCATATTTACAAGTGGCATTACTGATGCTCCTATAGTTATGGGAATAGCAACAGTTAAAAGCTTTTTAAAAATATAAGAAACTCTCTCATCTTTAAACCTTTGACTTGCATCTATTTCTGCTCTACGCTCTTTTCTCCCTAGCATATAAGTAAACACCAAATAAAGCATAGATGCTATTGAACCTATTGTAGCTCCTGATATAGCACCCGCTGCCCCAAAAGTCTGCCCTAGACTCTTCATAAGGAAGTAAGCCAAAGTAAGACCTAATACAACTCTAAAAAACTGCTCTGCAACTTGAGACACAGCAATCTTAGTCATATCTTGTCTCCCTTGAAAATATCCTCTATATGCAGACATTGCAGGAACAAATAGTAATGCTGGAGCAATGGCTTTCATAGAGTATAATGCACCTGGATTTTTCATTATGTTTGTTACTATGTAGTCGGCTCCAAAAAATAATATACAAAATGATATTATGCCGGTAATGAATAAAACTGTATGTGATACCTTAAATATCTTATTTGCTCCTTTAAAATTTCCAATGGCAACTTTTTCCGAAACCAATTTTGCTACAGCTGTTGGAAATCCAGCGGTAGCTAATGTTAAAAATAGAGTATACACAGGATAAGCAGCCTGATAGTATCCCATACCTTCTGAACCAATCATGTTTCCAAGGGGAATCCTAAAAAATCCACCCATTATTTTTACGATTACACCTGCTAGCCCAAGTATAAGGGCTCCTTTTAGAAAGGAGTCTTTATTTTTGTTATTGTTCATAACATAACCTCCACACTGTTTATATAACAAACTTTAATATACCATATTTTTAATGCTATATTCAATATTTTACACAAAAACTTCAAAAGACCTTCATTTAAAAGGTCTTTATGATAAAATTATTGAACTTGTTTTCCTAAAAAGTTAGCAGCAATTTTTAAAGATTTTTCTTCACTTTCTGCAATTGTATCTTTATCTTTTGAAACAACTACAATTGAACCTATACAGTCACCAGATGCACTAATTATAGGCATGATAACTTGACTAGTATATTCTTTTTGGTCTTCTTTAAATAAAGGTAAAATGTTTTTATCTTTTGAATACTTTACTGTTCTTTCACTTATTATTGCTTCTAACTCATCACTTATACTTTTTTCTTTATAATCTTTTTTAGGAAGCTTAGATACAGCTATTATAGAATCTAAGTCTGTTATCAACACACCATATCCTAGTACTTCAGCTAATGTTTCAGCATATTCTTGAGAGAATTCATTTAATTCTCCTATTGGAGAGTATTTTTTAAGTATGACTTCTCCATCTTTTGCTGTAAATATCTCTAAAGGATCTCCTTCTCTAATTCTTAATGTCTTTCTTATCTCTTTTGGGATAACTACCCTTCCAAGATCATCTATTCTTCTAACTATACCTGTTGCTTTCATATTTTTTAATCCCTCCATAAATTACTTTAAGTTTATTTTTACCATTGTTAAGAAAAATATACAAAAAAAGCTATATCTTATCTAGATATAGCTTTTTTAATCATATTACTCTTTTTTTAGTTTTTAGATTGTGATTTTATTTATTACTTTTTCATCTTTTTCTACCTTAGCTTCTTTAGTTAATTTTTCTATTTGCTCTTGATATTTATTTTTTAATAATTGGTCTTTTATAGTTTCTTTAGCATCTTCAAATGATGTTTGCTCATTTATTTTATCTGTTACTTTAATTATATGGTATCCATATTGAGTTTCAACTAAATTAGAAACTTCACCCTTTTTCATAGAAAAAGCAGCCTCTTCAAACTCAGCAACCATTTGACCTCTTGAGAAAAATCCTAATTTACCTCCATCACTTGCTGTAGAATCTTGTGAATATTTTTTTGCTACTTTTGAAAAATCTTCTCCTGATTTAACTTCTTTAAGAGCCTCTTCAGCCTTTTTCTTAGCTTCGGTCTTTTCCTTATCTGAAAGTGGCTTATTATTGTCATCTACTGTTTTCAATAAAATATGAGAGGCTTCTACTTCATCTTTTTTAAATTCATCTTTATGTGTATCATAGTATTTTTTCATTTCTTCATCTGATATTTTAGTCTTTTTAGTAAAATTGCTTTGATAGTTTTGCATTGCTAAATCTTTCTCTTGTTGGTCTTTTAAAAACGCATCATCTATTCCTAATTTCTTAAGCTGTTCTTTATATTTTTCATCTTTACTCATAGCATCTTTTAATTCTTTAAAACTTTTTTCAACATCCTCTTTTTTAGGAAGTAAGTTGTCTTTTTTAGCTTGAGAATATATTACTTCTGTAGTTATAAGTTGGTCAAGAATTAAGTCTTTAAACTTGTCCTTATATTTTACACCCTTTTCAACTTCCTTATCCCATATATCTTTTCCATAAGTTTGTTCCATAGAATCTTTATAAAGAGCTATAGTTTTTTTAAACTCATCTGATGATATCTTTGTCCCTTCAACTGTCGCCACAGTTTCTCCTTTACTAGAGCTACAGGCAGTCACAGATACTACCAAAATCATAGCTATTGCCAATGTTATTACTTTTTTCAAATTTAAAACATCCCTTCTTAAATTTACAAGTTATTTCACCTTGCACATTTTTTCTAATAATTCTTCTAATTCTGTAACTATATTATAACCTATTTTCTGTTTAGTTCTATACTTTGTTATTGGAACTAACAATATTTCATCTTTTAATTGTCTTATTTTTTCTATTTTTAATATCTTACACAGTGATTTTATATAAGCTATTGTAAGAAGTGTCTGAACTGGTTTAGGTATATCAGAGAATCTATCCTCAAGTTCTTCCTGTATATCCAACATATCTTCTTTATTTTCAATAGAAGCTATTTTCTTATACATTTCAATCTTAATCAATTCATCTTTGATATAATTATCTGGAATGTATGCATTTACACTTAAATCTATTTCAACATCAATTTCTTCCACAATAGGTTCACCTTTAACCTTTTTAATTGCATCATTAAGCATTTTTACATACAAGTCATAACCTATAACTGCCATATGACCATGTTGTTGGGAACCTAAAATATTTCCAGCTCCCCTTATTTCAAGGTCTCTCATTGCTATTTTAAAACCAGAACCAAACTCTGTAAATTCTCTGATAGCTTTTAATCTCTTCTCTGCTATCTCACTTAGAGCTTTATCTTTTTCATATAAAAGATATGCATATCCTTGTCTTGAGCTTCTTCCAACCCTACCTCTCAATTGATAAAGTTGAGCTAACCCCATTTTATCTGCATCATATATAATCATTGTGTTTGCATTGGATATGTCCATACCAGTTTCAATTATTGTAGTGCAGACTAATACATCATAATCTTTATTTAAAAATCCTAGGATTATATTTTCTAATGATTTAGAAGTCATTCTTCCATGTGCAACAGCCACTCTAGCATCTGGCACGAGCTTTTGAATCATACTTGCCATCTCTTCAATGTGTTCAACTCTATTGTATACAAAAAATACCTGTCCACCCCTACCTAGTTCTCTCTCTATCTCATCTTGAATTACGCTTTCCTTACTCTCTGTAACATATGTTATTACAGGATGTCTTTCTTGTGGAGGTTCTTCTATAACACTCATATCTCTTATTCCACTTAAAGACATATGTAAAGTTCTTGGTATAGGAGTTGCTGAAAGTGTAAGTACATCTACTGTAGATTTAATTTTCTTTAAAGCTTCCTTATGTTTTACTCCAAATCTTTGCTCTTCATCAATGACTACAAGACCCAAGTTTGGTAAATTTATATCTTTGGATATTATTCTATGTGTTCCAATCAAAATATCTACTAATCCTTTTTTAGCATCTTCAATAATTTGTTTTTGTTGCTTTGGAGTTTTAAATCTACTTAAAACTTCTACTCTCAAAGGATAATTTTCAAATCTCTCTTTGAATGTATTATAATGTTGTTGAGCTAATATTGTTGTTGGAACCAACACAGCAACTTGCTTTTGGTCCATACAAGCTTTAAAAATACTTCTAATCGCTACTTCTGTTTTTCCATAACCAACGTCTCCACATACAAGTCTATCCATTACCTTACTTGATTCCATATCTTTTTTAGTTTCCTCTATAGCCTTTAATTGGTCTTCTGTTTCTTGATATGGAAACAACGATTCAAACTCTGCTTGCCAAGGTGTATCTTTTGAAAACTTATACCCTTGTATTTTTTCACGTTTTGCATAAAGCTCAATTAAGTCCTTTGTCATATCTTCAATTTCTTTTTTAACTTTTGCTTTTGCCTTTGTCCATTCGTTTGTTCCAAGCTTATTTAACTTAACTTTTTCTACTTCTGCACCAATATATTTTTGTACTTTGTCCATCTGGTCTATTGGCACATATAGATTATCTCCACCTTGATATACTATTTTCATATAATCTTTTTTAATAGCATTGACCGTAATTTGTTCAATTCCTGTGTATCTACCTACACCACTATTTTCATGAACTACATAGTCTCCAACACTTAAATCTAAAAATGATTCTATTTTCTTTCCTTTTTTAACTTTTTTATTGCTAGTCTTAGACGCTCTTTTATAAACACCTATCATTTCATTGTCTGTTATAACAACAAACTTTATGGATTTATACTGAAAACCACTGTTTATGTGTGCAGGTACAATTATAACTTGAGAAGATTTAATTTCAATATCTCTACCTTTAGAAACAGTCGTTTCTAAGCCTTTATCCAATAAATCTTTTCCTAATTTATTTGCCCTTTCTAAGGTATTTGTTGCTAAAATTATTTTGTATCCATTGTATTTCAGCCTATTTAATTCTTCTACAAGCAAATCTACCTTTCCATTAAATGTAGGAACTTCTCTACTTTCAAAGTTGATTATAGATTTTATAGAAAAATTATTTATAGACTTTGGCAATAGTGAGTTTAATACTACAGACTTGTCTTTTACTAAGTACTCTAAATCTGTATAATGATATAATAATTTACCTTGGCTCTTAATAGCCAGACCTCTTTCAAGATTTAATTTATAATTTTCTCTAAACTCATTTATATAATTTTCGCATCTTTCTTTAAGCCTTGTTATATCGTTGATAAACACTATTGCATCATCTGCTAGATAAGTAAATATGCTTTTGTTTTCTTCTGGATAAATATAATCTATATAGTTTTCTACACCTTCAAAATAAGTCTTGCTTGATATATAATCTATATTTTGAAATGTACCTTCATCAGTATTTTTAGTTGTTTCTTTTTTTAGTTTAACTAATACATCTGTAGTTTTCTCTGGATAAATAAATTCCCTAGATGGAGTTATAGAGAATTGTTGCAATTTATCAATTGATTTTTGTGAATATACGTCAAAAGTTCGCATGGAATCTATCTCATCATCAAATAATTCCATACGAATTGGATTTGTATATTCAAGTGAAAATACATCAATAATTCCACCTCTTATACTAAATTGACCAAACCCCTCTATTTTTGAAACTCTTTCATATCCTAATGAAACTAATTTCTCAGTTAATTTCTCTAAATCTAAGTTATCTCCTACTTTATAATGAGATACACTATCAAGTAAAACTTGTTTTGGTATGTATTTTTTTAAAACTGCTTCAATAGAAGTTACTAAAATTATTTTTTCCTTATTTGCTAGTTTTAACAATACCTTTAATTTCTTTGCTTCTTCGCTTCTGTCCTTTGCATCCAAGTGATAAAAATAAACATCTTGAAAGCCTAAATATTCAACTTTATCTTCAATATAAAAACTTAAATCTTCATATACTTTCTTTGCTTCTAAATCACTACTAGTTATAAAAATCATTTGTCGTGATAAATCATTAAACATAGAATACGATATATGAGGTTTTTGTACTGGTAAAAGTCCATTAACCAATAATGAGCCTTTTGTATTTTTTATACAGTTTATTATATCTTTATACTCTTTTGAATTTTGCAAAGGATATAAAAAAACATCATTCATTTAAATCTCCCTCTCACTATCCATTGTATTTGTTCATAGACATATCTATATTTTCTCTTATTATTGAGTCAATAGCATATGCTGCTTTTTCTAGTGCTTCATTTATATTATCAGATTCTTCTTTTCTAAATCTAGAAAGTACAAAGTCTGCTAAGTCTTGACCAACTTCTGGCTTAGATACACCTACTCTCACTCTTGGAAAATCATTTGAACCTAGGCATTTAGTTATAGATTTCATACCATTATGAGTTCCTCCACTTCCTTTTTTTCTTATGCGTATCTTTCCAACATCTAAATCTATATCATCATATACTACTACTATGTTACTTAAATCAACCTTGTAATATTTATATATATCTATTAATGTTTCTCCACTTAAATTCATATAAGTTTGTGGTTTAACTAATAATACTTTTTCAGTACCTACTCTCCCTTCACCAATCAAAGCTTTATGCTTTATTTTAGTAACACTAATATTGTATTCTTTAGCAAGAATATCTATAACATCAAATCCAACGTTATGTCTAGTCTTCTCATATTTCTTTCCTGGATTACCTAACCCTACTACTACGTACATTTCTTACCTCCTGTTATATAAATTTGTATAACAAATTATAATAAAAATTAAATATATTATACTCTGTAAATATTATTAAAATTGTTGCTAAGGAAATAAAAGGTGTAAAAGGAATTTGCTTTTTTATACTTATATCTTTAAACATTTTAGTTATGTATAAAATAGCAAAAAACAAAAACGCTAAAATAAATGATAAAACTATCACATAAAATCCATAGCTATTTCCCAATGCAAAGCAACATAAGCTATAGAGACCTACATCTCCATAGCCTAATCCTTTTGTTAGTGTAGCAATAATATAAGGTATAATAAAGCCTATAATTAGTCCAAATATATGATTTATATAGTCAAATTGGACGATATTGTAAAAGCCCAAAAAAATTATACCTTGAACTATTATACCACTAACTATTGTTATATCATATACATATATTGTGTAGTAATCTACAATGGATATAATTATTAGAAATGGAATTAATAGCATATATTGTACGCATTCTACACTAATTCCAAATTTTAGATATACTAATACAGATAAAACTACAGTTATTATGTAAATAAAAAGCATATTATATAAATTTTTCTTTACTCTATCACAAAAAATACATAGAGATTTATTTATCAAATGTGCAAAAAATAAGGAAATTACTATTATATACTCCATAGTTTGTAGCACTTTAGTAATAGGGTTAATAATAATATTGTCCTTATTAGATACTTTAATTCATTTTTATAAAAATTAAAACTTGATTTAGTTTAACTATTATCTACATAACCATAGAAAAATAAAGTTCAAATAACTGTTTTCCACATAAGATTGTTATTAATGCTCCAATTGATATAAATGGACCATAAGGTATAACAGAATTGTATTCCTTTCCTTTTATCTTACTTAAAATTATCACACAAATTCCATATACTGCTCCTACATAAACGCTTAGCAAAGCTGTCAAAAGACCATTTTTAACACCCATATAAAAACCCAGCATTGCAAATAGTTTAATATCTCCTCCACCCATACACTCTTTTTTTATTATAAATTCAATAAAAATCACGATAATCCAAACACTTCCTCCACAAATAAAAGCACCTATAATCGAATCTTTAATTGGAATCTCTTTAAATAAGAAATTGAAAATTATAGCAAATATAGCTCCAAAAACCAGTATTTTATCTGGTATTATAAAGTGGTCAATATCTATAAATGTAATTATAATCAGTAAGGACACAAGAATCAAATAATAAACAGTAGATGTAGATACTCCATATAACATAAATACTGCTAAAAATAAAATTCCTACAATTAATTCTACTATAACATATCTACTAGAAATTTTCTCATAACAATATCTACACTTTCTACCACTCATTAAATAGCTTAGTACTGGTATCAAGTCTATTGGCTTTAGTTTAGTATTACAACTCATACAATGGGAAGGAGGTCTAGAAATAGATATACCTTCTGGAATCCTAAAAATGCAAACATTAAAGAAGCTTCCAAATAATAGCCCCACTATAAATACATATAAATTAACGATTATAATATCCATTGTAGTTTACTCCACCTATCATTCTTGCCATAAACTCTTGGTCAGTACATCTACTAAGTGCCATATCTTTTGTAATCTTTCCATTTTTATAAAGTTCCATTAAATCTTGGTCCATAGTTTTCATACCTGCTTTAACTCCAGTTTGTATCATGTTTGGAATTTGATATGTTTTACCTTCTCTTATCAGGTTTTTTATTGCTGGAGTAGCAAACATCAATTCAATCGCAGCTATTCTGCCTTTTCCATCTGCTGTAGGAAGTAACTGCTGTGATACTACACCTTCACAAACTGTAGATAGCTGTGTTTTTATTTGTTGCTGTTGAGATGGTTGGAACATGTCCACTATTCTATCGATTGTCTTAGCCGCCCCAACTGTATGTAGTGTTGAAAATACTAAATGACCTGTCTCTGCTGCTGTTAATGCTATTGATACAGTTTCAGGGTCTCTCATCTCTCCTATTAGTATTACATCTGGGTCTTGACGCAAAATAGCTCTAAGAGCTGAATGGAAACTTTCTGTGTCAGTTCCCACTTCTCTTTGATTTACTAAACTTTGTTTATGATGATGTACATATTCTATTGGGTCTTCAAGTGTAATTATATGTTTTTGTTGTGTTTCATTTATTATGTTTATCATACTTGCAAGTGTTGTACTTTTACCACTTCCTGTTGGACCTGTAACTAAAACTAATCCTTTATGCTTTTCAGTAAATGATTTTATATCTTCTGGAAGACCCAATTTTTCAAAAGTTGGTATCTCTGCTGTTATAGTTCTTATTGCTATTGCGTAATTTCCTTTTTGTCTATATGCATTTACCCGAAATCTTTCTCCTGTTTTTAGAGAAGCTGAAAAATCAGCTTCTCCATGTTCCTCTATTACTTTAAACATAGATTCCCCTGCTATGTCTTTTGCCATTTGAATTGTTATTTCTGATGTCAATATTTGTTCACTTAGTTTTACAAATCCACCTTTTACTCTGGCTACAGGATTTGTTCCAACTGTTATGTGTATATCTGATGCGTTTAGTCCTATACCGTGTTCCAATAAATCATAAATATACATAATATTTACTCTCCATATCTTCTATTAGTTTACTTATTTTTCAGTAATAAATATATAAAATTATTTTATTATTTATTTGTTTATACTAAGTTATTTTTTATATTTAGTTTACTTAACTACACATAATTTTTAAACCATAATCCTTTTCTAAAATAACATACATTTCTTAAAAAAAATAGCTCTATAAATTCAAATATCAAAAAAAGAGTTGCTCAAAAGTCTTATATCCTTTTAAACAACTCTTATAAATCTAATAAATTAGAATAATTTACTTACTGATTCATTAGAGAATATCATTCTTATCGCATCACCAAATAATGGAGCTACAGTTTTTATCTTTATCTTATCTATCCTTTTTTCTTCAGGAAGTTGTATAGTATCAAGAACTATTAACTCACTTATCTCTGAATTAGCAATTCTTTCAATAGCTGGTCCTGATAATACACCATGAGTACAGCAAGCATAAACATCCTTTGCTCCAAACTCTTTAAGTGCATTTGCAGCATTAACGATTGTTCCTGCTGTATCTATCATATCGTCTAATAGTATAACATTTTTACCTTTAACATCACCTATTAAGTTCATAACTTCGCATACGTTAGCTTTTGGTCTTCTCTTATCTATTATAGCTATTGGAACTTCTCCATTTAAAGTGTTAGCAAACTTTCTTGATCTAGTAACACTTCCTAAGTCAGGAGATACTACTACTAAATCTTCTATCTTCTTTTCATTGAAATAATCTGCTAATATTGTTCCACCTAGTAAGTGGTCTAATGGTATATCAAAGTATCCTTGTATTTGAGCTGCATGTAAATCCATTGTTAACACTCTATCTGCTCCAGCAGCAGTTATTAAGTTTGCAACTAATTTAGCAGTGATTGGATCTCTTGCCTTAGCCTTTCTGTCCTGTCTTGCGTATCCATAATAAGGAATAACTGCTGTTATTCTTCCTGCTGATGCTCTCTTTAATGCATCAATTAAGATTAATAACTCCATTAAGTTATCATTTACTGGGCTGTTAGTAGATTGCACTACAAACACATCACAACCTCTTACTGTCTCATTCATATTTACACATATTTCACCATCACTAAATGTACCTACTTCACAATCTAGTACTGATACACCTATATAGTCAGCTATTTTTTGTGCTAACTCTTTCGATGAATTACCTGCAATAATTTTAATCTCGCTTCCGCTAGTATTCATTTATGTAACCCTCCTGAAAATTTTAAAATACTAATGAATATAATTTATAATAATTTCGAGCTAAATTTTTTAGCCAAAATAATAAACTAAATAATTACTTGCTTTGGTCGTCTTTTTGATTCTTCTTTTCTACCCAGCCTTCTTTAATAACTTGCCTTTCTCTAGCTATTGCCAAAGCTCCATCTGGAACATCATGCGTTATTGTTGAACCAGTTGCTATATATCCTTTTTCTTCTACAACTACTGGTGCAACTAAATTAGAATTTGAACCTATAAATGCATTATCTTTTACTATTGATTTAAATTTATTTTTACCATCATAGTTTACAAATACTACTCCACATCCGATATTTACACTTTTACCAACATGTGCATCTCCTATATAAGAAAGATGAGATGCTTTTGAACCATCTTCTATAATAGCATTTTTTACTTCTACAAAATCACCTATTTTTACATTGTTTCCTAAGTTACTCTTTGGTCTTAAGTATGCATATGGTCCAACAGTAGAATTTTCTCCAACTTTACTATCAATTATAGTTGAGTTTTTTACTTCTGTACCATCACCTATTTCTGAATTTGTTATAGATGAATTCATTCCAATTATACAATCTGAACCTATCTTTGTTTTTCCTTGTAACATAACACCTGGATATATTATAGTATCATTACCTATCAGAACATCAGATTCTATATAGGTAGAGTTAGTGTCTATTATAGTCACTCCATTTACCATATGATATTCATTTATTCTTCTTCTCATAATTTCTTCTGCCTTTGATAATTCTACTCTTGAATTAACACCCATAAGTTCTTCAATAGTTGAACCTGCAAATGCACCCACTTTTAATCCCTTATCTCTCATTATTTTAGCAGTATCAGTTAAATAATATTCGCCTTGTGAATTGTTATTATTTAACAAATCTAAGGCTTCTCTAAGGCTCTTTCCATTGAAACAATAAATTCCAGAGTTTATCTCACTTATCATTTTTTCTTCTGAATTTGCATCTTTTTGTTCCACTATTTTAAGAAGGTCACCCTTCTTATCTCTTATTATTCTACCATAACCTGTTGGATTTCCAACTCTTGTGGTAAGAACTGTGGCATGATATTTATTTTCTATATGATATTCAAATAGTTTCTTCAGTGTTTCTTCTTTTATAAGTGGAGTATCTCCACAAAGTACAACTATTATATCTTCATCCTTAATATACTCTTTAGCCATTTTTACAGCATGTCCTGTTCCAAGCTGTTCTGTTTGCATAGCTATTATAGTTTCTTCTGCAAGTTTTTCCTTTACTACATCAGCTTCATGCCCCAAAATCACAACAGTATCTTTCACACCTGATTTTTTTGAAACATCTATAATATGATTCACCATTTCTTTTCCACATACTTTATGAATAACTTTTGGGTATTTAGACTTCATTCTCGTTCCTTTGCCAGCAGCAAGGATTATAGCTTTAAAGTTCATTGATACACTCCATTCAATCTAATTTAATTTTATTCGTAAGATTTTCTCAATCAATATACATTATAATACATTTATTTAATAATTTGTATACAACATATACATTATCACTAATAATATAGCACTTTTTTAGTAAAAAGTACATATTTTAATGGAAATTCTACATTTAAAAAGAGCCTAAATGTTCGGGCTCTCTCTATTTTATATATTTATTATTATTCAGCAGCTACTTCCCATTGAACTAATGCTTCATGATACGCTTGTAAAACTGCATCTTCTAAAACTTGTCTCATTTCTGCATTTATAGGATGAGCTATGTCCCTGAAATTCCCTTCGCCTACTTTTCTGCTAGGCATTGCTATAAATAGCCCATTATGGCCTTCTATAACTTTTATATCATGTACTACAAACAAATTATCGAAAGTTATTGAAACTATACATTTCATCTTACCTTCTTCTGTTAATTTTCTTACTCTTACGTCAGTTATCTTCATACCAAAATATCCCCCTTTGATTTTGACAGAAATTAATTTATATTAAAATTATTATCGCTGGAATAAATTAATATAAACTGTTTTTTAAATAATTCTATGGACAACTAGGGATATCCTCTTTTTATTTTTACATATTTTTCTAAATATTTTTTTATTAATCTTCATCTATCTCAAATTCAAATTCTGAATCTTCTTTTTCATCTAAATCTTCATTTCTATATTCATCCTTAAAAGTCTTCAAATTTGGCTCTACTACTATTTCATCTCCATTAACATCCAGCTGAATCAGTGAAATATAATCCTTTACCATCTTTTCAGAAGGATTCGTTGTAGATATGAATACTCCAGTACCTATAACCTCTGCACCAAACTCATTCATAAGGTCAACCATTCCTTTTATAGTACCTCCTCCCCTCATGAAATCATCTATAATTATAACTTTACTGTCTGGTTTAAGAGCTTTTCTTGGCAAACTCATACTCTCAACCTTAGAGCTGTTTCCACTCACATATGTCATGCTAAGGGTAGGACCTTCTGACACTTTTATATCTTTTCTTATTATAACTAGAGGTAAGTTCATGGCTTTTGCAGTCATAAGTGCCATAGGTATACCTTTTGTTTCCATTGTCACAACATAATCTGCATCTACATACTCAATATTTGATGCAAATATCTTTCCTATCTTAGCAGCTATTGTAGGGTCATAAATTAAGTCAATCAAGTATAAAAAACCACCAGATAATATTCTAGACTTGTCACATATTTTCTCACATAATTCCATCAAGAACTCTGCATTTTCTGCTATAGAAGTTTTAGGTATATATTTTACTCCTCCTGCTGCTCCTGAGATGGTTATAACTTTACCTAAATGTAGCTTTTCAAATACGTTCTTTACAACTAATAAATCTTCACTTATTGTTGACTTTGCTGCATTAAACTGATTTGTAAAATAACTTAATGTATATATTTTATTTGGATTATCAGACAGTATTTTGACTATTGCTCCAATTCTCTCTGTTCTTTTAAATTTCATTATTATTTCCTCCTACAAGTACCTTTATATAACGTTAAACTAACTAATGCATAACAATTCTTATTGTGGTATAATATTACTTATGTTTTATTATATTCAAAAATAAAATACATATAATATTATATGCATATTAATTATAAAATATTGAACATTATATTATTATACCACATAAATAGTTCATATTGTAGGACTTAATTAAAAAGAAAGGTGGTTTTATTATGAATATACACTTTATAGGAATTGGCGGTATCAGCATGAGTGCATTAGCTGAAATATGTATCAATAAAGGTTATCAAGTCTCAGGTTCGGATTCAAACGAATCATACCTATTAGACAAACTTAGAGACCAAGGGGCAACTATCTATATTGGTCAGAAAAAAGAGAACATATCAGATAATGTAAATATGGTTGTTTATACGGCAGCAGTTCATCCAGACAATGAAGAACTTATAGCTGCTAAAGAAAAAAATAAATTAGTAATGAACAGAGCTACTTTTTTAGGTCAAATCATGAGGGAATATAAGAATTCTATAGCAGTTTCTGGAACACATGGAAAGACTTCTACAACATCTATGTTGTCTACAATCTTTGAATATGCAGACTTAGACCCTACTATACTAGTCGGTGGTAACTTAAGTATGATAGGTGGTAATGTTAAGATAGGTAATTCTAACCACTTTATAACTGAAGCATGTGAATATGTAGATAGTTTCCTTAATTTTAACCCAAAAATATCTATAGTTTTAAATGTTGAGGAAGACCATCTTGATTATTTCTCTGGAATAGATGAAATCAAGGCTTCTTTTAACAAATTTGGTAAGCTGTTGCCTCCAGAAGGCTATTTCATAATAAATGGTGATGACGAAAATGTTGATGACATATTGTATGATGTTAAAGCTACTATTATAAAATACGGCAGGGATTCTGATAATGATGCTGTAATAAAAGATATTCACTTTGACAATAGTGGTCATGGAATATTTAAAATAGAATATCAAGGAAGAGATTTAGGAGAATTTGAGCTTTCTGTATATGGTCTTCATAACATATATAATGCTTCTTCTGCTATAATGACAGCTCTTGTTTCTGGTATTGACTTAGAGACTATAAGAAAAAATATAAAAATCTATAAAGGTGTAGGAAGAAGATTTGAAACTAAGGGGTATTATAAGAATGCTTTAGTGGTAGACGATTATGCACATCATCCAACTGAGCTAAAAGCTACTTTGGCTGCTGCTAAAAAATTAAAAAAATCCACTTTATGGTGTGTCTTCCAACCACATACTTACACTAGAACAAAATCTCTTTTAGGTGAATTCTCAGAAGCATTCTATGCTGCTGATAAAGTTATCATAACAGACATATATGCAGCTAGAGAAAAAGACCCTGGAGATATACATTCTAAAAACTTGGTTGAAAAATTATACCAAAACAACGTAGATGCTATCTATATAAAAGAATTTGAAGATATAGTAAAATATTTACGTGAAAATGTTAATGACAATGATTTAGTAATAACTGCTGGTGCTGGTCCAATTTATAAAGTTGCAGACTTGTTAGTCGAAAAATAATATATAAAAAATAATTTAGATGGTGTCTCAAAATGAACTTTTTAGTTCATGAGGCACTCTTTTTTGTATGAAATCAAATATACTTTCATCATTTAAGCAATGAAAAAGAGGCTTATCTCTATTTTGAGACAGCCACTTCTCAAAGTCCTATTTCTTTCCAATTTCAAATATCTCATTTTTAAGGTAATCAAACAAACTTGTATGAACCTCATAGTAAGACACAGTTTTCTTAGAAGTAACTTTCACATAATCTTTTCCCATTGTATCAACTTTTACAGCAAAATTATCACCTTTTATGTTTATAGTAAAGTTATAGTCACTTCTTTCCTTATTTTTCTCAGGTTGAACTTTTCCTACAACCCTTTTTGAAATCATCTTATGTGCTAAATCATCAAACTTCCACCTATGAACTTTTTTAGTTTCTTTTCCATAAGTTATAGTTACCTCTTTCCAATCTTTATAGTGACTTAAAAGGTCAAATGAAGTATATATACTCTCATCTAAAAGGTTCTTAAAAACATTCTTAGAATCAACTGGAACTTTATAATATTCTTCTTTATTTACAGTATATACTCTAAAGAAGTTAAGATCAGTAGAAAATTTAACTCCATCATCAGAATAGCCTTCATAAACTGCTTCATAAGAAGAAGTAGTATTTCTTACTTTCTTGAAATCTGAGAAAAATAGCTTTATTTCATCCCACATATCTTCTTCAATTTTTATGTTTTCTATATTTTTATCTGATATATAAACCTTCTTCTTCTCTTTTATTTGAGTCATTAGAGACCTATTATCTTCTTCTTCTTTTTCTACCTTCTTTGGAACTTCACTTTTATCCTTTTCCAGATTTATTCCTATTCTAAAGGATATAAAGTATATTATAAAGAAAACAACTACTCCTATTAATATTGCAGCTTTTTTCTTTAATTTTCTTTTCTTGCTCATTTAACCACCCCTAGAGTTTATAATCATAAAACAATTATATAACTTTTTACACTTTTTTTTAAGGTCTAATTAATTATTACACTTATTTCCTTGGCAATTAGTACATGGTTCAACGTGAACTGTTATACCTTTTACAAATTCCATATGTTTTATTATATGTTTTTCAAGCTTGGTAGCAATGTCATGACCTTGCTTAACTGTCAAATTTTCATCTACACATATAGTTAAATCTACATATGCCATAGCTCCATGTTTTCTAGTCTTTATATCACCCAGGTTCTTAACACCTTCTGTATCTGCTACAATAAAGTTTAATTCTTTTATCTCCTCTTCATCAACCGAAACATCCATCAATTCATTAACAGAACTTATAAGTATATTAATTCCTACTTTAGCCACAAATATAGCCACTACAACTGATGCAATTGGGTCTAAAGGCTTAAATCCTAAAATAGAACCACCTATCCCTATAAAAGCAGCTACTGAAGATAAAGCATCCGACCTATGATGCCAAGCATCAGCTTTTAGGGCCGGTGAATTTATCTTTTTAGCAACTTTTATTGTTATTCTATATTGATACTCTTTTATCAGGATTGAAATAACTGATACTACTAATGGTAATATTGATGGAACACTTAATGCATCTAAATTAAATAAAGATTTAATTGCCTCTATACCTATTGTTATAGAAACGAAGATAAGTAATATTGATAACACGAATGATACTAATGTCTCTGCTTTCTCATGACCATAATTATGTTCTCTATCTCCTGGTCTAGAAGATACATAGTTGCCTATTAATACTCCTATAGAACTTATAATATCTGATGCTGAATGCAACCCGTCTGCAACCATAGCACTAGAATTACCAATAACACCAGCTATAACCTTAATTATTGTTAATACTACATTCCAAAGTATCGATTGTATTGTTATTTTATTTGCTTCTTCATACCTTGTCTCCATTTTTATTCCTCCTTTTGAAACAACTCTAAATACTATTAAAAATGTACCTCTGAACATAAATTAAATCTACTCTTATATGCAAATGTGTACCCTTTACTTTCAATAGAGATTATCAATCTTCTATAAAATGAAAAATCACCTAGCTTAAGCTAGGCGATATATATTATACACTATTATTTAAGTTTATGCTTCTTTTATTATCTCCACTACCATTTTAGCAGAATTATATAAATCTTTTATAGCTATATGTTCACTTAATGTATGAGCATTTTTCATACCTATTCCTAAAGTTATAGCTTCGATACCATTCTTACTTAATATATTTGTATCACTACCTCCTCCTGTAGATTCAGTATGACCTTTTATATCTAAGTTTGAAAAAGCTTTCTTTGCAAGTTTTATTATTTCAGAATCTTCACTAACATCTATTGGTGTGTACGCTCTATTGACATCTATCTCAATTTTAGCTCCAAAATCTTTTGCAGCTTTTTTAAAAGTCTCTACCATGTGTTTAGTTTGAACATCTAATTTATTTTCTTTTAAACTTCTGGCTTCTGCAACTATATTAACTTCACCTGTTACTATATTTGTGGCTGTTCCACCGTTTATAATTCCTATGTTAGCAGTTGTTTCTTCATCTATTCTAAGTAAATTCATATTTTCTATTGCTCTGGCTGCTACCATTATAGCACTTATACCAGCTTCAGGCTCAAGACCTGCATGAGCAGTCTTTCCTAATATCTTAACATTTATTACATCTTGTGCAGGAGCTTTTACTATTATCTCTCCTGGAGAACCACCACTATCTAATACAAAAGCATATTCAGAATCTATTTTTCCATAGTCTAAATTTTTAGCTCCAACTAATCCACATTCCTCACATATAGAGAATACAACCTGTATATCAGTATGTTCTATGTTATTTTCCTTTATATATCTTAAACCTTCTAATATAGCTGCTATACCTGCTTTATCATCAGAACCTAATATTGTAGTACCATCACTTTTTATTATTTCATTTGCTTCATCCACTATAGGTTTTACTCCAATACCTGGAGTCACTGTATCCATATGTGAACTAAATAATATTTTCTTTCCTTCTTTATTTCCTTTTAGTGTAGCTATTATATTGCCAGTTTCTCCATTTGTTTTTTCACCAGCATTGTCTACTACTACTGAACAACCTATTTCTTCTAATTTTTTAACTAATACTTTAGCAACATTCCCCTCTTTTAAAGATAAACTGTCTATCTGTACTAATTCAAGGAACTCGTTTAAAATCCTTTGCTCGTTTATCATAACCTTCCTCCATAATATAATAGGTATTTTAAAATATATTGTAGTGTAATATTTAAATATTATCAATAGTTTTTAAAGTTTTGTATTACTTTAATTAATTTTTTTAAGCAAAATGAAAGCTAAAACTAAATTCTTGCATTTTTATCTAACTATATTTCTTTGTCTGGAATCTATAAAACATAGCCAATACCCTAAGCTATTTGTTCTATTGTCACAAGCTTGGTATCTTAAAAATCCTGTGCTTCCATTATCTGGCTGTTCATTTCTATTTCCCGGAATAGCATAAATATAATGTTTTCTCTTATTATATTCATCATACTGAACTCCAAATAAGTAGTGTCTATATTTATATGAATGCAACACTGCATCACTATACATAGTATAATTCAACACATTTAAATAGCCTAAATAAGGCATTGTATATCCACACAATGTTGTAGGATTTATCTCTATTTTCCACCATCTTGTTTTATCTATATAATCTGTTACAAACGGTTTTACTTCTTTAAATAATTTCAAACCTTTCTTTATTTGTCTTGGCATAAGTAATGTGCTAGCTTGTTTATTTCCACTGTCTCCTTGACTTATTCCATTGACTCTTTTTATTTTTTCAATATTATTTTGCTCTTTTTGAGTTTTTTTTGATTTAGTAAGTTTTGAAGAAACAAATCTGTCTTCTTCTCTGTTTACTTCAAAAACTTCTTCTTCATCTTCTTCATCATATTCTATATCTATATATTCTTCCTGTGCTTTAACCTTATTATAATTTTCTATTTCTTTATAATTATTGAATTCTTCTATTTCCTCATCTCTAGAATCTTCTATTTCCGTTCTTGCTTTTAACTCTCCCTCATCAACGTCTTCTTCATCTTCCCAATAATCTTCATACTCATCTTCATCATATTCTTCTATAATGTATTCTTCTTCATCGTCATTCCCTTCTTCTCTATCACTCTCTTCCTCAGCGTTTAACTCTTCATCTTCTTCCAATTCTTCATACTCTTCTTCATCTTCTATCTCTTGGAATAATATGTCCTCATAATTTTCAATCTTGTTTCCTTTAAATCCAATTAAAGGTATATTTCTTTCATACAATAATGCAATACCTTTTATCTCATCATCGTAATCTTCTAAATCTAAAACAAACTCACCTCTTCCTTGTTCATTTAAAATTATATTTCCTAGGTCTATTAATCCATGGTCACCTTTTATTGCTACTGCTTTATACCCATCTTTAACATATTTTAGATTTTCTACATATAATGCAATAATTGCTTTTTCATCATTTACTTCAACTTTTGCAAAAGCTTTTGGCAGTACTCGTTCTTTGTATCTAAAGTTTATGTCCTTAGCTTCTAGTATTATATAGTCTCTTTTAAACTTTCTTTTAGAACCCACTGCAATCCCCCCTTAACACAGTTTCTCTAAACAATATATGTTAATAAAATAAAAAAAAGTACCTTCTATTTAGAAGATACTTTTGTATTTATTATATTTGAAAGAACTGAAAACTCCTCTATACTAAGAGTTTCACCCCTTCTTTTTTCGTCTATATTAGCTTTTTTTAATATTTCTCTTATTTCATCTTTATTAAGAAAACCAAGCCCTCCCAACGAATTAAGAAGTATCTTTCTTCTTTGTCCAAAAGATGCTTTTACTGTTTTAAAAAATATTTCTTCATTATGAACGTCATATTTTTTTTCAGCTCTTACATGTAGACCTATAACTGTTGAATCTACATTTGGTTGCGGTATAAACATATGTCTTGGAGCCTTTGCTACAATCTCTGTCTCACAATAGTATTGAACAGCTATAGATAATGCTCCATAATCTTTAGTACTTGAATTAGCATTCATTCTATCTGCAACTTCTTTTTGAACCATGACCACTATATCTGTTACAGGTATATCTTCCTCTAAAAATTTCATAACTATTGGAGTAGTTATATAATATGGAAGGTTTGCCACAAGCTTAACTGGTCCACCATTTAATTTGTTTTTTACTAACTCTTGTATATCTACTTTTAATATGTCTTGATTTACAACCTCTATATTATCTAAATCTGACAAGGTGTCTTTCAATATAGGAATTAAATTCCTATCGATTTCTATAGCTACTACTTTTTCTGCTATTTTACCCATCTCACGAGTAAGAGTACCTATACCAGGTCCTACTTCTATTATATTATCTCCTTCTGTGATTCTAGCTCCAGCTAAGATTTTATCAATTATATTACTATCTATCAAAAAATTTTGACCTAAAGACTTTGAAAATTTAAAATTATATTTTTGTACTACTTCTTTTGTTACATTATGTGAAGATAGTCTATCCATTATTTACTCCTTTTTAACTTATTTTGATATTTAATTTTATTAATTATAATTATTGGTAGTATAGCCATCTACTATAACCAAAAGTTTTAGCAAAATACTCTTCCTACAGTGATGAAGAAGAATTTCGCCTTATAGATTAAAATTAGCCTGTAATTCCACAATTTATTTTATATACATATTTTTCATATATTAAATATTACATTTATATTTGTTTTAATGCATCTATAAATTCTTCTCTTTCAACTCCATAATTATTCAATCTATTTAAAAATTGTTTTGCATTTCCATATCCGATTCCAAGTATTTTACCAAGTGCATCTCTTCTAAATGATGCTTCTTCATTACCTATAAGACCATTTTTAATTAAGTCAACTTGCTTAAATTCATCTCTTTTTTCTGTATTTTCAGTTCTAACTTTATTTAAAGCTGCTATTATACTTTGAGGAGTAGCATTTTCAATGCCTATATCTCCATCCTTTTTAGCTTCTTCTCTTGGCAGAAATGCATGTTTACATCCTGGAACTTCTGATGCTATTTTTTTTCTTATTTTTTCACCTGCAAAATCTGGGTCTGTAAATATTATAACACCACGTCTTTCATTGGCAGCTTTTATACGCTCCATTACACCTTTTGGAAATCCAAATCCACCTGTAGTTATAAGTTCTGCATCTATTGCTCTCTTAACTGCTGTAACATCATCTCTTCCTTCTACTACTATTATTTCTTTTATCATATAAATTCACCTTTTATTCATTTTTAGTTTTTCTTTACATCTCTTTATTTTAAGGTTTTTATTTGATTTAATCAAGGTACTAAGCTATTTATTTTTATATATAAATACGAGTTTTAGATATGTTTAATGAAGAAGTTTTATTATTCAGTATCTCAGATAGACCTAACTTTAAATCAATAAGTGATGCTTTAAATGAAGCCATCAATATTACAAAAGATTGTCCTTACAAAAGAACTTTTCACTCAGACCAAGGTTGAGCATATCAAATGAATAAGTATAGCAAAACGCTTAAGAAAAATAAAATTGGCTTAACCCTGTTAAATATAGATTTGAATATGAATCTAAAGTTACATAAAGTAAAAAAACAGGAATGAAAATTCCATTCCTGTATAAAGTCCAACTTTTAGGTCTCAGTACAATCTCTATTTTGAGACAGCCCCTCATCCTATACTTATAATGACTTATTTTATATGTCATTATAAATTTTAATTTGTCTATTTTATATTAAAAAATTTCTTTGCATTTTCTTTTGTAGCTCTACATACTTCTTCATAAGATATTCCTTTTTCATGAGCTATCTTATCAGCAACAAAAGATACTTGATAAGGATTATTTCTCTTTCCTCTATGTGGCTCTGGTGACATATACGGTGAATCAGTCTCTATGAATAATCTTTCTAGAGGTATTTCTCTTACTACTTCTCTAGTTTTTTTATTATTCTTAAAAGTAACTGTCCCTGGAATTGATATATAACAACCCATCTTAACATATTCTCTAGCTAACTCCACATTTCCACTATAACAATGAAGTACACATCCTATTTCAGGGCTTTTAGTGCTTTTTATTATCTCAAAAGTATCTCCATGTGCATCTCTATCATGTATTATTATTGGAAGTTTTAATTCATTAGCTAATTCAATTTGCTTCTTAAACCACTCTTTTTGTTCTTCTCTTGGAGAATAATCATAATAATAATCTAATCCAATCTCTCCAATAGCCACAACTTTTTCATTTTCAGTTGCAAGTTTTCTTAGCGTCTCTATCGCTGTATCATCTAGTTTTGATACATCATGTGGATGTACTCCAACTGCTGAATATATAAAGTCGTATTTTTTCGCAAGTTCAATTGCTGTTATCGAAGTTTCTATATCTGCTCCTGGATTTACAACCAAATCTACACCTTTATCTTTTAATGAACCAATAAGTTCATCTCTATCTTCATCAAAACTTTCATCATTTAAATGTGCATGTGAGTCAAATAACATCTTTAATCTCCTTACTATTTAATTGCCTACTAACGAACCTCGCATCCATCTTTAGCACCTTGTGTAAATGGTAAAACATATGGGTCTCCATCATCACCTGCTGCTAATATCATACCTTGAGATTCTACCCCTCTTAATTTAACTGGTTTTAAGTTACATACCACTGTAACCTCTTTACCTACCAAGTCTTCTGGCTTATAGTATTCAGCTATTCCTGATACTATTTGTCTTGTTTCTGGTCCAATCTTAACTTGTGATACTAATAATTTATTTGCTTTTGGATGCTTTTCACAGCTTATTATTTTCCCTACTCTAAGCTCTATTTTGTCTAAATCATCAATGGTAATTTCCTCTTTATGCTCTAAAGGTTTTTCCTCTACTGAAGGTTTCCCAGAGAACATTTTAGTTAATTCTTCTATCTCTTTTTCTATATCTAATCTTGGGAATAAAGGTTCACCTTTAAATACTTTTACATTTTCTCCAATAAGACCAAATATTTTTGTACTTTCCCATGTAGTTATATCATCTTGACCTTTTATTCCTATATGTTCATATACTTTATTAGCAGTTTCATTCATTATAGGATTTATTAGTGTTGCGATTATTCTTATAGATTCACATAAATTATATAAAACTGTGTCTAATTCATCTTTCTTACTTTCATCTTTAGCTAATGCCCAAGGCATAGTTTCATCTATATATTTGTTAGTTCTTCTAACTAGTTTCCATACACTCTCTAATGCTTCGTGGAATTGCATCTTATCCATTTCGGCTTCAAAGTTTTCTCTAGTCGATACAGCTTGCTCTTTTAAATCAGCATCAAAATCAGTTGAAACTTTTGCTGTTGGTATTATACCGTTATTGTACTTTTCAACCATAGCTACAGTTCTGCTTATTAAGTTTCCTAAATCATTTGCTAGGTCATAATTTATTCTTGTTACAAAATTTCTATGAGTATAACTTCCATCTTGCCCAAATGCAAACTCTCTTAATAAGAAGTACTTAAGTGTGTCTATTCCATATCTTTCTATTATAGGTTCTGGATAAACCACATTACCTTTTGACTTACTCATTTTGTCATCAGCAAACAATATCCATCCATGTCCAAATACTTGTTTTGGAACTTCTAAACCTAAAGCCATTAAAAGTGCTGGCCATATTATTGTATGGAATCTCACTATTTCTTTACCTACTATTTGAACATTGGCAGGCCAATATTTTTTGAATTCTTCGTCATTATCAGTCATATATCCTAATGCTGTTATGTAGTTACATAAAGCATCTACCCATACATAAATTACATGTTTTTCATCAAAAGGAACTTTTATACCCCAATCAAAAGTTGTTCTGGTTACACTTAAATCTTCTAATCCTTTATCTAAAAAGTTTGCTACCATTTCATTTTTTCTAGTAGCAGGAAAACAGAAACTATCATCCTTGAATAATTCTTTTAATCTATCTTCATATTTAGATAATCTAAAGAAATAAGATTCTTCTTTTACTAAATATGTTTCTCTTCCACAGTCAGGGCATTTATTTCCTTCTAGTAATTGAGATTCTGTCCAGAAACTTTCACAAGGAGTACAGTATCTACCTTCATATTCACCTTTATATATGTCACCTTGCTCATATAATTTAGTAAATATCTTTTGTATTATATCTGTATGTCTTTTTTCTGTAGTTCTTATAAAATCATCGTAAGATATATCCATAGTATTCCATAAAGCCTTTATACCTCTTATCATTCCATCAAGATACTCTATCTCTGACATTCCTTGCTCCATGGCTTTCTTTTGAATTTTTTCACCATGCTCATCTGTTCCTGTTAAGAACTTTACATCGTATCCACAGAAACGCTTGAATCTAGCTATTGTATCTGCAGCTACTGTTGAATAAGTATGTCCTATGTGTAATCCTCCACTTGGATAGTATATTGGTGTTGTTACATAAAAACTCGGTTTACTCATATTATTTACCTCCTAATTTTTTATCGTTCGTAATCTCATTTAAATAATAAAAAATCGCCTCCTATGAGTTAACATAGGGGCGAGATTATTCACGGTACCACCCTAATTCATCTATAATGGCTATGTTTCACATGAAATGTAGAAATCACTTTATAGATACCTTAGTAGACTATAACGTGTCCAACCGTTTTATCCTAGCACACTTGCTCAGATAAAAAGCTCCAAGACCATCTTCAATAAAGCTCTTGACGCTAGCTTTCACCTAACCTAGCTCTCTGATAGAAAAAACCTTTATTTACTCTTCTTTTCATAGCTTATAATTTGTATTACTATTTGTTTCTATATAATCACTATATTATAAAATTTTCCCCATATTGTCAACAAATTATACAAATATTACATAGCAAATAAAAACAGCTGCTATGACACCTGCAACATGGCTAATCATAGCACATGATAATGTATGTCTAGTATTTTTTATCTTCAGACTTCCATAGTATATTGCCATTGTATAAAAAATAGTCTCAGAAGAACCTACAATTGTAGCACCCATTTTTTCTACCAAACTTCCTATTCCAACCCTATTTGCAAGTTCACTATACATCCCTAAAGCACCACTTCCAGATAAAGGTTTTACACTTATTAGACCTATTAATTCTTTTGGTATACTCATCATATTTGCTATTGGTGTAAATAGCCATTCTAACATATCAAGACCTTTACCAGTTTTGAATATTCCTATTGCTAAAAATATACCTATTATATATGGTAGAATATCCCATGCTGCTTTTAGTCCATCAATTGCCCCTTTTACAAAACTATCATACACATCTATTTTTTTATATTTACCATAAACTACTATGTACAAAATTATTATTGGTATAAGTAAGTTTGAAAATATCTCCATGTATCTACATCCCCTTTATCTATATCTTCTTTGAAAAAATTTACATGTTATTATTGCTATTGCTGTAGATATTATGGTTGCAAATAAAGTGGTAAAAATTATTTCACTTGGATTTTGAGCTCCCATATCCATCCTTAATTTGATTATAGTAAATGGAATTATTTGTATAGATGATATATTGATTACCATAAACATAATCATATCATTAGTAGCTGTATCTTTCTTGTTATTCAAAGTTTGAAGCTCGCTCATTGCTTTTAAACCAAATGCTGTTGCACCATTTCCAGCGCCCAACATATTTAAAGCAATATTCATAACTATATAAGACATTGCTTTATGACCTTTTGGGATAGAAGGAAATAATCTTCTCATTATAGGATTTAGTTTTTGACCTATCTTTTCAATTAAACCTGACTCTTTTGCGATATTCATTATCCCCATCCAGAGTGCCATAATACCAGCTAGACTTATTGCAAATTCTATACCTTTTGATGTTTCACTTAATATAACTTTATTTAATTCACCCATATTTTTAGAAAATAAACTTCCTATTATCCCTATTGATACCATATAAAACCATATTTTTCCTATTATAATCATCCTCCTCTTTAAATAATTTTATGATAGTTAGGTAATACTTTATACTTGAAAGTTGTACTATATTATGTTTTAGTATAAGTGTGGGAGTTTTTACAATTTTTAATATTTAATAATAATTAAGGAGAGAAATAATGAGAAATCTAACACTTCTTACTGATTTATATCAGCTTACTATGTTAAATGGCTATTTTGAAAAAAATATTCACGAAGACATTGTTGTATTCGATATGTTTTTTAGAAAAAACGCTTGTGATGGAGGGTATACTATAGTTTGTGGTATTGATCAGGTTGTTGAATACATAGATAATCTTCATTTTTTAGATGAAGATTTAGAGTACTTAAAAAACTTAAATTTATTTTCTGACAAGTTCTTAAAGTTTTTAAAAGAATTTAAATTCACAGGAGATATATATGCTGTTGAAGAAGGAACTATCATGTTCCCCAATGAGCCATTAATTACTGTTAAGGCACCTTTATATCAAGCTCAACTCATTGAAACTGCATTGTTGACAATAGTCAATTTTCAGTCCCTTATTGCTACTAAAGCATCTAGAGTTTGCTTCGCAGCTCAAGGAGACTCTGTATTTGAATTTGGATTACGTCGTGCACAAGGTCCAGATGCAGGTATATATGGAGCTAGGGCTGCTGTAGTTGGTGGTTGTGCTGGAACTGCAAATGTACTAGCTGGGAAAATGTTTGATATACCTATAATTGGTACACATGCTCACAGTTGGGTACAAAAATTTGATAATGAACTTGAAGCATTCCAAGCATATGCTGATGTTTATCCAGACAAATGCTTGCTACTTGTAGATACTTATGATGTATTAAATAGTGGAGTTCCTAATGCAATAAAAGTATTCAAAAATATTTCTGAAAAAGGACACAAACCTATGGGTATAAGACTAGACTCTGGAGATTTAGCTTATTTATCTAAGGAAGCTAAAAAACAATTAGATAGTGCTGGTTTTTCAGATATTAGTATCACTGCATCTAATGACCTAGATGAATATACTATAGCATCACTTAAGGCAGAGGGAGCTACTATAAATTCATGGGGAGTAGGTACAAAGCTCATTACATCTTTCGATTCACCTTCTCTTGGAGGCGTTTATAAATTAGCTGCATCTTGTGAAAATGGAACTCTTGAACCTAAGATAAAGATTTCTGAGAATCCAGAAAAAATAAATAATCCGGGTTACAAGAAAGTTATAAGAATATATAACGAAGACAATAAAGCAGAGGCAGATTTAATTATGTTACATGATGAAGTTATAGATGAATCTAAACCTTTAGAAATCTTCCATCCTACTTATACATGGAAAACAAAGACATTTACAAATTATAAGGTTAAAGAGCTTCTTAAACCATTGTATATAAAAGGACTATGCAAATATAATAAAAAACCTGTTCTTGAAATAAAAAATCATGTACAATATGAATTAAGTACTATCTGGGAACAATACAAAAGACTTTCAAAACCACACATTTATAAGGTTGATTTATCTAGAAATCTTTGGTATTTAAAAACACGAATGATAGATTCTAAAAAAGTTTTATAGCATTAATTATTTTTATTTAAGGGGGACTGTTTATTTATGGATGTTACAGATTACAGAATCATAGAGATTTTACAGGATGATGGGAGAATTTCTATGAAGGACTTAGGAAAAATAGTTGGTTTAACTTCTCCTGCAGTTTCAGAAAGAGTCAAAAGATTAGAAGAGTCTGGTGTTATAGAAGGTTATAAAGCTATTGTTAACCCAGATTCATTAGGTAGAGTTATAAAAGCATTTATTCATATTTCTCTTCCAAGTAATGGATATACAGAATTCATTGAGTCAGCTGCAAAGGACCCTAGAATTGTAGAGTGTCACCACATAACAGGTGATGATTGCTTACTTTTAAAAGTAATTGTAAAAGATATGTACGAACTAGAAAATGTGATTGATACTATAAAGAAAATAGGTTCTACTAAGACCTCTGTTATATTATCAACACCAATACAAGCAAAATCAATATTGTAATATAAATTAAATACTAATAGTTCATTAATTAATAGACCATTAAGTATACTTAATAAGATTTCAATTTTTGATATAAAAAAGTTGTCTTTCATAATTTTACAACAAAGACAACTTCTTTTATGTTTTTGAATTATATATATTTCAAACTTCAATTAATCATTTAAAACTCAATTATATCGACTAAATTTATACATGTGTATAATTACTCTTATACAAGTAATTTGTTAAAATATATTCCATGTATGTCTTTAATACACTAACTTCTCCACTTTTATCTAGTAATTTTACTGTAGATACTATATCTGCATATCCAAGCATTATTATACCTATGGTATCATCATTCACTAAATTAAATACATTAATTAATTCTTTTCTACTCAAATCATTTTTCTTGTACAAAGATAAAAGTATCATGTGATATCTTACATATTTACTTATAAGTCTATATGTTTCTGTTGATAACTCTAACTTTATACCCATATTGTCAACTATTTGAGCACCTATTTTTTCATGATTTGTAAAATGAACTCTTCCTGTTTCATCTAAAGTCATACTGTCAGGCTTACCCACATCATGTAAAAATATTCCTAACTTTAATACATGTAACTTATTTATTCCATCCTCAATATATGTGTTTAAATAATTTAACACATGTTCTCTTAAATGTATTGGAAAAAAATCCTTGTCATTTAATACTATTTCTAATTCTCTTAATGCATTTATAGAGTGTTCAAAACAATTTACTACATGATATTTACATTCACCTACAGACTTCATACAGCTTATTTTAGGGATTATTTTTTCTAATTCATGCTTTTCATCTAATTCTATAAATGTTTTATGTGTATCTTCCCTCTTTAAACTCTCTATTATAACTTTTCCTATTTCCATAAAATCACCTCAGATTCAGGTTTTATAAATCTAGAACTTGTTTATAAACCACATCTTTTTTTAACTTTCTATCTTTACAAACTATTTTTATTGCATCTTTTTTGTTCATACCACTTTCAATTAGTTTTAAAACATATTCCCTATCTGTAAGCCCATCATAATCCTCTTTCTTTGACTTTTCACCATGAAAACCTTCTACGATTAATACAAACTCTCCTCTTACTTCTTTTTCCTCAAATATTTTTATAACAGATTCTATATCTTCCCTTATTATCTCTTGATATTTTTTTGTAAGTTCTCGATTTATAGAAATCTTCCTATTCCCAAGAATTTTAAGCATATCTTTTAGTGTATCCTTCAATCTATGTGGTGATTCATAGAAAATTATAGTTCTGCTTTCTTCCTTTAGTTCCTCTAATTGTACTTTCCTAACTTTTTTATCTCTATCTAAAAAGCCCTCAAAAACAAATTTATGTGTATCCATACCAGAACCAACTAAAGCTGTTACAAAAGCTGTTGCACCTGGTAATACTTCTATCTCTATATTGTTTTGTATAGCTTGTTTTATTATACCTTCTCCTGGGTCAGATATACCAGGCATACCTGCATCACTTATCAAAGCTATATTTTCACCATCAATTAGTTTATTTATTAAATAATCTCCCTTTGAGCCTTTATTATGTTCATGATAACTAGTCAATGGCTTTGAAATTTCAAAATGATTTAAAAGTTTTATACTATGTCTTGTATCTTCTGCTGCAATCAAGTCTACTTCTTTTAATACTCTTAAAGTTCTATATGTTATATCTTCTAGGTTTCCTATTGGTGTTGGACATATGTACAATTTCCCACTCATCTACAACTCTCCTATATCTTCATTATTATATATTGCTTTTAATTCTTTTGTATAATTCCCATCTTCTCCATAAACATACAATGGGTCTAATATCTTAAGCTCTGGTCTTCCATCTTTTACAAATTGAACTAAGACTAAATTGGGTGCTTTTTGAGGTTTTGGATGCACAAATTGAATAACTTTTGGCTCTAATTTATATTTTCTCCCTAAAGTTATTATATCAACCAGTCTTGTTGGTCTATGTATCATGAAAAATTTCCCTCTAGACATAACCAATCTAGATGCAGCTCTAATTACATCCTCCAAATTACATTTTACTTCATGTCTTGATATTGCTTTTTTATCATTTGGATTTTTTATTCCATCAATATGCATATATGGAGGATTTGATGTAACTACATGGTAACCATTTACGTCCAAAACTTTGTCTATGGATTTTATATCATCATTTATAATCTTAACTCTTTCTTCTAATCCATTTAATTTTACAGAACGAGTTGCCATTTCATATACATCTTCTTGTATTTCTACACCAATAATTTTTTTAGCTTCACTTTTCCCAGCCATCAAAATAGGTATAATGCCAGTTCCAGTACCCAAATCTACTACTTTAGCATCTTTTTTTATTTTAGTAAAATTGGCTAATAAAACTGCATCTATACCAAAACAAAACCCGTTAGTATCCTGTATAATTTTAAGATTTTTTAATTGTAAATCATCTATTCTTTCTGAATCTTTTAATTGCATATTATAAATTCTCCTCAAATATTAATAACTTCAATCATTAATTGCTTTAAAAAAGGTAGGAAAAGCCCTACCTTAAATTTAATCTTCTAATTTCTTTAACTCTCTTAGTGTGGCCTCATCTAGTCCATCATTATCCTTACATTTACCGCCACAGCCATCACATTTTTTAGGCTCTCTAAGTATTTTTATCTCTTCTCTTGTGTATATCTTTACTGTCTTGTCTTGGAATTCCACTTTAATTTGTTCTAATAAAGGATTTACTTCTACAACTTTTCCTTTTCCATCATCTGATTGCACTAATGCACCTACAACAGGCATTTTTTCTATTGCCTCACTATACACATCATGCTCATATTTTAAGCAACAGAATAATCTTCCACATATTCCAGATATTTTTGTTGGATTTAAAGATAAACTTTGGTCTTTTGCCATTTTTATTGAAACTGGCTGAAAATCACCTAGCCAAGATGAACAACAAAGTTTTCTACCACAAGGTCCTAGACCACCTATAGACTTAGCTTCATCCCTAACACCAATTTGTCTAAGTTCTATTCTAGTCTTAAATATAGCAGCCAAATCTTTGACCAATTCTCTAAAATCTATTCTTCCTTCTGCTGTAAAGTAAAAAATCAACTTATTCCTATCAAACGTATACTCACAATCTATTAAAAACATTGTTAACTCATGTTCTTTTATTTTTTGTTGGCATAACTCAAAAGTTTCTTTTGCCCTTTCCTTATTTTCTAGATATATTTTTTTATCTTCTTCTGTAGCTATTCTTATAATTGGCTTTAAAGGAGAAATTAATTCAATTTCATCCATTTCTTTTGGTCCAACAACTACCTTCCCATACTCCAAACCTCTTGCAGTTTCTACAACTACATCCATATCTTGCTCTATATTAAAATCAACAGGGTCAAAATAATATATTTTCCCAGCACTTTTAAACCTTATACCTACTATACTTATCATTTAATCACCTCGTATATATTTAAAGACATAACTTGTATGCTTATATTGAAATTGCAATTACTGTTTATTTTACTCTTTGCATCTTCTATTATATCAATAATCTTGGACAATTGAGAATAACTAATTTTTCCACTCATATTTTGAATAAAAACTAGCTTATCTATATTTATTAACATATTCTTGTTTACATTTTCTTTTAATAGGATAATATCTCTAAAATAGTTTATCATTATATCCAATAAACTTATAATCTGACTTCTGTATTTTTCCATATTATTTGGTATATTTAGAATCTCTACTATGTTTTTATCTAACATTATCTGAATATACTGTTGTATATCCTCTCTCATCACTGAAAACTCAGCAGACTGAGATAGATTTAACGCATTCTCAATACTTCCCCTTGAAAAAGTAGCCAACAATTGAGCCCTTTCTTCTTCTATACCTGTATTTATCAAATAACGTTTTAAGTCCTCCATTGGTATAGGTGAGAACTTTATTATATCACATCTAGATTTTATAGTTTCTAATAAAGATTCCTTGTTGTTTGTGACTAAGATTATTATAGCATAGTTTGGAGGTTCCTCCAGCGTCTTTAAAAGCGCATTTTGGGCTTCTACAGTCATTTTCTCAGCATTATTAATTATATATATTTTATATTCCTTATGAGGTCTTATTACTATATCTGATTGTAAATTTCTAATTTGGGCTATTTTTATGCTATTTCCATCTGGCTTTATGAGTACATAGTCTGGACTGTTTTCGAGATTTTCATAATCAAGCAATAGTCTTGATAACTCATCAGCAAATTTCTTCTTTCCTATTCCATCTATTCCCTCAAACATATACGCATTATTAAGTTTATTTTTCTTTATAGAATTTGTTAAATATCTCTTTGCAAAATCTTGCCCTATAATATTTTCAAAATACATATTTATCTCTCCATAGATTTTATTGAATCAAGAACTATTTTATAAATTTCATTATGTATACTTTCAATACTTCTTAATTTGTTATCTGAAACACAATTTATTTTTTTCCAATTATATTTATCTGCTATATATAAAGCATTATTGTAAGATTTTTCTAAATACCCTATGTCACTTTCATGAATATCTTTTTCGTCTTTCCCTGTAATCTTATTTTTTCTATTCTCCATAAGCTTTTCACTAAACTCAATAGGTACATCTAAAAATATAACACAATCAGGCTGTGGTATCTTAAATAAATTAAATTCATAATCAGTCAACCAATTTAAATACTCTTCTCTATCACAAATATCCATTTTAGAAGCCTGATGTACCATATTAGATGTTGTATATCTGTCTGCAATAATTATTCCACCTTCATTGTAAAACTCTTCCCAATCGGTTTTAAACGATGCATACCTATCAGCCGTGAAAAAAGTTGACGCTATATATGGGTCTACATCTGATGCATTTTTACCAAAGTCTCCTTTCAAATACATTTTCACCAATGCAGATGCTGGAGACTCATAATTTGGATATTCTACCTTCTTAATCATATAGCCTTCTTTTTTTAATCTTTCATATAATATTTTTGTCTGAGTCGCCTTTCCACTTGCATCTGAACCACTCTCTATAATTATTAGCTTACCTTTCATTTTCATTTCCTCCATACAAACACTTTTTTCTTTTTTAATACTTTTATTAGATAACGCTATATAAGCAGTCTATTTATTTATCTTTGCAATTTCAAACTATCTACTTTAGTATCATAATTTTTATTAGTATCATAATTTTTAAATGTATTCCAAATCTATTACTTGTATAAAATTTAAATCTACATCTTTCAATCCACTTATAACCATCCCTTTAGAGTGACAAAACGTTAGATAGTCTATTATTTCTTTACTTATTACTTCACCAGGGGATATTATACTTATTCCAGGTGGGTATGGTACTATACATTCACCACAAATTTTACCTATACTGTCATATATTTTAACACTTTTTTTAGCTTTATAAAATGCTTCTCTAGGTGTTAATATTTTCTTTGGAATAACAACAGGGTATTTTTTATTTTCTAACTTCGTAAATTTAAAATTTTCTTTTACAATATTGTTTAATGCTGTTTCTAAACTAGTGAAATCCTTAGTAGTATTTCCTATTGTACATATTAAAAGAACCCCATAATAATTAGATAATTCTACTTGTATGTTATATTTGTTTCTTAAAATATTTTCTAGTTTATAACCTGTTAAACCCATCTTTTTAGATGATATAAATAGTTTTGTTTTATCATTCGTATCGTATATATTAATATTTGCATTAATGTTATTTTTAAAAGTTCTAATATTATTTAAAAGTTCTTCCATTAATTCTTTTCCTTTGTTCTCATATATATCTACTGCTAATTCAAGAGAAGATAATAATAAGTATGAAGGGCTTGATGATTCTGTAATTCTTAACAGTTTTAAGATTTTATCTATATCAACCCGGTCTCCTTGTATATGTATCATTGACGATTGTGTAAACGATGGAAGAGTTTTATGTGTACTCTGTACAACTATATCTGCACCTTGCTCAAGAGCTGTTTTAGGAAGTTTTTCACTAAGACCTAAATGTGCACCATGAGCTTCATCTACTATTACCACCATCTTTTTACTATGTGCATAATTACATATATATTCTAAATCATATGTCATTCCATAATATGTAGGATAAGTAAGCAGTACTGCTTTTGCGTCCAAATTTTTATCTATTATATCAATTACATTACTTATAGAGATACCTTTTAAGACATTCGTATCTTCACTTATCTCACAAGGCACATACTCTATATCTATATCTCCCAAAATACATCCATTTATAACAGACTGATGACAATCTCTATTTACTATTATTTTACTCTTTGGACTGCATACTGACATTATTGCAGATTGTATTCCACAACTACTCCCATTTACTAGATAATATGTATAATCACTCTTAAATACTTTTGATGTTTTTTCTTGTGAATTTTTTATAATTCCTTCTGGAAAGTGTAAATTATCTGTTCCTAATATCTCTGTTGTATCCATTTTATACAAATTTTCTAGTATATCTTTATATCCTAATTTTTTATAAATTTGTCCTTTTTTGTGACCAGGCATATGAAAAGATATTACTTCTTCATTTACAATCTTACTTAATTCATTAATTATAAACATATATTAATAATACTCCTTTTTTACATAATACTTCTTTTTAAAAACTTCAATTCTTATCTATTTTACCATTAAAAAAGAAACAAATTAATCTTTTTATAAAATTAAATACCTCATTCTAAATATTTAGAATGAGGTATTTAACACAAGAATATAAATTATTCTCTATCATCAGACATTAAACTTGGTATTAAGTATAATCCAGCTAAACCTACAATGAAGTATATTATTCTACTTATCATTTCATATGTTCCACCAAAAATACTACCTATTAAGTCTATACCTAAAATACCAATTGCACCCCAGTTAAGTGCACCTATTATAGCTAAAATTAAAGCAACTTTTTTCATTTATATCACTCCTCAAGAATTAAATTTTTATAATAGTCCATAATTCCTGTGTTTAGTTTTCCCGAAATGAAAAAAGAAATACATCTTTTTTGTTTTTTTTGACAAAAAATAAAAAAAATTACGTGGCTACGTCCTACTCTCCCAGGCAGTTTCCCACCAAGTACCATCAGCGCTAGAGAGCTTAACTTCTGTGTTCGGAATGGGAACAGGTGTATCCTCTCTGCTATTGTAACCACATAATCTCTATGCTTAATATTTCTATTAAGTTTTAGTAAGTTTTTAGAATCTAGTAACACTAGTTTCTTTAGAGTTAACACTCTAAAAACTACATATATATATTAATTAATGAACATCAAATAAATATTGGTCAAGTCCTCGACCTATTAGTATCGATAAGCTAAATACATTACTGCACTTACACCTTCGACCTATCAACCAGATAGTCTTTCTGGGGTCTTACCCTTGCGGTGGGAAATCTTATCTTGAAGTTGGCTTCGCGCTTAGATGCTTTCAGCGCTTATCCATTCCGTACATAG
>NZ_JADGMN010000011.1:0-123087 GCF_020662285.1 Clostridioides sp. ES-S-0108-01 | reverse complement strand
CGTTCATCCTGAGCCAGGATCAAACTCTCAAATAAAAGTTTATCAGGCTCAGATACTATTGTTATCAAAATATCTGGCTTTATGGTTTGTTTCTTGTTTATAAATTAACCTACTGTTTAATTTTCAATGTTCGTGTTTATTTCTTTTTCCTTTTCTTAAGGACAAGTAATACTATATCATCTTAAAAACAATTCGTCAATACTTTTTCAAATTATTTTTTAAATTATTTATTTCTTTATATTATATGACTTCTTAAACAATAGTTATATTATAGGATTAAATACTTTTAATATATATATTTTCTCATAAAAATTGTAATTAACAATCTGCATTATTATGATTATTATAATTCTTATCCAACTTAATCTAAGCTTATATAATAGAAATAAATTATCTATTGTGTAAGTTTAAAAATCAGAATATAAAAAGTATATACCAAACAATGGTATTAAATAAACATAATAGATATACATTTATATATAATAAAAGAAAAAGCATCAATAAAGTTAAGATAAATTTATTAATACTTTCCTTTCATCATTAATACAGCTTTATATTTTTTGAATAATATATGTCTACATTTATAATTTATCTCATAGCTCTCATGGCATTTAATACTGCAATAAGCGCTACCCCTACATCAGCAAATATGGCTTCCCACATAGTAGCTATCCCTCCAGCTCCTAATATCATAACTATAACTTTTACTCCTAAAGCAAATATTATATTTTGCCATACTATTTTATTAGTCTTATTTGCTATCTCAATTGCTTTAGATATTTTACTAGGTTCATCTGTCATAAGAACTACATCTGCCGCTTCAATGGCTGCATCTGAACCTAAACCTCCCATTGCTATACCAACATCAGCACGAGCTAGTACTGGAGCATCATTTATTCCATCACCTACAAAAGCTATTTTTTCTTTTTCAGTTCTTCCTTCATATAAATCTTCTAATCTATCAACTTTTTCATTAGGAAGTAAATTTGAGTAAACTGTATCTAATTCTAATTCTTGAGCAATATTTTTTGCTACTTTCTCATTATCTCCAGTTAACATTACAACTTCTTTTACTCCTATTGATTTTAAGCTTATTATAGCATTTTTACTATCTTCTTTTATTTCGTCAGATATAACTATATAGCCTCTGTACACTTTATCAACAGCAATATAAACTACTGTGCCTACTTCTTTAGCTGGTGAATACAATATATTTTCCTTTTTCATAAGTTTTTCATTACCTGCTAATATAAGTTTTTCATTATGTTTTACTCTGATTCCATAAGCTGCTATTTCCTCATAGCTGTCGATTGTATCTAAATCAATTTTTTTATTATAGTAACTTAATATAGATTTAGCTATTGGATGGTTTGAGTTTACTTCTGCAATAGCTGCAAATTCTAGTAACTCTTCTTCTGATATACCTTCAGGATTTAACTTAGTTACATTAAATACACCTTTAGTAAGTGTTCCTGTTTTATCAAACACTACTGTATCTACACTTCTTAAAGCTTCTAAATAATTACTTCCCTTAATAAGGATACCATTTTTAGATGCAAATCCAATTCCACTAAAGAAACTAAGTGGTATTGATAAAACTAGTGCACAAGGGCAAGAAACAACCAAGAATATCAATCCTCTATACAACCAATCACTAAACACTTCACCTGAGATTACAAGTGGTGGAACAAATGCTATCAATAAGGCTGCTATTACTACTATTGGAGTATAATATCTTGAAAATTTAGATATAAAGTTTTCTGTTTTTGATTTTTTAATACTAGAATTTTCAACAAGGTCAAGGATTTTTGAAACTGTTGATTCTCCAAAGTTCTTTGTAACCTCAATACTTAGCAAAGCATTCTTATTTATAACACCAGATAAAATTTCATCTCCTTTTTCAACTTCTCTTAGTACTGATTCACCTGTAAGTGCAGAGGTATCTAGCATAGAAATACCATCTACTACAACACCATCTAGTGGCACTTTTTCACCAGGTTTTACTACTATTATGTCACCCACATTTACTTTTTCTGGTGACACTACCTTAACTTCAGAGTTAACTTTCAGATTTGCATAATCTGGTCTTATTTGCATAAGTGAAGTTATAGATTTTCTAGATTTACCAACTGCAACACCTTGTAAATACTCTCCTATTTTATAGAATAGCATAACCCCTACTGCTTCTGATAGTTCTCCTATTGCTAACGCTCCAACTGTTGCTAGAGCCATCAAAAAGTTCTCATCAAATACTCTTCCCTTTGATATATTTCTTATTGCTCTTAAAAGCACATCGCCACCTACTATTACATAAGCAACTATAAATACTATATTACTAAATTGACTTTCATAACCTGTAGCTGTTTGATATATACCAAATATATATACGAGAGCTCCAATTATAAGTGGAATTAATTCCTTCTTATTTGTATCATTTACAGTTCCTGCTTTTTCAGTAGTTCTAGATTTTACTTTGTTGGTAGACTCTACTTGTATATCAAGCCCTGGCTCTGTAGAGTCTACTATTTCCTTTATTTTGTTTATAACACTATCCTCTTCAAAGTCATTAAATATATTTACTGTAAGTTTTTTATTTACAAAGTTTAAGTTAGAAGATTCAATTTCTTTTAATTTAGAAACTTTATTGTTAATCTCTTCTGCACAATGTGCACAGTTTAAACCTCCTAATATAAGTTCTTTTTTAATTGATGTCTTATTAGATACATTTTCTTTAAAACTTATCTGTATATCAAGACCTGGTTCTGTTGAATCTATTATATCTATTATCTTTTCTATAGTAATATCCTCATTAAAGCTATCCTCTATATTTACTGTAAGTTTTTTATTTATAAAATTTAAGTTGGAAGATTTAACTTCTTGTAGCTTAGAAACTTTATTATTAATCTCTTCTGCACAGTGCGCACAGTTTAATCCTCCTAATATAAATTCTTTTTTAATTATATTATTTGTTTCCATATATATTCATTCCTCTCGTTTATCATTTATAAGTCTCTCTAATATGATTTAATCCACAATCAAATATTTGACTTATATGACTATCATCTAGTGAGTAATACACTGTCTTTCCTTCTCTTCTAAACTTTACTAACCTAGCTTGCTTTAATACTCTAAGTTGATGTGATATTGCAGAATGAGTCATATTTAGTAAACTCGCTATATCACATACACACATTTCATTTGCAAATAATGCATATAGTATTTTTACTCTAGTTGTATCCCCAAATACTTTAAACAATTCTGCTAAATCATATAACATTTCTTCATCTGGCATAGTTGATTTAGCTTCTGTTACTATTTCTTCATGTATTATATTACAATTACAATCATTTATCTCTTCTCTCATTTTTAATCCTCCATTATTTAAATATATGAATAACTGTTCATATGTTCATTATATGTTATTATGTCTAAATTTGCAATAATAATTTTTATTTATTTAATAACAATTTGAATGCACATATTATAAACTTTTTTAATATATATATTATTAGAATAAGTTTTTGTAAACTTTTTTATAGTTTTCTAGGAGGTGCAAGTTTAATATGAGTAACAAAAAAAGAAAGGATTTAGATAATAGTTACATGCCTTACTTAGACCCAGCGAACTATGCAGATTATATTACTAATGAAGAAATTCCCCAAGATGAATTGAGAAATGACCCTCAAATTTCTAATGGTTATACAAAAATACCTAATAACCAGAACATAAATAACCTGTATCCTAATAACGAAAATAATTATCCTAAAAGCAATAATTCCCCAAACAACTTGCCTAACACAAATAATACATCTGGAAATATGAATTACAATACACCTAATAATATGCCTAATAACGCGAACTATAATACATCTAATAATATGGGTACACCTAATAACACATTTAGCAACATGAATAATAATATGGGTATACCTAACAATATGTCTAACAACATAAATAATAATATGGGTATGCCTAACAACATGTCTAATAACATGAATAGTAATATGGGTATGCCTAACAATATGAATAATAATATATACGGTAATACAGGTATGCCTAACAATATGAATAATAATATGTATGGTAATATGGGTATGCCTAACAATATGAATAATAATATGGGATATAGTATGAATATGGGTATTCCTAACTTCTCATGTAATCAAAATATGCCTCCTAATGTACTTATGATGATACCAGGTGTTATATGTCATAATACAATGCAAGGTATGCCTGTAGTTATGCCTAGTACTATGTCTTCTAATATATCTCCGATTCCTTATGGCTCTAATAATATGTCCATACAAGGCATGCCACAAACTACTAACATAGAGGAATTTGATGAGGAAGAAATGTAATATATTTTTTCAAGTAAGTTGTATAAAATTTTAATAATTGACCATAATAATAAATGTATTCCTCATAATATTCCCCCAATATTATTATAGGTATAGAAAGTTGACTGAATATAATTTTATTCGGTCAACAAATATTAACATAATCTAATAAAATAAATATAGAAAAAATCAGATAAAATTAAATTTTATCTGATTTTTTCATTTAAAAGTATATTAGTAAAATGTCACTACAGACTATAACTATTATTTGATTTTGTATTTATGAAAATACTGACAATATAAAAAATCTTTTTGCTTTCTATTAAGTTAATTAACTCTATACTATAATCACTCTAATAAGTGACTATTTAATAGAAAGTACTGCTTTGAACAAGCTATATATATTTTGCCTTTCTGGAACTAGTATGACAGAATATATAATTAATAAAGTAAAACAAAAATTTGAAAATAAACATGTTTGTGTCGAATGCACCTCAAATTGTATTAGACTTTGTAAAAAGATATATTTATAATCCATACAGCTGGTGAAGACAGCTACATAAATTATGATTCATCAAATTTACTAATCAAAAAATTAGATTCTAAAGGTTTCAAAGTATTTTATAACAAATCACATGAGGAAAATTATAAATTTTTTTATTTTTCTAATAAACTGTATAAAATTTTAATAATTGACAACAATAATAAATGTATTCCTCATAATATTCCCCCAATATTATAGAAATAAATTTAAGCGAGATTAAATTCAGTTAATCTCGCTTAAATAATGCCTAAAATTATTATTCTAAAAAGTCATCAAAATCTAATGAGCCTGATTCTGCAAAATCATATAATGCATTTTGCTCAAAGAAAAAATTCTCTTCAAACTTAATATAGTTACTATAGTTAGATTGACTTATTTCATTGATATAATTGCAATCATTTTCATTATAAGTACCAATAAAAAACTTATTTCCCATTAAGTAATATATAGCTTTCATATCATTATTTATTATATATACATTTTCCTTAACATGGTCATTATTAAAATTAAATCTAGTAAAAAATATGCCCTCATTCATATCACTTTTCAATAAAAATGGGTTTTCTCTATAAAACACTTTTGCAAATTCTTCAGGAGACTTTACACTATATACACTCACAAATTCATTCTTAGAAATCTCATCAAATACCTCAAAATCATACATAGGTTCTTTATCTGATACTAATAAAGAATTAATTCTAAAACCAGTTTCATGGCACTTACTTATACAAAAAGCAATTTTACACATATAATATCCATCATTATCTTCATATAAAGCTTCACTTATATATCGACCTTGACCTTTACTACTCACTACATTTTTAAGTAATGTACCATTTATATTTGTAATATGCATATTTGCAATCTCATCACTTCCAGAAAAGTACTTTAGACTTTCTCTATCCCATGCTATAAATCTCATGGTCATATAGTTTATAAATTCAACTTCTTCATCAACTCTTTTACATATTTTATTATATAATATTTCTATAGTTAAATCTGTTTTATAATTTTTTATAATATCAATATACTCATATTTATCTCCTGGCAATAATTTATCATAGTAAAGATTCTTATTCCCAAAATAAGATACTAAAAATAAAGATTCATCCTTCGTTAACTCAACTCTATCTGAACCAAATCCTCCCATTAATCTTTCCTCTTCCATATACGCTTCTTCCTGTGTTGGATTTTTTAAACTCACATAATCTGCCAAACCTAATCCTTCTGCATCTAATAAAAAATATTGACAAAAGTGATTATTTTTATCATCTATCCAATTTATTATAAGACCTAAACTACCCATAAGTCTAGAATTTGTAGCCTTTGCAAAATTAAAATTCATATAGTCACATCCTTTAAACTTTAAAATACTTGTTTTTTAATATATAAATTATTATACATATATTTTAACAACTTAGGTACAATTTATAATATAATATAAGGAAATGATTAATTGAGGTGGTCTTATGAAAAATATAGCAGCTTTTTTTGATATAGATGGTACTCTTTATAGAGACTCTCTTATGGTTGAGCATTTTAAGAAATTAATTAAATATGATATAATTGACCAAAAAAATTGGTATAAACACGCAAGAGACACTTTTATGGATTGGGATAAAAGACAAGGTAATTATGATGATTATCTATTAGAAATATGTAACCTTTATGTTGATTCATTAAAAGGATTAGATAAAACTTGCATCAATTTTACAAGTGACCAAGTAATTAAATTAAAAGCAGATAGAGTTTACAAATACACACGTTCAAGAATTGATTGGCATCTAAATCAAGGGCATATAGTTATATTTATATCTGGTAGCCCAGGGTTTCTAGTTGAAAAAATGGCAAAGAAATATAATGTAACTGATTTTCTAGGAAGTGATTATATATTTGAAAATAATATATTTACAGGAAAAGTTATTCCAATGTGGGATTCTATAAGTAAGAATAATGCTATAAATGATTTTGTTGTAAAGTATAATTTAGACTTATCAAACTCATATGCTTATGGAGATACTAATGGTGACATAAATATGTTAAAAAGAGTTGGAAATCCAATTGCAATAAATCCAACAAAGGAACTTTTATCTCAAATATCACTTGATAAGGAAATTTCTAAAAATGTTGAGATAATAGTAGAAAGAAAGGATATTATTTATTCTTTATCTACAGATGTAAATATAGTGGATATTTGATTTATATTATCTATTTTAAAAACTTATATTATATCTAATACACAAAAAGCTTTGATTTTTAGTCAAAGCTTTTTGTATATTGCACTAAGGATACATTGAATTTAGCTTTATATCCAAATACATATTTAGATACGGTGTTTACATTTATTCAAATTACAATCTTAGTGAACTACCATCCACTTTATTAAAAAATATAAAATTAACTGTTATTTTTAAATAGAATTTTTCTTAACTTATTATTGTAATAACCTACAAAAGAACTATAAACATAATCATATACTATAAAGGCTACCTCAAATAAGCCTATAATAAAAATATTTATTGGAATATAAACTATTGTTCTTAATAAAAAATACAATATAAGTATCATTATATTTGCAAACACCAATTTCATAAAATACTCAATATATATCGACCTATCTTTTTCTATAAGATATTTTACAATACCATATATTCCAAAGGTAAGTGAATATACAAGCCATTGAGACTTACTTGCCATTACTATAAATCCTAAAGCTATAGAACCTATATAAAAAGCTACTCCACTTTTGAATCCCCATTCCATTATTACAATTGATACTAAAAGTGATGCTAACCCCATAATAAACAATGTATTTACAGGAATAATATTTGTAAGAGTCAGCAGTATCACATTTAATGCTAATAAAACTCCTCCATAAGCAACTTTTATACTCATATTTATCATCCTAACAACAAGTTATTAAATCTCCACCAAAACATTCGCAACATGAATCTAAACACCAAAGCTTAGCACAATTTTCACAACAATCGTCACCTAGACAACAGCAACAATCATCACAGCAACAGCAACAACATCCATCTAAATCATTTCGTCTTCTTCTATTATAATTATCAGCTCTGTTGTTATATTCATTTCTATATTGTGTATAACTTCTAAGTGCATCACTATATTCACTATTTTCAGGCTCCATAAACTTTGCTCTTTTTAAGAAGTCTTCGCCTTCTTCATAATATCCTATGTTCATTGCAGAAAAACCAGTTAAATAATACCATTCTGCACATTTGTCAGTCAAAGTTTTCAAAAAATCATATGCTTTTCTAAATTCACTGTTTTCTATAAAAGCTCTTGCTCTCATAAAATTTTCATTATTATAAGTATTACTGTACACTTTTTCCACCTCTACTTTCTAATATATTCATATATCTTAAATAAACACCAGAATAAATTATATTTTCTATTATTCCAACATTTTTATTTAGATTTAGATTATCAATTCCTTTAGCTAAAAATCCTAATGATGTTACTATTATTTTTTTTACTTTTTCTTTTAACTCATCATTTTTATCTATATACTCTATAAATGGATTGTATCTTCCTTTTTTAAAATCTTCATCTAAATCTTCATAGGCATCTAGTAGATATATATACTTACCTATATTAAAGCCTATCATTCTTAAGTTTCTCTCGTTTTCATCTTTTTTATAAGCAAATACTTCACCCATTATATTTCCAAATATACTAGATACTTCATCTATATTTATATTTTTATCTTTTTCTAACTTATTTAATTCATTTAACTGTTGTTTTATATACTCTGCCTTTTCAGGATACTTTTCATATGCTAATTTTAATTTGTTTTTATATATATAATATGCTAATTTATCTTTTATGCGTTTATCATCCATTAAATTATCTTCCAATTTATAATACGTTAAAAGAATATTCATACTTGCTGCATATTCTGTAATATCATTTGTAATTACCTTTTTCTTTTTAAATGGATTGACTATACATACTTCCTCTGTGCTTATAGACTCTGTGTTATATACTGCTGTTAATAAAACAATTAAAAATGTTATATCATAATTCAGAGAAAATCTAGAAATTTCTCCATGATTTCTTTTTAAGTATTTACATAGTCCACAATAATAAGCTTTGTAATAATCATATTCTCTAAATGTTAAATCCATTTTGTTTATTTTAACATATCCAAACATAAATACTCCTTTTTTGTACTATTTTTTATTTAGATTATATATAGTATAACACTTTTTATCAAGATTATATAAGATACAGTATTCTAAAAAACTTAAAAAATTCCTTCTAATCATTGTATCTTAAATTTAAAATAATTAGAAGGTTAAGTTAAAAATAATATTAAATTATATACTTATATTAACTCATACAAGTTAATTATGCTTTATATCAATTTAAAATTTAAATAATTGGTATATATTCAAAACTACCTACAGTATCCTTCAATTCCTTTTTTGCTTTATTTATAACCAATTCATCAAGCATCACATCATTTATTGAACACGCTATAGATTTAGATGCTAACAACATAGCTTTAAATCCCATATCAGAACCTGCACTAGCACAAGACTGTCATGTATGAGCAGAAATACCAATAGGTCAAACTGAGCAAGAACATTGTGCTGTAGGAATTATGTAACTAATATCTCCAATATCTAGTGATAATGATATACAGTTATTATGAGTAAATGTATCATCTGTAACCTCATCATGTAAATTCATCTTAGCAATATCCTTATTTCCACTTAATACACTAGAAACACTAATTCTTTTATCTATATACACTGTTTCAGCTAATTTTTCTGCAAAATAGTAGTCATCTTCGTTATAATTTTGTACTCCTACCAATCTCATGTTTTGTGATAAGATATTTGTTAATATTGTATTTGGAATATAGTCATACACTCCACTTATAATATTATATTCCATACTAGTACCAGTCATTAATGCTGCCCCTTTTGCTATATCAACAATTCTGTCAAATACATCTCTTACATGCTCCATTTTAACTCCTCTTATGTAATACCACACTTCTGAAAAATCTGGAACTATATTTAGCATTTTTCCACACCATCTAATTCATCTATACTAAAATCATGTTTTTTTAAATATTCCTTTTGTAAGCTTGAAGCATAATATTCTTTATATTGAAGTTCTGGATTTTTCCATATTTTATCTGATATATCTCTTAACTCTTCCTGTATACCATCTATATATTCTATTAAAAACTTTTTATTTAAATCACTCATATTAATTGTATAAACCTCCCTATTTCTAATAACTTATTAATTATTAACCAAAATAACTCATTTAAAAATATTTTCTACTGTACATCAATTTTATACAATAAAACCTCTTGACTTGTAAGTTTCGTTTTATCAAGTAAGAGGTTTTCAAATTTTATAAAATTTTTAGCATGTTAGCCAATCAAGCATATTGACCCATAATTTATTATAGTATTTCCAATCAGTAAATTCTTTTGAACCCCAATGAGGTGCACAATCAGAACTAAATACAGCAGATTTTCCTTTTCCAAACTCACCAACAGCTACAAATGGGTCTCCTCCAATAGTTGCTAACACAGGGCAATTATCTCTAGCAACTGTCTTATTATATCCTAAAAACTTTGGCCATTCTGTTGGTATATCTTTTAATACTGGATGTTGAGAGTCAACAACTACTGGAATTATTCCTGCTGGTTTTTCTACTCTATCATCTTTATCTATCATTGTTATTGGTAATACATCTTTAATAGCAGTTTCACCAAATCTAGCTTTTGCATCTATACCTGTAAATGACATGTATCCACCTACCATGATTAATGCCCCACCATTATTTACGTAATCTTTGATTAGTTCAAGTCTATCTGGATTACTATTGCAATCTATAAAAGTACCATTAGATAATAAAAACGTATTAGAACCTATATCAGATAATATTATACAATCATATTCATTTAACTCCTCTAATTTATATGGGAAGCTATCTGCTGCTACATGTGCAGGCATATGAACTGTCTCATATCCTCTAGATTCTATTGCCTCTTTTAACCACTTTACAGCTTCTTCATAGTGAGTTGTAACAAATGTATCAAATCCTTTTATATGAGTTATATTTTTTACCCAAGATTCCCCTACTATTAATACTTTTTTCATTTATATATTCCTCCTACTTTTATAAATTTAATATTAGACTTGCATACATAAGTATACTATCTAGATACTCCTTAATTTCAACATATTCATCTATTGAATGGCATTGTTCTATTGAGCCTGGACCTAATATGAGTGTTGGTATTTCAGCTAAATTTTTCATCAATCTCGCATCATTCCCAGCTGTCGAACCTCTTATTTCTAATTTTTTCTCTAGAGTTTCTTCTAGTATTTTATGAGCATTAACTACAAAATCAGAATTCTTGTCCATCTCAAAACCTAATCCTGATTGATATATATTTATATTTGGCTTATTATCTTTAAGCCATAAATCCCCATTAGCTCTTGTCATTATGACATTGGTCACGTCATTTACAACTTGTTCATAACTCATTATATTTGGTAAGAAGTGTACACATAAGTTAAATACACACTTGTCTGGCACAGTAGAACCTGCTGTCCCACCATTTATCATACCTAAATTTATTGTAGGTGATGGTAATAGTGGATGCTTATATATCATAAGCCAGTTATGTTCTAATTCTTTTATATCTTGAAGGAGTAACATAGCCTTCTCTATCGCATTAACACCCTCCCACTTACTACCACAGTGAAGAGATACACCTTTAACCTCAACTTCAAAGAATACAAATCCCATATGTGCAATTATTAAATTCTGTTCTGATGGTTCACAAATTACACAGTAGTCTCCATCAATTCCATTCATAACTGCATTTATAGTACCATTTCCCCCACCTTCTTCATCTACTACTGACATTATCTTCACATTACCAGGTACATTTAAACCACTATCTTTTATAAGCTTTACAGCTAATATTGATGCTATAAGCCCAGATTTCATATCTGCAGTTCCAAGACCATAAAGCTTCCCATTATCTTCCGTCCCACAGTATGGATTATATCTCCACTTACTTATATCGCCAGGTGGCATAGTGTCTACATGACCATTAAATACAATTGTCTTTCCAGGTAAATTATCACTGTATTTGCAAATTAAATTATATCTATCTTTATAATTGTGACCTAGATTTCCTTCTTTATAGGTATCTTTTGCTTTTTTAATTAGCTCTTCACTCATTTCTTGTCTATCTACACTAAAACCTATGTCATTTGCAAGTTTCTCAATATATTCCTGTCCCTCTTTTTCAAATCCACCTAATATTCCATGACCAATATCTTCAGTCTTTATACTTACAAGTTCTTTTAAATAATCTATATATTCTTGTTTTCTACTATTTAATGTATCTAAGAGAATTTTTTTCATATTTCCTCCTAAGATTTATTTTTACATTTAAAATTTCAAGTCTAATCTCCTCTATTTAAACCATAGTAAACTTTTTCACTTAGTATATTCCCATTTAATATATAAAGATATATGCAAATTAAAGTATAAAAATATACAAAAACTTAATAATTTTTATAGTTCATCAACTAAAATTTAATTACTATTTAGCTTTAGCTGATTTTTTTAATCTTATATTATTTATCCATATAGCAAATAACATTACCAAACCTTTTATAATCATTTGATTATACGAAGATACACTTAATAAGTTTAATCCATTTCCTAATATTCCTATTATTCCAACACCTATACATGTACCTACTATAGAACCAGAGCCACCCATCATGTTAGTACCACCAAGCACAACTGCTGCTATAGCATCCAACTCTGCTCCATCTCCAACAGTAGGTGAACCTGATGCCAAACGTGATGATAGTATTATTCCAGCCAATGCTGTTAGTAATCCAGCTAGTGCATATACTTTTACTATCACTTTATTTACTTTTACTCCACATAATCTAGCAGCTTCTTCATTTCCACCTACTGCATGTACATGACGTCCAAAATTAGTTCTTTTTAATAGAAAATGACCTATTATTACAACTATAATCATAATTATAACTGGTATTGGTATTGGTCCAACATATCCTCTACCTAACATCTTAAATGCGTCCGTATTTACTGATATAGGTCTTCCTCCTGTAAATACAAAACTTATCCCACTTATTATCGTCAACATGGCTAAAGTTACAATGAATGGTGGTAGTTTTTGTGTTGAAATAATCGCACCTTTTATAATTCCTAATATTGTGCCTATTGCCAATGCAAGTATCATACCTACCCATATAGGTGCATTATAATTTACTACTGTTGTAGCCCAAAACGTACCTACTAGAGCAATTACTGCCCCTACACTTAAATCTATTCCTCCTGTGATTATTACAAATGTCATACCTACTGCAAGTATTGCATTTATCGATATCTGTCTTCCAACATTAATTAGATTATCTAAAGTTAAAAAATTAGATGAAGCTACACTCATTATTATAAAAATTATTACAAGTCCTATAGCTGCACTCCCTTGGTCTCTGAATGTACTTGTTAATTTTGTTAATAATGGAGAGGATTTGTCTTCTTTATGCTTAGTTATTGAACTCATTAATTTTACCTCCGAAAGCCAATTTTAATACATTATTTTCAACCATTTCTTCACCTTCTAAAAATCCACTTATATGACCTTCTCTCATAACCATTATCCTGTCGCTCATTGATATTAATTCTGGTATCTCAGAAGATATCATTATAATACTTACACCACTCTCTACTAAATCTCCCATTAGATTGTATATCTCTGCTTTAGCATTTACATCTATACCTCTAGTTGGTTCATCCATAATTAATATATCTGGTTGTAATAAAAGCCATCTTGCTATTATAGCTTTTTGTTGGTTTCCACCACTTAGACTCTGTATAACTTGATTCATATGTGGCGTTTTTATCTTTAATGCTTCTATGTATTTTTCTAGTACTTCTTTTTCCTTTTTTCTGTCTATAACTGATTTAAACTTAGATATCTTTTTTAATCCAGCCATAGTTGTATTTTCTTTGACACTCATCTGTAAAAACAATCCAGTACCTTTTCTATCTTCTGTTATTAATCCTAGTCCATTTTCAATCGCATCTGATGGAGTTTTAAATTTGATTTCTTTATTATTTAAATATATTTTTCCATAATCATATGCTCTAAGTCCAAATATAGCTTCTACTATTTCACTTCTCTTACTTCCAACTAATCCACCTATTCCTAATATTTCACCTTTTCTTATATTAAAACTGACATCGTTAAAAACATTGTTCTTAGTTAGATTTTCCACTCTCATAATTTCTTCTTTTATTTCTACTTTTCTTTTCGGAAAAAATTGGTCTAGCTTTCTATCTATCATTAAATTAACTAATTCTTCCTCAGATGATACATCTTTGGTATTTAAAGTCGAAATCGTTTTCCCATCTCGCATTATAGTTATTCTGTCACAAATCTCAAAGAGTTCTTCCATCCTATGGGAGATATATATTATACTGACTCCACTCTCTTTTAAATCATTTATAAGTCTAAAAAGTATTTCAGTCTCCTTTTTACTTATTGAAGATGTGGGCTCATCCATTATTAATACCTTAGTTTTTGATGATAAAACTCTTGCTATTTCTACCATTTGCTTTTGAGCTATACTAAGCTCTTTGACTAAACTATTTGGATTTATATCTATTCCCATATTGTCAAAAATCTTTCTAGCCTCTTCGTTCATTTTTTTGTCATTAGTTAAGACTTTGCCATTTATTTCTTTTCCCATAAAAATATTTTGTGCTACTGTCAACTCATCAAAGACTGTTAATTCTTGATATATGGCATTTATACCTATCTTTTTAGAGACATCTGGTGATATATTATCTATTTCTTTGCCTTCAAAAATGAATTTACCAGAAGTTTTAGCATGTGCACCAGTTAAAATCTTTATCATTGTTGATTTACCGGCACCATTTTCACCTAGTAGCGCATGAACTTCCCCATGAAATAACTCAAAATTAACATTATCTAATGCTCTGACACCAGGAAATTCCTTAGCAATATTACTTAACTTCAGAATTGTATTACTCATAATGACACTCCTTTTTAAATAGGATTTCTTTCAAATAATCTCATTTTATTTTACTAATTCTTAAAGTCTTTTATATTTTCTTTATCATAAAGTAAGGCTGGTACTGGTATATTTTTTTCTACCTTTTCCCCTTTTATAGCTTTTACTACTGCTTCTACAGCTAAACGTCCCATCTCTTTAGGTTGTTGTTGAATCATAGCAAGAATAGTCCCATCTGTTATCCCACTTGATGCTTCTTCAGTTAAGTCAAACCCTACAATCTTAACATCCTTATTCTTTGCAGATTCAAGTGCAGCTTTAGCTCCTAGTACACTATTTTCAGCTGTTGCATATATTATATCTACATCTGGGTTAGATTGAATTAAGTTTTCTACTGTATTAAGAGATTCTTCTCTGTCATATCCTGGTTGTGAATTTAATATCTTAACATTTGCTGAACCTTTTAATGCATCTTTAAATCCATCTATTCTCTGCATTTGTATTTGAGATTTTAAATCTGTTACTATCGCTATTTCTGATTTTCCACCTAATTTTTCATCTATATACTTTTTAGTGTATTCCCCTAACTTTTTACCAGCATCATAACTAACTGTTCCTACATAACTTGTAATATTTTCAGTATTTAATACAGCATCTACTGTAACTACTGGCATTTTTTCAAACGCTCCTTCTACTGCTGGTACTATAGCTGAGTTATCTGTTCCAAGTACTATCATTCCATCTACATTTTGTTGTATAAAATCTTCTATTGCTGATGTTTGCTTAGCTACATCTTGGTCTGGGTCATTTACTATAACTTTCACACCTAGCTCTTTGGCTTTTTCTTTTATTCCCTCATCAATATCTATAAAAAATTGATGTTGAAGAGTTATTGTAGATACTCCAATAGTTAAATCTTTCTTGTCTGAACCACCTTTATTGTCTGATTTACTCGGTCCTTCCATTGAACATCCTGTTAACATTCCTATTGCTAGCATTCCAGCTATTCCTAAAGATAAAACTTTTCTCAATCTCATAATTAACCTCCATTTTTAATAGTTTTAATTTTAAACAAATTAGATTTCTATTTATTAATATTTAAATATTTTTCAACATCTTCTCTATAAGGCATACCAGATTGTGCTCCTAATTTTGTTACAGAAAGACCTGATACTACTACTGCATATTCTACTGCTGTATATAGATTTTTACCTTCTGTTATAGCCACTGACAATGCTCCATTAAATGTATCTCCTGCACCTGTGGTGTCTTGAACATCAACACTTATACAAGATACATGCTTAATTTCTTTACCATCATAAAATCTAGCTCCATTTTTTCCTTCTGTTATCACAAGTTTATTAGGATATTTTTTTAATATTTCCTCTATCCCTTCCTCTGTGTCAAAAACTATCTTATATTCATGTTCATTTGGCGTTAAGTAAGTTACTTTTTCTATTATATCTCTATCTAATTTTATTGCAGGTGCTGGATTTAATAAAACCTTTATCTCATTTTCAAAACAGAAATTTACTACATAATTTATTGTTTCTAATGGAATTTCTAATTGTAGTAATACTATATCTGCATTCTTTATCTCCTCTTCATTTTTTTTGATTAACTCTATATCTACTAATTCATTAGTGCCTGATACAACAACAATACTATTATCATTTTCACATAGTGTTATAACAGCAACACCAGAGCTTTTATGTTTATCTTTAGATACTAGACTATAATCGACTTTATTATTTCTAAAATTTCTTATTAACTCCTCACCTAAGCTATCCTCACCTACACATGATATCATTTTTACATTTGCGCCTAGCTTAGATGCTGAAATAGCTTGATTAGCACCTTTTCCACCAGGTGATGTAAAAAAACTATTACCTAGCACTGTTTCTCCTTTTTCTGGTCTTTTATCTACAGAACATACCATGTCCATGTTTACACTTCCTATGACAACTATGTTTCCCATTACATTACTCCTTTACATATCTATTTATGTCTTTTATGCTGTTATTCATTTTCTTTTGTTGAATCTCTTATGACTAATTCTGGTTTGAAAATCAATTCATCAAACGATTCTTTTTTATCTCCTCTTAAACAATTTATCAATATTTCACTGGCTTTGTATCCTATATCATAAGAGGGTTGTCTTACTGTTGTAAGAGAAGGGCTTATTAAACTAGATGTTTGAATATCATCAAATCCCACAACACTTACATCATTTGGTATACTTAATCCTCTTTCTTTAAGACCTCTTATAACACCTATTGCAATTAAATCATTTGCACAAAATATTGCATCAAAGTTTATTTTTTCTAAATTTTTTATAAATTCTTGTCCCCATTCAATCTTATATTTTCCCTCAAATACATAATCAGGATTGTAGCTTAAATTACACTCGATTAGAGCCTTTTTATATCCTTCTAATCTATCTACTGCTATTTCATTTTGAAGTGGACCACTTAGGTATATTATTTTCTTATTTCCAATATCTAATAAATGTTTTGTAGCTATATAAGCACCTTCAAAGTTGTTTATTTTAACAATTCCTTTTAAGGTTTCTTTGTTCATGCTTATCTTCTTATCAATCAACACAGTTGGTATTTTTATATCTTTATAATTTGCCTCTTTCCAGTTTGTATTTGAAGAAGCTGCAAATATAATTCCATCTATCATTCTCTCTGATAATGTTCTTATCCCTTCATATTCTTTTTTAGCATCTTCATCTGTATTACATAAAATTATGTTGTAACCTTCTTCATTAGCTTTATCTTCTACTCCTCTTGATACATCTGTAAAGAATGGATTTCGTATATCTGGTATAAGAAGCCCTATAGTATTAGTTTTTTTAGTTACTAGACTTTGTGCTAATTTGTTTGGTACATAATTTTTTTCTTTCATTATTTTCAAAATTTTTTCTCTTGTCGCTTGACTTATATTTTCATCTTTATTATTAATGACTTTTGACACAGTTGTTTTAGAAACACCAGCCAATTCGCCAATTTCTTTTATCGTTATACTCAAGAAGTTCACCCCCACAATTTAGGAAACCGTTTTACTTAACCGGTTACCTAGATATTAGCACATCCTTTTTTCCTTTGCAACTATTTTGTATAAATTTTGATATTTTTCTTATTTTTCAAAATACTGCGATTTATAATTCAATTTTAGTATTTTAATTAATGTGCAAAAAAATTAATATACCTTTATTACTATTTAAAAGTATACTAATTAATTTAAGTAATCTTTATTAAAATTCAAGTCCTTGTTCTATAATCATTTTTTTATCATTTTCAATCCCATTTCCGACAGTTGTTAAATAATCACCTACAATTGCAGAATTTACACCCCCATTAAATCCAATTTTGTCATATCCTTTTAAAGATAACCTTCCGCCAGCATATCTTATGTATACATTAGGAATTATAAATCTAAATACTGCTGTTGTTTTTAATTTTTCCATAGGAGTATTCTTAATAGGATTTAAAATATTTATTGGAATTGATTTTACATTTTATTTTTTATATAGGTTTACTATTAAACAAAAAAATACTGTTCTAAAATAGTATTTGTATAATATCTTATACATATCATTATTAAAACAGTATTTTTTATTAAAGAATCATTCTTATTAATTTATAAAACTATTCTTGTCTTAACGCCATCCAAGCTTTCAATTGTAATAACCTCTAAGCCTTCATACTCTCTAAACAACCATTTTAAATCCTTCATAGCTTGATTAACCTGACTTTTTGTTAAATTATTTATAAAATATTCTTTTCTAGTTTCCTCATACTCTTTGCTAGTTAAAAAGTTTCTTAGAAAATTAAATGCAAATACACTTGGAATATTGTTTACATTGGCTTTCTTGCTGTTTTCTTTCTCATAGTAAATTTTCATAAATGCATACTCCTTTGATACTTTTAAATTTCTCTTACAATAATTATATGCATCTAAGTCCTACTATTCTTATAATTTTATTAATTCATATTCTTTACTTCCCATACCCATTTCACATGCATAGTCTATTATTCTAGTTCCATTTACATGAGGATGCTCATGTTTGAACACATCATGACCCATTTCCTTACAAATCAAATCATAACATGCTTGTTCAATAGCTACAGGGTCTGTTGATGCTAATATGCCTATATCATGTGCAATTGGTCTACCTGACCAAGGCACACAGTCACAAAGTGGAGTTACATTCATAACAAAAGTTATATATCCTACCTTATCTTTTTTGTTTGATACTGCTCCATAAGCGTATTCTGCCATCTTTTCGACAAACACATCTGAGTCACTTTCCCATTGTATAGTTACTGCTCTAGTTGGACAGACAGTTGGACATTCTCCACATCCATAACATACATCAGAATCTATAATTGCCTTCTTATCTACTATACTTATAGCTTTTGTAGGACAAGAATTAACACACTTTCCACAACCTATACACTTCTCTTCCTTTACTACTGGAGTAACATCAGAATGTTGCATTTGCTTTCCTGCTGCACTTGCACATCCCATAGCTAGATTTTTTAATGCTCCTCCAAAACCTGCTGCTTCATGACCTTTAAAATGACTCATTACTATCATCGCAGAAGAATTATAAATTTCTCCACCTATTTTTACACTTTCAAAATGTTTTTTATCTATTTTTACATTCTCATAATTTCTACTATATAATCCATCTGCAATTATTACTGGTGCATTTACAACTGCATAAGCAAATCCATTTTCTATAGCAGTTGTAAGATGGTCTACAGAATTTGTTCTACTCCCTGTATACAGTGTATTTGTATCTGTTAAAAATGGCTTTCCTTCGCAGTCTTTGACCTTATCAACCACTTGTCTAACTGCCACAGGACTCATATATGTAGTATTTCCCTTTTCTCCAAAGTGAAGTTTAATTGCGACTTGGTCATTCTTTTCTATTAAATCTTTGAATCCTGCTTTATCAAATAATCTTCTTACATTGTTTGGTACATTTTTATTTTGCGAATTTGAGTATAAATCACAAAAATATACTTTTGACTTTTCCATATCTACACCCCTTTAAAATATTTACTTAAAATAATTTTATCACTTTTAAAATGATTTTTAGTATATTTTACCACAATTAAAGATTCTTATCTTTATTTAATGAAAACAATATTATTTTAGTCCTTAACTACTTTAAACTCTATATACTAAACAAGGTTCTGATATGCCCCAAGTTGAAATGTTTCTCTTGCTTCATCAATTTGACCATTCATCATTTGCCCCTGAGCAAGAAGTATAGATTCATTTATCATGGGAAAATTGCTGTTTTGCAATAAATCAATCACTTGTATGGGTTGATTTAACAATATATAACAAGTTGCCTCCATACTTTTTGCTTGACGGCAAATATCTATGTCATTACAAGTTTCCTGTATACGAATAAATATTTCTAATGCTTCACTAATTAATAGCTCACGCTTTTTTTCATCTACAACATCATAGTGATTAACTATTAAAAGACCCATCCGAAAAATCAAAGGAAAACATGAATAATATTTTTTTATGATTTCTCTTATTTCAGACATTACTTCATCAAATGGTTTAACCGTAAAGTCTTTGCACAGTTTATTATACAGTTTATTAATATCTTCCTTCATCATTTGAGGTTCATAGCATATTAACTCATCAACTGTAATGTTGAAATATGTCGCGAGTTGCGGTAAAAAGGTTATGTCAGGATAGCTTTGTCCGGTTTCCCTTAGTTAAAAATATGGTTTCATATAATCAATCGACTTTACCAATAAAGCGATAATAAATCTCTATTTCTTGTGTTCTTTCTCCACTCTCATTAGTCTGTGGAGCATGAATGAGTATTTTCTCAATCATGGCATTTAATAATGTAGCATTTAATTCTTTGGGTACTGAACATTCCTTGATTAACTCAATCCATTTTTCAGCACCTATCATTTCCTGCTCCATTTTTCTTAATTCTTCACTTAGGTTTGCTATCTGTTCTTCCAGCTCGACTTGTTCTTTCTGATACTTGCTGGAGAGCATAACAAAGTTTCGCTCTGTTATCTTTTCATCTGCTCTATCCTCATACATTCTCATAAACAGACGGTCTATTTCTTTCTGTCGATTTTCCGCCTTTTTCAATGCGGACGTTGTTTTCTTGCGTGTGTTGATTCGCTCTGCATTGCCAGCTTTTTGTATCTTCTTTAAGACCTTTTCCTCGTTCTGCTGAACAGCATTAACCCAATATTGCAGTCTTTCCAAAACAGCTTGATACAGAACATCATAACGTATGTAATGCATGGAACAATAGCCTTTTCCAAACTGTCCATAAAAGCTACACGCATAGTAACTATATGGTGTTTTGCTAGTATTATTCGTCCCAAACCTCATAGACCAGCCACAATCGGCACATTTGACTAGACCTGCAAATATCTGGGTCGTACTGTCTTTCCTTTGTCTGCGTCTTGATTTTATCTGCTCTTGCACATGATAGAACACTTCTTTATCAATGATTGCTTCATGTGTATTCTCAACTCTGAACCACTCACTTTCGGGCTTTCGTACTTTTTTCCTGCTCTTAAACGATACCGTAGACTGCTTGTTGTGTACACTGTTTCCGATATAGATTTCATCTTTAAGAATACTTTTAACTTGTGCAATCGTCCAAGCATAACGCTTGCTCTCTGGTTCATTTTCAAAAACGTGTGCAAATGTTCCATATCGTTGAAAGTTTATCCATGCAGGTGTCGGGACTTTTTCTGTTATCAACTGCTTTGTTATTTTTGAACCACCATTACCTTGATAAGCAAGCATGAATATCTTTTCAACAATCCACCTTGTTTCATCGTCTGGAACAATCTTCCCTTTGATTTCTGGGTGTTTTCGATACCCTCTCTTTGCATAAGCTCCGTAATGTGCTCCCTCTGCAAACTTTGTTTTAAATGCAGACTTCACTTTACGGCTAGTATCTCTTGCTACCCATTCATTGATGATATTTTTAAACGGTGCAATCTCACTTTCGCCTTTCTCACTGTCTACACCGTCATCAATCGCAATGTAGCGAACATTATGGCTCGGAAAATACAGCTCTGTATATTGTCCCGTCATAATATAATTTCTTCCAAGACGAGAAAGGTCTTTTGTTACAACACAATTTATTTTACCAACTTCAATATCCTCAATCATTCGTTGAAAATTGGGTCTGTCAAAGTTCGTTCCAGACCAGCCATCATCAATGTATTCATCAATCACATTCAAATGGTGTTCTTTTGCATATAAGCGAAGCATACTTCTCTGTGTCGTGATACTGGAGCTTTCACCCTGTAATTCATCATCACGGCTCAACCTAAGATAAAGTGCAGTATTGTAAATCTGTTGTTTCATTTGTCAGTTATCCTCCTTTATAACCAACCCATGATTACAATACTTGCTTGCAAGCACATTATACCATTGGTTGATTTCATAGCTCAATAAAAATTTATCAATACAGGTAATTTTACATTGAAATACGCTTCGCTTTTTCTACGATAATATCAGTTAGCAATTCTTCAAGATTTTTGCCTTGTTTTGCAAAATGTTCTTTTACAATAATTCTTGTCTTTGCATTTCTTTTAGATGCTTTTTTTCTCAGTGAAATGTTTATATCTTGTTTTTTAATGGTTTCAATAATAATCCCCCCTTTCTGTGTGTCATTTCATAAGCAGACAGACGGCTTCGGAAAGCTCCGTTAGTATCTCAACTATTCCCATTCTTGTGGGCAGAACCGCACCATGCGGACGTATCATTATTCTGTGAGTATAGGTCGTGGCAAAGCAACCTTTCCAACGGTTGCTCTCGGATCACTACGTGGGTCGCTCGCTTCCCTTATGGAAAGGTCATGGCGTACAGTTCCCGTGGCTCGCTATCTCACAAACGTATCTGTCTGCTTTATTCAATTTTCAAAGAACAGTTGGAGAAAACCTATAAAGGCTCTCATGTGTAAAAGCAGGAGCAGAGCAGGAAAGAGGGGATTGAACAAATCATGCTCTGCTGGCAACTGCTGATTATTCCTCTATCTCAAATTCACAAATCATCTTCAATAGAGCTTCTCTGATACGCCCTTTTAATTCCATATCTACGACAACACAGACATTTCCGTATTCATCATAGAAGGGACGTAAACAGCATTTTGATATGTATGGTTCGTAGAACTGCAATAGCTTCTCAATAGAATTTATATTACCGTCCACAGCCGACGAAATAAGATAAAATGACGGGTGTGTTTTATTCATTTTCCGTGTTCTCCTTTAACTTTTTTCCAATTTTATCAAGTGAGCTTTTCCTAATACGAAATGACGTTGAACGGTCAATTTTCATCTTGTCGCCGATTTCTGCATCGCTCATGCCAAGAAAGAAATACATCAATACAATGTTCTGTCTTTTTCTGAAAGAGCTTTGAGAGCGTCCGCTAATTCATCATCAAGTACACGGATTTCAATACCACATACATCAAAAGCTGTGTAGTCGCTTTCGTACTCGTCCCAGACAGCCAGCTTTTCAACAACGATTTCTGGAAGCTCACAGAATGAGATTTCCTTATTCCTGCGTCGCCTTAATTCCTTTCGGTAATTTCGTACAATGTTCTTGACTACACGTTTTAGCTTGCAGTCGAATTGACATTGTACTGTCTTTTGGAAGTCCGACGGTTTCATAATCACACCCCCTTTCCGTTATGACGTGAAAAGTGTTTATCCCTCTTTCCGCACCATATCTGTACGGCAAGGTGTGATTTGTTGCAGGATTTCAGAAAAAAGTTGAAATTATTTTGAGCAATAAAAAAGCCCGCACAAAACATAGTGTTTGTGCGAGCTAAAGCTCTGGCATATTCAGTTGTAATTGTAAGTGTTGTACTGCTAAATTGAGCTTGATGTTTTTGTAGATTTCTTAAAATATTCCATAATGCAAGCCCCCTTAAAGCAGTGCGTTAAATATCTAAAATCTTGATTTTCTGTAATTAAACAGGACACTTGTTACAACAATAATATTGTTTGTGTTCAAAAGTAGTGTGATATATTTTCATTAGGGGATTATACCTTTTTGGGCATAACGAATATCAATAAGTCTCAATACATCTTGATATGAGGTATTCTTAGAAATTATATCTATCATAAGCCACTTTTGTCCATTTCCCTCTCTAGTATTGTGATAGATTTTCTGTATATATTCAGAAAATTGAGGTAACAAGTTTTCGACATGTTCTTTCTCTTTATTACCCACGACCACCAATACAGTAAAATAGTTTTTCTTAGGATAGATAACACACAATGATTTTCCAGATTTTCTAAATTTCACATTCCAACCACGTGCCCAGACATCTTTACTGTATTCGATTTTACAAACCGCTTTATATTTATCGTTCATATACTGATAGAACTCATCAAATATAGGGCTCTCAATATAACCGCTTATTTCACTAATATTAGGTGCATAATTTATATCCTTTATATTTATCACAACGGACTATACTCTCCTTTATAGGTTTTCTGTCTTATTTCCATTGACATTGGATAATTCCTTTTCAGCATTTCCTATTTCCACAGGAATCACCCATATTTCCATATAACTAATATCTGCACTTCCTTTGTAATATTTTTCTGCCATGAACGGCTTTGTAATCAATTTATGATTTGGAAGCCATGTTTCAAACAGATACTTATTTGCTTGATTTAAAGCAGTGGTAACAAGTTCTTCAAAAGATTCTGCCTCAATTCTGCATACAACATACTCACCTGCTGGTAATGTGTGTTGTACCATATTTTTAGGACATACATCTATTGATGAAACCATACCTCCTACAAAGTAAAGGAACGTTCCTTTATCTGGACTTGCTGAATGAGATACACCAAGCTCAATACCATTGTTAAAAATGGCACTTTCGGTTTGCAGTTTCTTTGCATGAAATTCACGCCATAGCTGACCTGGAACATCAATTCCCGTACTTTCTCCAACAGGAATTTGTTCAGTAACATTTACTGTTTTTTCAAAACCAAAATACATTTCCCTTGTTCTTAATGTTTTCCTTTGAATCTCCAAAACAATATTCCCTACAATCAATGGAACATTTTCATCAATCATAATATAACGGGAAGAAAGTTCTGGTTTGTCAAATGTATTTAACATAGGAACACTCTTTCTGTATTCATCAGGAGTAATATGGTAAACTTCTTTAAATGCTCTTGTAAAATTAGCATGGTCTGAAAATCCGTATTTTAAAGCTATGTCTAATATTCTTTCTTCTGAATTATTTAATTCTGTTATTACCATTGCTAAACGACGAAGCTTGATATACTCTTGCACTGATTTCTTAACTAATCTTTTGAATAAACGTTGGTAATAAAATGTAGAAAGACAGGCGATTTCCGCCAGTTTTTCTGTTTCGATTTTTTCACTTAAATGTTGTTCAATATAATTTAATGACATTTCAATATTTTCATATGCGTACATATCAGTACCTCCTTGTATAATTTATAATCAAAGTATACATGATAATTTTTTGTACGGCTTGTCATACAATGCCATTATCTTGTAAGAAAATAGTAATATATACCAGATTTTGCAGTCATTCTGAAAATTATGGGCTGTTCCTTTTTGAAAAAATGATTGTCAGCCTTGTATATTTATGCCTTTTAGAAGTAATGTTTAAATTCAACCCCAACCTATCACATAGCCTTTTAATAGATATAGCCCCATAGCCAGTTGCATTTGTTTTTTTACATATTTAAGTTCAATATTTCAAAACATATTTTATTGTGACAAATGCAATATTGAATAAATTTTTCCAATAGTTTTTTTAATAGGTCTATCTTTATAGAAATAGTATTCTACATATTTCCATTTGTCTGGATTATATATTAACACTTTACCTGTACAATCATCTTTATCCAATGAAAAATTTATAGCTTTCATTTGTTCCATTGGTGTAATTTCATGTTCAATTTCAAGAGCAAACTTTGACAGATTAAAGTCTTTTCCCAAACAACATGTTATTGGAATACCTATATTTATTTTTTGCCAACCGAATGAACTCAAAATATTATCATAATAACCATCAAAAATGAATTTGTTCATACCTTCATTATTCTTCCATACATATAGTGGAGAATACTCATTACAACTCCTTGAAGAATCTTTTTTTTCAGATATGAGGTATGCTTTAAATATCAAATTCTGAAAGCCATCCGTTCTATGTCCATTATCAGCTACTCGCTGTCTAATCACGTTCATGTCGTAGTTATCTGGTAGTGAAATCTTATATTGCATAGCAATCATTATTTTTCCCTTCTTTCTTTATCAGCTATTCTGCTTCAAATTACAATTTAATTATACATTTTAGTTCGTTATGTGTATAATAGTTGTAAATGATGATAGATATCATTTTAAATAATAATGGAGGTGCTATTATGGAAAGTCTGGAACTTAGAATATTTAGAGAAGTTGCTCATACAAAATCAATATCAAAAACTGCTGAAAGTATGGGGTATGTTCAATCTAATATTACTGCACATATCAAAAAACTGGAAAGCGAATTAAACACGACACTATTCATTCGCCATAGCAAAGGCGTAACCCTCACAAAAGATGGAGAAAAATTACTGTATCAAGCAGAAAAGATAATCTCTTTACTAGATAAGACGTTACAATCTTTTCAGAACAATCCTAAAACTTTAAAAATTGGCACAACACAGACAATAGCTGGTTATTTATTGCCCAAATGTATCATTGAATATCAAAAACAGTTTCCAAATGTGTCATTGTCAGTTTCCACACTAAACCAAGACGAATTAGACCAGAGTCTATCTAATGGACTATTAGATTGTATAATCACTAACAGTACCCACAATATTACACAAGGTAAGCAGATTTTGGAGTTTCAAGAAAATTTAATGCTCGCAACTCCATGCTCCTGCAATTCCATAAATGATATTTTTACATATCCAATTATCATAAATAATATCAAGTCCTGCCCCTACAGAAAAGCTCTTTTGGATTGGTGGAACTTACATCAATCGAAATCACCAATGATAATTGAATTAGATACTGTAGAAGCAATTCTTAATACCGTTGCTATGGGCGGTGGAATATCATTATTACCAAAATATATTTTAGCAGATAAACAAAATATCAATAGCTTCTATATTGAAGATTTGCAATATACATCAATTCATATGTGGATTGCTATGAATAAGCTTCCGTCAGAATATTTTGCTTTAAAGGACATTCTAAAAAAACAATTTAAAATAGATAACAACTAAGGCAGATAACCACGGCACGGTGTATCTGCCTTTTACTATGTTATCTTACAATTTTCCAGTTACTATCCTTATGTAGCACTAGCTCAAACTGTGATACTTGCGTTGCCTTTGTCTGATTGTCTATGAATTTCACGGCAACCTTGACTTTCACATTGTCCCCGTCAGCCGTAAATACGGGATTGACTAATTCAGAATAAAGGTAGTCCCTACCGATAGGTTCAAGCACATTGCCAGCTACATAGTAGGCAAGTTCTTTTTCGGTTGCTGTCGGGTACAGCTTAAAGAATGTTTCTAAAAATGCCGTAGCGTCATTCACGGTATCAGCGTCCACACTTGCGTCTGCTTCTTGTGCCTTTGGTTCATAGTTGGATTTCTCAATCGCTGGTGCAAGGGTTGGGTTCTGAATGATTACCATATCGCCGTCTTTATCCACATGGACTTTGACGGTATAGGTCGCCTTGACATTCGTTGTCTGTTCGCCCTCTTTTATCTGCTGATCTACTTCGTAGGTAGCAATAAAATCGTCCGTTCCAGACTGTTCTATATCCCAAATCAGCACATTCGTAACGGTGGAGCTGGTCGGTATATCTGTTCTTATGGTATCAAGGTTCAAGTCCTGCAATTCCTTTGTCAAATAACCGCTGATAGCCTGCGTCCTTGCTTCGATAGCTTCTTTGCTGTTGTCCCATGTGTAGTAGGACTTCGCAAAGTTTTTGACGAAATTTTCAATCCCGTTGGTGTCGTTCAATTTTAGCTGAATGGTTTCTGTTTCATGTACCGTGTGCATATCAATAGCGGTAAAGTTCTTATACACGCCAAAGCTCACGCTTGCGATAAGCACCACCCACAGAGCAATCACAGATTTCTTATGTGTACCTACTTTTACAGTACGCACCTTTTTTTCTTTTACTGGTTTTTCTTTCTTTTTAAACATGGTTTCCAATCCTTTCTACTGTTTTATTCTTCCAGCACAAATCAAGTGCTGTTGCCAATAGGCATTATTGAGGTCGGCATATCCGATAGGGTCGCCTGCATGATACATCTGATTATTTCCTACATAGATACCGACATGGGTTACATAGCTTCCTGCATTGTCTGTACTGTGGAAAAAGACTAAATCGCCAGCCTTTGCTTGCGACAGTGGGATATGCTGTGTTGCGTCATACTGCGTTTGTGCCGTTCTCGGTAAAGAGATACCAGCCTTGCCATAGCACCACTGTACCAATCCCGAACAATCAAAAGAAGTGTTCGGGTTACTGCCACCATACACATACTTCCAGCCTTGATATTTCAACGCTTCATTCATTATCTTTTGTGCCAGCTCGCCCGATACTTGATTGACGATAAGGTACTGATTCACAAGCTCCACATAGAACATATTTCCATAACCGTAACGCCAGCCCCCGTTTTTTGCTACAGCGATAGGGTTCGTATAGGTTACTTTTTGACCGCCCGACTTATCCCTTGCGAAGTTTTCTGCAAGGTTGAACGTATGCTTTTTTCCGTTTCCTGCCACATAGCCAACATAGCCACCGCCATAGTTATAGGATTGTATCACGACATTTATATCACTGATACCTTGATTTTTGCAGGAAGAAAGCAGGGACGCAAAATATTTACACCCCCTGCTTGATTGAGCTTTCCGTATCTAGTGAGTTAGGCGGTAGTCCCAGACTTTCCGAGCTTTGCATAACGTCCTCGGCTGTACCGCCACTTTCCACTTGTATGATTGCCAGCAGGATATTGACATACTCGGAAATACCGTTTTCTTTGGCATACTTTTCTACCATAGGCTGATGTTTCAACACCTCGGTAGATAGGTTCATGCCTGCATAACTGGAAGAATAACCACCGTTCCCGTCGTCGTCCTCGGCACTAATCAGAACTCCAAAGAACAGCACAATAGAAAAGAGGATAGGAAACAGACTGCCAATAATAGCGATATGTCTTAGTTTCATTTCTTCCTTTGTCCTTTCTTAAATAGGGTTCGCTTGTTCTTCTCGATACTCTGCTGTGTTTGCTTTTGTGTGGTTGTTTTCACAACACGGTCAGTCTTGTAATTCTGCCTTACGGTTTCTTGATTGACGGTCTTTGCTGATGAACCACCAGAAGATAGCGGACGTTCCTTGACAACATTTTTCTTGATAGGTTCATCATTTTTAACCGTAGAAGCTGTGGCAGGACGTTTGACTTCCTGCTGTTTTTCTACATTGACCTTAGAAGTGGTAGCTGGTCTTTCATGGGGACGGGTAGCTCCGCTTGTCGCTGATCCGTCCGTTTTCTTACCTGCCTGCCTTGCTTCCTGTGCTTTTTGAAGTTCCATACGTTTGTCGGCGATATTCTGTCTATGGAGCTGTTGCTTTTCTAAACGTTCAGACTGGCGATTTTCCTTTTCCTGCACCACGCCACGTTTGAAGTCGGACACGCTGGACTTTGCCTTTTCTTTGGCAGAGTGAACCGCATAGGCGGTCTGTGTCGGCATATCCTTGATATTTTCTTTGACAGCGGTTGCCTTATCCTTGACCTTGTTTTTCGTATCAAGGACAGCACCAACGGCAGAACCAGCTTTCTGTCCCATGCTGGAACTTGCATTTCCACGATTGCCCTTTGTTCCATTCTGGCGTGTAGATTTAGAACTGGCAACGACACCGCCAGCTACCGCACCAGCGACACCACCAGCACTAACAGCCCTTGCAAGTCGATGTTCCATACGTCTAGCTCTATGTCGCATGAACAGATACGGTCTGCGGAATATTCGGCGTCCCATGCTTTGACTGTCACTAGCATTTAAAGAGAACATACTCATCAAGTCGCCCAGCTTCATATAGATACCTGCAAAACACACTATCTGCAAGAACGCCACCATAAAGAACGGGTAGTCCGTAGATATGTTGTAGAACATACTGGAAATACTAAAAGCTACCGTTACAATCAGCGTAATACCAGCTCTTGTCATAATCGTATTGAATACACGGACGATTGCCTGCTTTGCCATGCTTTCATAGCTCGGTATCATACTTAGTAGAAAACTGATAGGCAGGAACATAGCGAAGATAATAAAAAGTATTTGGCTGAACAACATCATACCCGTAAGCAGAAATACAAATACAGTTATCCCTAAGTTGAAGATAAGCAGGAAGAATACCATGCCTAAACGGTTCACGACCTGCGGTATCGTCAGATTGTTGTTGTCGTTGTCCTCAATCTCCGTCTTTACCACATTTTCTCTTGTTTCGCCGTCCTCATCCTCTGGGCTTGCCGATACCAGAGCTTCCACACGGTCAGAACCAATTTCCTCTATATCGCTGTTGCCAAACTGTAAGAGTAGCCACGGCTGTTGTACTTGTATGGAAAATAGGCTGTCCCTTATCAAGTCCACACTGTCCTTGCCTTTGCTGTCGCTGTCGGGAAGCATGATTTTTGTTCCTAAGTCTAAAGAAGCGGTACTGATGTCTGATGAAAATTCATTCACTTTCTTTATGTAGTCGGGTGCATAGGCAATGAAAGAAGCCGATACCAGAAACACCACAACAAAGTTGATAACGGCGTGTAGTGCCTTGCTGGTTTCTCGCTTTATCAGTCCCGTATAGGCTACATAGATACCTACCACTAAAATAATCAGAAGTAGGAAGCCCACATAAAAGCCAGAAGTTGAAAAGCCGTTTTCGGTAACACCTGCAAGGGTCTGTATGCTTTTTCCAATACTGTCTGCCATATCATTGATGAAATCTAACTTATAGGCTTCCTGCACCACATAGCCCGTGGCATTGCTTAAATACAAGCTAATAGTCCAGACGAAATTAGTAATGCAGTACAGCCCGTATTGCACCGATTTTCCGATACCGTCCAGCCAGTTCCACGGTAGCCACGACCAGCTATTATCCACATAGAAATCAAGCTGATAGTTGCTTAACGGATATTTAGAGTACAGATTTTCGGTATTGATAGTGTCGTCCACAAGTCCCGTAGCGTGTGCCACCGTTCCCAAGACTGAAAGCAGGATAAGGGACAGTACCACGACAAACAGAGCCATTTTGGGAAAGTGGAATATCTTTCTTCTTGTGAACGCACCTTTTATCCTTTCTTTCATCATTCCACCTCATTTCTCTGTATCGGCGGTCTGGTATCAAAGGCGTGCAGTAATTCTTCAAAAACTGGGTGTATCTGCACCACGCCCACACGTCCGTATAAATCTTGTAATAGGCATTGTCCGTTTTCCAAATCACGCAATCGCTTCTGGTTGTTCTCGTCCTCTTTGTCAATGCTGAAAAATTCAAGGGTCTGCTTTATCTCGTTAATGTCAGTAGAACGGAAAGCGAATTTTAGACCGATATTATTTTTCAGACTTTCCTTTGACACGTCGCCCGAAGATTGCGTTACAAAGTAGACACCTGCCTGCATAGCACGACCAGCACGCACCAGCTTGTTTGAGAGCGTTTCGCCTTGTGCCACATTTAAGAACGCCCATGCTTCGTCCAAGTCCACGATTTTAAAGATTGACCTATCACTGTGAATGAAATCTAAGGCAAAGGTACTAATTACAATCAGCATGGAAACGGACAGTAATTCAATGGTCGTGTATTCCTCAAAGGTCGTGTCCTTGTCTGGCAGTACCAAGTCGGCTACTTGAATGATGTTGAGCTGGTTGTCTAAACTGATTGCATTTTCCACCGTACCGTCCGAAAACAGCAGATGTGCAAAATCATAGTCTGTAAAGCTGTCGATATGGTCGGCAATATTCCTTGATACTGGCGTATCTTCCTTTCGTAATTCCTCAATCACATGGAGCAATCCTCGCTGGTCGCTCTGGGTAACGGCACGCACCGCTTTTCTAAGAACGGGGAACTTCTCGCCGTCCCTTGAGGAAATACCCGTAAGGAATGTGAGTATGTCGATTGCCAGACTTTCAGCGTCTTTGACATTCTGCATAATTACGAACGGGTCAAGAAGCCCTGCATTTTCTCTATCGCTGGTTAGGTTCACGATATTGATTTCATGGGCGATTTCTGGGAGCGTTTCTTTCCAGTTGCCACGCTCACTTTTCGGGTCTAAGATTACCGCTTGACCGCCAAACAGCACAGAATAATAGACAAGCAGGTTGTTACAGAATGATTTTCCACCGCCAAGACTTCCTACAAAGGCAGAAGCAAGGGCATTTGTAACCGTACCTTTTACACCTTGACTGGCAAGGGACGGTTGCAGATATACATTGCGTCCCGTATCAACGGAATAACCAATATAGATGCCCGTATTTTCCCCTAATTGCTGTGTTGCTCCAAAGCCAAGCCCTGCTAAAAAATCACTTTTTACATACTGCACATAATCATTGATGTAACGCTTGCTGGCTGGTAGAAATTCCGAGTGAAGTCCTAACATATCGCCAGCAGGACGCACCAGCTTGACGTTCAAATCGTCGTAGAAGTCCTTGACTTCATCACAGCGTCTTTTCAGCTCGTCAAGGTTGGGAGCTGATACACGGATAACATAAGAAAGCTTATACATACTTTCTTTTGACTGGTCTAAATCCGTTTCCAGCTCGTCCACACTGTCTAATGCGTCCACCACGTTTGAGCTGGTTTCACTGCCAGACTGATAGGCGTGATTATCAAGGTCTTTCAATTCCTTTTTCTTATTACGGACAGTGGATAACGCCTTTCGGTTTTCCACGATTTCTACATTCATGCTGGTATCAACGGGAAAGGTAAACTGCTGTTGCTGGAAGTAGAAGATTTCACTGGACGGAAAATCAAGCTCGCCGACAATCGCATTGACGGTAAAGTAGGAAACGTAGCTTTCGCTGTCCTCATGCTCCAAGCGTAAATGTCGCTGGCTTTCTTCCACAAGGCAACGTGTAGGTCGTATCAGGTCATAGTGCTTTATCAGTGTTTCCTTTTTCAGTTTCTTCTTTGGTAAGCTGTACTCATAATCTTCATAGGCGATACCGTCCCTGCCGTAAAGATGTTCAATCAGATACCCGAAGTCGTTTGTTTCCAAGCGTCGCACCTTGAAGCGTCGGCTGATTTTATTTTCCAATAACTTCTCCATTTTTAGATAGCGGTTGATTTCATCATTCGGCATGGAAACAAAGTCATTCATCAGCGTGTGATTCACTTCATGGATAAACTCCTTGAATGTCAGAAACGCCGATTGCTTCATGGTCTTTAGGTTCATGTTCTGGTCTGTTACCATGAGCTTGAAGCCAAGAAAAAAGCGGTAGTCTACTTGATTGTCCCCAATCATGCTTACTAACGCTTCGGTCTGTTCATCTATCTTCTGGTAGGCAACTTCTTTCAAGCGTCCCGTAACCAGCTTTTTTGACTGCTCCTGCATACTGCGGATTGAGCTTTCCGTGGCAATCTGCAAGGCGTGTATCTTGCCCTCACGGGACTGTACGATAAGCTGTCGGAAGCTGTCATGCACAATAAATTTCTGTTCAGCGGATAGAAAACTGTAATTGTAAGGTATCAGCTCATAGTAGGCGAACACCTCATTGTCCTTGTTCCAGACAAGGTTATTGTCGATATATTTAATCGGGAACATAGCTTATACTCCTTACTGCCGTGATATTTTCATGTAGTACCTGCTTATCCAGTTTCACGGCTTTTCCTGCATAAGTCAGTTTTGGTCGAAGTCCGTAAGTAATCATGGACTTTAGAAAACTGTATGGTTTCTTGCCGTCAAAGGTCTTTTGCGACATAAACCATGTAAGAGCCACGGGAATACCAAAGTATTTCAAAAATGCTCCCTCAATCATGGATAAAGGTGGTAAGTCCCCAAATAGAATGATGATAAACTCGGTTATCACAAACCATGTAATCTGTGTAAAAGTAACGGGAAAAGGCAGGTTAAAGTCATTTATTGCGTACAAGACTTTTTCCACGTTCCAGATACCCGTGTAGCTTTTAATCTTTTTCATGTTTTCGTTTCAACTCCTTTCTCATAATGGAAAAGGACAGCCGTTTTCAGACTGTCCCCAATAGAAAAAGCTGTCAGAAGCAACCCGTTAGGTCGCTGATCTTCCAGCTTTAATATGGTATCTCGCAGATACCACGGCTTGTCGTGATGAAGCAACCGCCCATATCCAAATCTCTGCCGTAGGCTTCATAGTCAATATAATTCTGTAACTGTGAGGGTATTTCCCCCAATGCCTGCAATTCATCTATGTAGTAGTAGGCAACGTCTGTCATATCGTCACAGTCGGGATAATAGTAAATATCGTCCTTGTGTTCCACGACTTCTTCCAGTGTCCCAAAGTGGCTGATAAATTCGTCCAATGCGTCCATGATATAGTCGGGCAATTCTTCAATCAGTTCGTACATTTCATTTAATTCTTCGATAGAGATATATTCGCCAATCTCAATGGGAAAGTTATCGGTATCATGGATTGCGTATTCTTCGTATCGCTCATTCAAGCCGATACGCTCTTTTACGTCGTCCTCATCAATAGGGAAAGAGAACCAGTCGCCAACCAGATAGCCCTCATTGTATTTTCCAAGATTAGCAATATATACCCTCATATCATCAATCATAAGCAACCCTCATTTCTTACAGCGGTATCTCAAAGATACCGTGGTCTGTTTCCAAGAAACGCCCGTTTTCCTGCAAATGATTAGCGTATTCTTCATAATCGAAATAATAAGTCTGGCAATCTTCAGATAAGCTCTGAAAAGCAGGACTATTCGCCAGCTTAACACGGGCAACGTCAATCATGCTCTTACAGTCTGGATAAGAGATAACCCCGTATCTGTTATTGTAGAGTTCTTCCAGATTTTCATAATAAGAAAGAAGTTGTTTGTATTCTTCTTTGATATAGTCGGGTAGTCGCTGATACATAAAATTCAGCTCGTTCAGTTGATAAATACTGGTATGTTCGTGTACATCATCAGCATAAGGCAACACCTTTTCAATAATGCGGTAATCTTGACTTTCTGCACCGACACCTATCTTTTTTTCAAACTCTGCAACATCTATCGGCAGGTCGAACCAGTATGACGTTGTTTCTTCGCCAGTTGTTCCTCTCGTTTCCACCAGCACCCTTGTTTCCTGCATTGTTCCTCACGTCCTTTCTGTTGTTCCATAACAACGGTCAATGTCTGGTAGTTTGTACCAAACACATACTTTAAAAAATCTTCTAATTGTTTCTGTGGATAATCGGCAAGGTTCAGTCGCTTCATTTCATGCCATACTTTACGCTTATGATGTAGCAAATCTGAAATATAGGTACAGTCGATAGTTGCCTGCATATCCGAAAATATATCTTTCAAATCATCACTCCAATCTTAAATTTAGATATAGAAAAAGCAGTCAATCCTAAGACTAACTGCTTTGTATGTGTGCTGGTATGAAGTTGTTAAATTGTATTTATCAATTCTTGTACTTCATTAAAAAATCTGGATAAATGAAAACCGTCTGCTACGGCATGGTGTATATTCATAGTCAGAGGCATAATGTATTTTTCTTGTTCTAATTCATACTTTCCCCAAGTAACAACGGGTGCAAGAAACTTTCCCTCATCAAAAACATGAACATCAAAATGATTATATTTTACCCACGGTAAGCAAGATACATCAAAAAAATTCAAAGGTTGATTTTCTACAAAAGCCCGTTTATTTTTGAATTTCTCTCTATCTAGCATAAATTGATTATAAAACTCAAATATGTTATCACAATAAACGGTACTCAACTTTGTGAAATTTTCATCTTCTTTGTGAAATTCAGTATACGACGGAGAAATAAAATTCCACCTTATTAAATTACCATTGTTGTCCCAACCATACTTAAATTCATCATGTGCATTAACGACTTTTGAAACAATCCACATCATAACGGGATAAAACTTCAAGTCATTATTCTTTGTAAACTTAATCAGTTTTCTCACATCAATATCAACGGTCAAACTCATAACAATACGCATATTATCAATGTAATTTTGAAACAGTTTACCTCTTTTCCATTCATTCAAATCAATTTTTGTATATTTGTATTCCATATCCATTCTCCTTTACATTTTAAAATTTCATTAAATGCAAGGCTCTCTGGCTAATATACCACTCCATGCAAGTCTATTCCATTAAGCCTTGTATGGAGATAATACAATACATAATTTCATAAAATCACTCCTTAGTGTTTTCGTATTCATATTATATCATTCTCATACCAGCACTACAATAAACTTTTACACACCAATAATCTTATTGAATAACTCTAACAACACATCTTTGACACCGCCAGCATTGAATACCAATCCAACAGCAACTAAGGCAACTACTAAGAAACCGATAAGTTTTGAAAACTCACGCTTAAACCCTAAGTAGATACCAATTACGACGATTGCCATAAGCACTAAAGACTGTGCGTTGCTTAAAAACCAGTTGTACAAATTTTGTCCGAAATTCATTTATTTTTCCTCGCTTTCTTTTAATTCCATCATGTGTCGGTCAGCTTCCTTTCCGACACTCATAATACACATCAGAACCACGCCGATACTCACGCCAAGTGATACCAGCAGTAAGTCCTTAATCGATTCCCACATAATCAATCACGCCTTTTCTTGTTCTATCAGTTCGTCCACCGAAGCCGTTTGCTGTTTGACTATCTGCTTGTGCTTATCCGTCAGCTTTGCCTGCTGTTCAATGGTTTTGAGATACTCTGTCTGATTGCCTGCGTCTATCTGTTTCAGCATTTTCAAGGTCGGGGCAACCTGCCTTTGTAGCCAGTTAAGCGTCCTTTGCAGAGTGTAAGGCTCTGGCTTTGTCGTCAGCTTCACGGGCGGTCGTCCCTCGCCAATGAACCAAGACCAGCGGGCGTTGGTTTTCCAGTCGCTTTTTCGCTTGTCCGCTTCCTTGTCAGCAAAGCGGATATACTGGTTGATAATAGAAAATGCCGTCAGCTCTGCGTCGTAGTGGGTCAGCAGTTCTCTCACGGCATAGTAGGCACGTTCATTTTTCAAACGTATCTCAAATCGGTTTTTAATGGGGACTTCCTCAATCGGTATTCCCAATTTTGAGGATTGTTCATAATTCTTTTCATAGGCACAGAAGTACACTTCACTGGTAAATGAACCAATGTAAAGCGTGTGTCCCATGCCGTCCTTGTTGACTTCGTTATGCTTTACCAGCTCCCCAGAACCATAGTTCTTGAAAGAACGGAATTTAGAAATACATTCCTCATGCTTGCATTTCTCTATCAGTTCTGGAATATCCAGCAAGCCCGTTCTGTCATTGATTGCAAGGTCAAGGCGTTTCATCACACCGCCCTCAACCAGTGCGTCCATGAAGAAGTCATACCAGCTTCGCTCTTGTGCCAGCAGGTAGCTTTCAAACTGGCGACAGCCTTTGCCTTTCAGTTCCAGCAGGACACCTTTTTCCTTGTCTTGTGAAGTATAAACGAACACGTCCCCGATATAGTAATGTTCGGTGTACTTGTAATGCCCGAAATCTTCGTGAAGCATATAGTCTACATTCAGCTTTAGAATGTCCTTGATAACGTGCTGTATATCCAACGTGGGAAATCGAATACGCACATAATCAAAGAGCAGGAACATAGGAGCGTCGGGATTGAACCGTTCCACAGCGTCCAGAAGTTTCTCCTGCATTTCCTTTGTCAGATTGACCTTGCCAGCTTCGATACGGCTAAGGTGTTCACGGCTGATACCAGCCATGATTGCAAGCCTTGTCTGCGATACGCCGTAATCACTGCGTTTGGCTTTCAAGGCGTTGAGAAAATCAGTATCATTCAGTTGTCATACCCCCAATCGTGATATTTTTGTGATTTTGTGATATTTTCAAGCGATTATCACAAACGGCTGAAAACAAAGAAAACCCTTATGCTTAGCGGACTTCCAAAGGTTTTTGAACCAGTTTCCAGCGTAATTGTGCCCCTCTGTTAGATAATGAGGGGCTTGTATGTGCTGGCGTGGCTAACGCCACACCAGCAACGGCTAGTCCGTGCCGTCGCCTTTCGCTTCGCACGTCGCCGTCCCGTCCTGCCTTGCGTATGCAAGAGAGCCTATGGTCTGCAAAAAATCATGTCCTTTTGGAACTAAGGGTGTGTAAAATTCACTTATGACGCTTGTTCCCACATCACAATAGCCACGTCCCTTGATACGCTTCTGGAAAAACTGCTTTTTCACATCAGAACCGAACAGCATACCGTAACCTAATTCGCTGATACGCCCCAAGCCAACACGGAAGTTAAAATTATCTCTGATACCGTCCGAGAAATATTTTGCGTCTGGACGCTGGCAGGCAACAATAAGGAAATATCCTGCTTGTCGTCCTAACATGACGATTTTCTTTAGCTGGCTAAGTAGGCTCACACTTTCTTTTGTCCCCAGCATTTCAAAAAACGCCACATATTCATCAAAGATAAGAAAGCAGGGCGGTAAACCAAGATAGGCGTAGTTTTCGCCCGTTTTATAGTCTGGGTGTCGCTTCATTTCTTCGCTTCGCTGTACCATTCCCTCATAAAAGGCATTGACGCAATCAATCATTTCTTCTTTGGTATGATAAACATTTGGCATAACTGTTCCTAAATCGGCAAGGTCAGCATTCTTTGGGTCTAAGATGTAAAGCACAGCGTTGGTATGCAGTAAGGCTTCAATGAGCGTCAGCAAAAAATAAGTTTTACCGCCACCAGTCCCACCAGCAATCAGAGCGTGAGGGAGTGCGTCATATTCCCATACAAGATTTTTCATCAGTTTAAGACAGCCATTTTCTGCTTTCACTTCGTCAATGGTAATGCGGTTTGCTATCATATCATAAAGCATGGTGTATTCGATATAACCGTCATGTAAAGTCTTATCGGTCAGTTCACAATACAAGCCACTTTCCAGCTTATCCTCTAACCGTAAAAGCTGGTCTTGATATTTCCCTAATGTGATTTCACAGCGGATATGAAGCAATCCCTTTTCCATTTGATAGTAAATCTTTGGAAACCAGACGATTTTTTCCCTTGATCTGCTTTGCAGGTCAGTAAAAAAACCGCTGTCTTGTACGGTATCTGCTTCATACCACTTGTTTTCCAGTATCATTCTTGCCAGCTTTTGACGGTGCAGGAGCTTCTTGAAACTGTCGTAACAGAAGCGGTAATACCAAAAAGCGACCAATGCACAAACACCAGTCGCTATCAGTATGGTTATGAAGTTGTAAGGGGAAAGCGTCAAGCCATTGTCCAATAAGCTGAAATGTTCCCAGTCGGTACGCATGAGCTGTTTGATATTCAGTAGCAGGAGAACCGCCACGAATACAAACAGAAGCGTCCTTATGGAAAAATGGTAAACAAGGTGCTTATCGCTGGCTCTGATACGGTGTCCTTTGTTTAAAATCATTCTCATAAATCAGTCACTCCTTTCTGGATATGAAAAAAGCAGTCAATCGTATAGACTAACTACTTTGTGTATATGGATATAAAATTGTCAAACTGAAATTTGAAAATCACTTTTTCTTGATAAGTTTCAGTTTTATATTTCTTCTGTCGGCAATCTTCTGAAACACCTCTACCACATACAAGCATTGTGCCTTAAATGGTAGTAAGGACAATTCGTCATTAGATTGTATTTGTTTCATTGCTTCTTGCAATTCTGAAAGTTCTAATAAATTAACTGCCACACAAAAGAAAGTCTTTCTACGCCCGTCATTATAGTTAGAAAGTAAGTAAGAAAGAATTTGTGTTTTTTCCTGCTGGTCAAGATTGTATTGCTCAATGCCTATGTTTTTTGCTCTTTCTAAATCTGCTTTTCGCCGTTTATGCGTGATGAAAGAATCATAATCATCAATGTGTTGATATTTTTCACATGGATATTGTTTGCATTCATAGCAATATTCAATCTTTCCATGTTCAAGACTACATTTTGCAATTCTGCATGATTGATTACCATTGCCACAACCGCCACAGTAATTTCCCAAAAGCATAGGGCATAGTCCGCAATTCAATCCGCAAAGAGAAAATAATTGATTTTTGCGTTCAAATCCTTTCATAGTATTAGTCTCCTAACTTTCAATTTATCGCATACAAGCATTTATAAATTTCATAGGTACATCCATACGTTCTGCAACTTGTTCTGGTGTCATTCCACTATTTAAGAAACGCTTGCACACTATCTTCATGTTTTCTCCAACTTCGATAATATGTTTATCTGGGTCATAAAAGCGGACTACACGCTGTCCCCATGAATGTTCTATAATAGGGTGGACATATTCAATATCATATTCTTTCAGCCTATCAGCAAATTTATCAAAATCATCTTCTTCAAAATAAACTTCAAAATTGTTACCACCAAAAGAAATATCACTTGTACCGATAAACTCTTTGTATGTTTCACTTGTCTGTAAGGCTAAGCCACCTGTTAAAGTTTTATTTGCTCCAAAATCCATAATGACATGAAGTCCAAAAACCTTTTTATAAAACTCAACTGATTTATCTATATCAGTTACTACCAACATAGGGTTTTTAAATTTCATTTTTGCCACCTCCACAACTTCCAATTTTCTTTATGTCCACATGACAGCATTTTCATATATCCGCTATTATAAGAAATTATCCATTTGCTAATGGTGTGGTAATAAACTACTTTCTATTTGGTTTTCTTTTTATCCTCAAAAGTTTAACAAAATCGTCAAACAAAGTTGTATCTGTTGGCTCAAACATCAGCCATTTTCCGTCATGGTAAGTTTTTGTTTCATCATAAATTCTCTGAACTTCTTTTGAATAATTATCTCTATCTGTATCGAATTTTAACCGTTCATCTTTACCTAAGATAATCATAAATCCCACACAGTTTTCTCTAGCATATAAGGCACATAATGTTTTGCCACCTCGACGATACTTATATTCATAATTCCATGCTTTGCCACCTTTATTCCATAGACATTCCATTTCATACTTTTCATCAATCAAGGCACACAATTCATTCCATACACTATATAATGATTGTCCGACCAAAGCAGTCATTTCCTCTGCATTAGGTATTTTATCTAGCATACACATTTCTCCTTTATAAGTCTAAATTAACTGTTTCCACATCCATATTATAACAGTTGTTTATATCTGCTACAATGAAAAACTAGTTTGTCAGCTTACTTTTTCTGCTGTCCCTGCGGAGCGTTGTTCTGCGGATTTCCAGCTTGACCGCCTTTGTTCTTCAATACAATATCATCAGCTTTGATGTACCAATCAACCGTAGTCCCTCTAAAGTTGGCATTTGCCACCGTATCAGCTACGGGATTGATTAACTCCACTTCCGCATTATAAGGAAAGTCCTTTACGGGAACATCAGCGGGGATTGACACTTGTATCATGCGTTCCTGCACACTACATTTCAAATCATAAGTACGACGCTTAATTTCATCACTTGTCGTTCCGTCCTCATTTTCTACACGCACCTCATGTCGAAGTGCAGAGAATTTCAATACTCCAAAAGTTTTTTCGTTATCTAATACAATTCCATTTGCTAATCTCATAATCAAATACCCCCTTATTTGCTTTCTGCTGGCAACATATCATCAGCCATTAAAATGTAGTTTGTAAATCCACGTCATTTGACGTTGTAACCCTCTGCGGTAATGCGTGGGTTAATCAGTTTTACTTTCTGCTCTGGCTTAAAATGCTTCTCGCCAGCTTTTGCAGGCAATACAACGATAATGTCGTCGGCTCTCTGAATATCCGAATACAAGTTGTAACTTCTTGATACGGGAGTGTAACGCCCATTGATACGTTGCTGTTCTACTTTGTTTTCCCCTGCAAATTCCAAGTTTCCAAAAGTCTGTGCCACATTCGGCACGATATATTTTAATTCCATATTGTTTTACCTCGTTTCTTTCTTTTAGTTTGATTGATGTGTGTATTCTGGCATTTAGGAAAGTACCCGCAAGCCCCCAGATAGTAAAGGGTAAATAAATGCTAACGCACCCTTGACTATCCGTGTTCTTGCAGGTAATCGGCAGACAAGCCAGAATAGGTATAGTCTGCCTATCTAAGCTACGGCGGAGAGCGTGATTTTTCTTTTCTCATACAGCTACCGCCTTATGATTTCTTCATCTTACGGCGTTTGAAAAAGTATGTACCAGCCAGACCACCAGCAGAAACAAACATCATAATTGCAAAGACAAGGATATTTGTATTGTCGCCCGTTTTGGGGCTGTCTGTTTTCGTAGGTGTATCTGGTGTGGTTGGCTTCTCTGGTTCTTCTGGGGTAGGTGTTTCTGGTACTTCCTTGATAGTAACTGTCTGTCCGTCGTCATCAATGTCATTATGCTCCGTAACTTTGATAGGTTTGTCTGGATTGCTTAAATCGTATAATTCCTCAAAAGTTACAAGCTGTTTACCGCCAAGAGTGGAAGCGTCAAAGGTAAACTCGATTTTAACTTCCATAGTTTCGCTGTCAGCCGTAAAGATGTAGTCATTCTCAATACGCTTGTCATTGATGATAAGCTCTGCATTTTCTTCTTTTAACATCTGCCAGCCCACAAGCTGATACTTCGTACCGACTTCTAAGCCCTCTAACTTGACTGTATCAACGATAGTTACATCTTTTCCAGCTTCAATCTCTTTCTTGCCGTCTTTATCCGTAGCTATCGTATGAATTTTGACGATACGCTCTGTGATAAGCACTGTCTGTCCGTCGTCATCAATGTCCTTGTGTTCCGCAACTTTTACGGGTTCTTCTGGATTGCTTAAATCGTATAATTCCTCAAAGGTTACAAGGTTCTTACCGCCAAGAGCAGACGCATTGAAAGTATAAGCGATTTCCACTTTCATAGCTTCATCATCAGCAACAAAAGTATAGTCATTTTCCACACGCTTGTTATTGATGATTAGCTCTGCATTTTCTTCTTTTAACATCTGCCAGCCTTTCAACTGATACTTTGTCCCTTTGATAAGACCGTCTAATTTGACTGTATCAATGATAGTTACGTCTTTCCCAGCAAGAATAGTCTTTTCGCCGTCCTTGCTGGTAGCGGTAGTATGGATAGTGATTTCTTTTTCGTATTCATCAGTCAGCGTACCTAAATCAACCACAACCTTATTTCTGGAAATGACAATCTTAAACGGTGGAATAAGTTTGAAGCCTTTGTTGCTTTCACAACGTAATTCTTCAATGATGTAGGTATCATATAGCAAAGCACCTTTGCTGTCGTCTGGTTCAGAAGTACCAAACCACACACCGTCCTCGCTTGTTTTTCCTGCATTAGTATTGTGCTTGTGGGAAGCCCAATCAGAAGCAGTAGAGAATTGTCCGTTATCATCAGTTACAACAACATGACTTTCGCCCGTCGTCTTGCTTGTGATCCTAAACGGAACATCTGCAAGACGCTTGTGCGAACCTGCACCAATTTTTACGCCCTCAATATCGCCACGTTTAATCTGGTTATAGATAGAGTGGGCTTCGTCAGTCAAATCAACGATTTTTCCATTCTCTGTGATTTCAAAATCAATCGGCTTTGCACCGTCAATCAAATATCCCTCTGGCGGTTTTTGTTCAGACAATCTGTATTTTCCGTAAGGTAATAGGTCAGCAAAAGTAGAAGCGATACCCTCAATGTCAGTATGGATTGTCTTTAACACTTCATTTTTCTTGTATAACTTGCCCTCAACTAAGACGGTATTCTCATTTAAGGAAATGATTTCAAAGGCGGTATCTTTCAAAGTCGCACCGCCTTGAGCTTTCGTGTCTTTGGTTTCTAAATCTCGTTTCTGGATTTTCACACCGCCACGAATGACTTTATCAGAAACATGGTATTGATTGCTTCCAGATAATACGGCAAGGTCGCCGTCCTCTGTAATCTGTGTCAGATACATTCCTTTTATCTGTTCTTCGCTACCGTCAGCCTGCATATATGCACCCTCTAACAAGTAACCCGACGGACTTTTTGTTTCCTCAACAGTTAGTGTTCCTAATGGAAGTACGTTTTTACCGTCCTGCGTATAGAAGCTGTCCCCAGATACTTTATATTTGTCAGCTAAACGAGTAATGTAATGGATAGCATCGTCGCTGTCTTTTTCAGCGATAGTCTTTGTTATCCATGTACGAGTTGCTTCGGCAGGAAGATTATCCTTGTTGTAGTAGCCAGCGTAGAAGTTCCATGTAAACTCTGCTCCCTCTAAAGAAGCGTTTCCTTGTGGATTGGATTTCTGTGTTTCCATGTCAATCTTGAAAAGCTCAATCAAGGTATCTGTTACCTTTGGAGTATCAGATACTTTCAAGGTTGCCGTCTTTCCAGCCTCCACACTCAAACTGTAAATAGTTTTATCAATTTTAAATCCTGCTGGTGCAGAAAGTTCCTTGATATATACTGTACTGGCTCTTACTTCAACGGCTTCTGTATTTCCGCTGGTATCTGTCGTAAGAGTGGCAAGCTGTTTCGTGCAGTCTTTATCAGAATACACACCATACGTTGCACCAGCGATAGAGTAAATCCCGTTGCCGTCTGTAATATTGGCGTTGGTGGAAGTCTTTTGAAGTTTGGCATTTCCGACAGCTAACTTCGCCCAGAATTGCCCTAACTCTTGACCCTCGCCAGAATAGATATATCCGCCACAGTCATAACGTCCTTTGTTTTCTTTCACAAAGGCTTTTGCTCCTGCGAATACTTCATCTTGCGTTGCCTTTGGTATTTCGTCATAAGAAGCTCGCACGTTATCACATTGCCAGCCTAAGTGAACACTCAATCTTTGCCACACAACAAGCTGTCTTAAAAGGTAGGCATGATTGTTTCTTATTCCGTTATGGCTGTTGGTGTATTGCTTCACATATTCGATAGATAAAGCAACATCACTTATCTGGTCGGCACTCATACGGGTGCTTGCGTCAGAACGTGTTTTATAACCATTTTTGAAAGCTGTGTTGATGTCGATACAATAAGCGTCCTCGTCCTCAACTTTCATGTGTCCCTCATTAAACGTTTCTGTAATAGAGCCGTCATTGTTGACACGTTCTACAATACCAACACGCTCGGCAGACTCCGTCCAATACTGTGTTTCCGACGCATGAACAGCCATTGTCGGTAATGCAGTAAGAACGGTTGTAAAGGCTAGGAAGCCCGTACATAATCGCTTTAATATCTTTTTCATAATTCTTAATGCTCCTTTCGTTTTGGGTAATAAAATAGCCGTCCACTAGGAACGGCTGGAAATAGAAAAGGAACGTCATTCTAGGCGTTCCATAGTCTATCAATCATTTAATTTTTCTTTATTAGTAAATCGCTGTGGTGCAAGCAAGTAAACACGGATTGTATTTCTATATTTTTAACTTTGGGAAACTCCAGTTTCCCATTTAGATATAGAAGCTTTAGAAACTCCTATATAATTTGCAAGTTCATCTTGTGTAATTCCTTTTTTTTTACGCTTTAAAATCAGCGTTTTTGCGATGTTTAATTCATTCATGTCAATCCCTCCTTATATATAATTATATCCTTAAACATGTAAAGCTAACAAGCGATTTGAAGTTGACTTTTGACGAAAAAATCAACCACAGAGAAACAAATAAACAAGTATCTAAAATATATATTTAAATATATTTTAAAAATAATTTGTAAAATATGTAAACTTTGTAAACAAAATCCATATTATATATAAAACTAGTAGTTAATCTATCTAAATACAGTTTTTATTTATCACGTTTTTTAACATTTTGTATAAAATATCTTTTAATATAAGCACCTTATTTTCATTTCTCATTTCATATTCTTTTTAAAATCCTGAATATAACTCTTCAATTTTCCATTTAATTCTTTTATAAAGTTATTATTCATACTTATTCCTCTAATTGTAACATGCAATTATCATGTATTGGTAATTGTCTATTATATAAAATTCTATAAAAGAAAAGCAGTCAATCATTTAGATTAACTGCTTGTACATATATCTTATTAAATTGTATAAACTATAATTTTTATTATTCTCCATTTTCATCCCAAGTCATAAATCCCCATCCACTATCTGGATAAGTATCAATAGACTTTTCTCTAATCATATAACCAATTTTATAACACTCTTTTGTTATTTTATTAGATAGTATACAGTCTTCTCCATTTAGCTAATTCCATTCAATTAACTTTTCAACCTTAACTTTTATAAAATAATCTTTTTTAATAATTTCATACTTATTTTCTCTTCAACATCATCAGATACTATTCAATCTTTAGGTGATTGAATAGTATCTGATGATGTTGAACATTTAAATAAAGTTGAACTCATTTTTTCTCTCTTTTTAAGATATCTATATATTTGCACATAAAGTCTCTTCTCCTTTTACAATTCTAATAGTTTTATTAAAGCCAAGGTATATATCTCCATATTCTTTCGTATATGATTTATTGGTACTCTTTCATCTACTCCATGACCACCAGTTTTATACGCTAAGAACTTAGGTCCAAACGCCACCATATCTTTAAACCAACTTGCATATGTGCCACCACCCATAGCAATTGTATATCCATTTTCATCTGTTACTTCTTCATAGGCTCTCAATAATTTTTTAAGTACTAAATTACTCTCATCCACATAATGTAAGTCTTTATGAGCAATAACTTCTATTTTCCAACCATTACAAAAAAACTTTTTGAATCTATCTATTATATTATTTAAAACTATATTTTTACCATACCTTATATCTAACTCACATACGATTTTTTCCTCATTTACCTTTAATATTCCTAAATTTAAGGTAGTGTTTTTGAATACCTCATCATATTGATTAATCCCCAATGCATCTCCATAATAGTCACTACAAAGGTATTTTGAAACTAATTCTATATCTTCTCTATACTGAAAATCCATATTATCTTCAACTATCTTTATTATCATTTTAGATATAGCATTTTCTCCCTTTTCAGGATTACTTGCATGCGTAGCTACTCCTTTAGTAGTTAACTCTGAAATAATTCCATTAATAATTTTTGCAGTACAATGAGATGGAACAACATTTTCTTTAGTTCCTCCACTTACTATTATGTAAGGCTTACTTTTATCAATTTTAATCTCTTTTTCTATCCTTATATGAACCCTTCCTTTTTCTCCATTAACCACTGGATACATAGCATCTGGAGTAAAGCCCATACTTGGAATTTCTTCACCTTTATCTAAGTAATATTTGATACATTCCATACCTGTTTCCTCATTTGTACCAAAAATTAATCTTATTCTTTTATTAATTGTAGGATACATATCCTCTATGTTTTTCAATACATGTATAAGCATAGACACAGCCCCCTTATTATCTACGGCACCTCTTCCATAAATAATATTGTCGATTACTGTTCCCGAAAATGGCTCTACACTCCACCCATCTCCTGGTGGAACTACATCTAAATGCATTGGAATCCCTATCAATTCTTCTCCTTCTCCAATTTCTGCATATCCAATATAATTATCAATATTTTTAACGCTAAAACCCAAACTAGCGCAGTAATCTAAAGTTTTCTCTAAAGATTTTTTAGGTCCTATACCAAAAGGACATTGTGAAATAGGTTCACCTTGTTGTGTATCAATTTTTATTAATTCTTTTAGGAATTCTACTGTTCTATTTAAACTATTATCTACACTTCTACTTATATCCATAAATCAACCTACTTTCTGTTTTTTTAAAGCCTGTTCTTAAAGAACAGGCTTTTAGCATTAAAAACTATTTTCTTGTGAATACTAACTCGCAAACTTCATCATCATGAGCACATTTTTGAGCAAACTCTAATCTAACACCTTGTGCACAATCAACTCTTCCATAATCACCGTAGCAAGCTAATCTACAAATTTCTTTTCTTTCTTCTTTAGTTAATCCATATTCTTTCCAAGCAGCATCTAATGGACAGTGATGGAATTTTAAAACTCCATTCTTATCTGTATTTTCTACTAATTCCATTTCAAACACTTTTTGTCCTTTACTGTTATATAACATTTCTGCCATTTTTCCTGGAGTATCTGCTACGCTATATTTTTGACCTCTCATTTTACCAAATCCATATATTGCTTCTTTACATACATCATCTGGATTAACTCCTAATTTTTCAGCTTCTTTCATAAGAAGATAGAACCATACCGCTCTTTCTCCTGTTGCTCCTCTAATTCCTTCTAAATATTCTTTTTCTGTATACATTTTTTCTGACATTTCTTTCTCCTCCTAAAATTAAATTCTATATTTTAATCATTGTAAATTAGAATATTCCAATGAATGACCCTACCAATGCTACTACAACTAAAATTACTAATAACTTAGTTATTGTCCACTTCTTGTATTTCATTCCCCAATATACAAAGAATACAACACCTAGTGGTAATAAACCTGGAGCAATCATGTTTAACGTATCTTGAACAACAATTGCTTTACCACCAATATCAAATGATAATGGAGTTGAAAGCTTAACTGTAGTTGCAGATAAGGCTCCCATCATAAACATTCCTAGAATTGAAGCACCATCAATTATCTTATTGACAATACCACCTGATAGAATTTTCTTAATTGAATCTCTACCCAAAGAATATCCTAAATGGAATAAGTAATAGCCTTCGCAAAATAGTAATATACTAAACATTATTGGGAAAAATGCACCTATAACACTTCCTTCTGCTCCAAATGAAGCACCTAAAGCTAAGAATATTGTTTGAAATGTACCAAAATCTAAAGTATCTCCAATTCCAGCCAAAGGTCCCATAAGCCCATTCTTAACACCTGAAATAACTTCTCCTGGGATTTTTCCTTCAGTAGCCTTCTCTTCTTCCATAGCTAAAACTGTACCGTGAATTAAACCTCCCCATATAGCTTGAGTATTGAAAAATTGTAAGTGTCTCTTTAACGCATCTACTAAATCTTCTTTTTTCTTATATAACTTTTCTAAAGCCGGAGTGAAACTTGCACAAACTGCTAATGCTTGCATTCTTTCAAAAGAGTTAGATAATTCTGCTGTCCACCACCATCTTAGATATGTTTTTGTTACATCTTTCTTCGTAAGTACTTTTGTCTTATTAACTTCAGTTGTACCTTGTTCATTTTTAACTTCTTTATTTTTTATTTCTTGCATCATACTTCACCTACCCTTTTATCTTCTTTCATAAATGTAACTAAAAGAGCTATACAAACACCAAATATTGCAGCTGCAGTAATTGAAATTTCAAAATATTGAACCATAAAAAATCCTATAATAAACATTGGTAAGAATTTATTTTTACCTATAGTAAATATTGTTGTTGCAAAACCTAATGCAGGTAATATACCACCCATTACTGTTAATCCATTCATCAACCATTGTGGTATAACATCTAATAATGATTTAACTAAATCTGCTCCAAAAAAGTTACATACAAAAACTATTGGAAATCTTAAAACAAACCCAAATATTAAAGAGTAAAGTGTTGCACATCTCCATATACCTTTTGTGTTACCTTCTTCGGCATACTTATCTGCCCTATGAACTAATACAGCATTACCAGTTCTTCTTAAGTTATTAACTAATACTCCTATAACACCTAAAGGTACCGCAATAGATACTGCAACTTCTGCATTAACACCAGTTTGAAGTGCTACTGGTATTGCAATAAGAGCAGCTAAACATTTATCTGATGGAATATTTCCTCCTGCTGCTACCATTCCTAGATAAACCATTTCTATACTTGCACCAACAATCATACCAGTTGTTACATCACCCCAAAGTAATCCAAGACTAAAACCTATAAATAAAGGGGACTTTAGTGTTGAAAAAAGGGTATACCCTGCAAGACCTGCTGCAAACCAATACCATAATCCTGTTATAATTGCCAACATCAAAACAGATTCCATTTATAATTCCTCCTAATTTATAATTTTTATTTAAATTTCTTTAACGCATTTTCATATGTCATAGATGATTCCTCTGGTATAACTTGTAGAACTATTTCAACCCCATCTTCATTAAGTTCATTTAGTTGTTCTACATCTTCATTTCCTAATGAAACAGCTGTAAATACCATCTTCTTTCCTGCTTCATTTGGGATACCTCCTAATTGAATCTTTTCATATTTAAGTCCAGCCTTATACGCCTTATTTGCCATATCAACATTCTTAAATAGAATAAATATATTTTTATCTCCTAAAGTATTGTTTTGGAATGCTTGTCCTGCATCTTCTGCTGTTAAAATAACTACTTCTACTCCTGATGGCGCTGCCATTTTATATATGTCAGCCATAAATTCATCTTGACCTAAGAAGTCATCAACTATTATTATTTTTTGAGCTTGAGCGATTTTCACCCATTTTGTTATAACTTGTCCATGAATTAATCTGTGATCTACTCTTACTAATGTTATTTTTGCCATTATATCCACCTCATAATTTATATTTTTTTAAATTCCTTAATTAAATCCACACAAAGGTTATTATTTTTTTTGACGATTCTTTCTGGTAATGTATGTACTTTATCTTCTTTGCTTAATTCTTCATCTACGATTAAAATTGTCTGTAAGCTAAGTCCATTTATTGCATCTATCCCTCTTCTTATAGCAACAGATATTGCAACACTTGATGTAGATCCACCATACAAATCTGCTATTATAATTTTCACATCCTCTTTATCTACTACTTCTTCAACCTCTTTCATGAATACAGAAACATCTTTTTCAGAGCTTAGTGATAAAACTTCGTATTGATTTGACAATCCAAAATTTTTATTTGCTTCTTCTATTAATACCTTTCCCCAAGTTCCATGGCAAAGTATGATTGCCTTATATTTATTCATTGTTAAACAAACTCTCCTTTATAGCGATTAATACTGTGATTTAATTCTACTTCTTCCTCATCAGGTACCATTTGAATTGATACATTTATATTTTTTTTAATAAATTTATCTATTAAAAGAAACTCTTTTTTATTAATGTATACATTTTGAGATATTTTCTTTTTTCCTATTCCTGTAGGTATTCTTCCAATAATAAGTTTTTTAATATCAATTCCTTCTTCTCTCATTCTATTTGCAGTATCTAAGTTTTTAATTAATACAAAAACGTTATCATCAGCTTGGTTATTATAAAAATACCTCCTTGATTCACTTACAGTTAATATTGATAAATCAATATTCTTTGGTGCTGCCATTTTTACCAAACCTTTAGCAATAACATCATTGGTTGTTTCATCATCTACTACTACTATTTTTTTAACACCTAGATACTTAACCCATTTATATATCACTTGACCATGTATTAATCTATCATCACATCTGCAATATTTTACTAAAGACATTTTTAATCGAACTCCTTTTTCTATTACATTGAGCTAAGAACTTTATTAATATGATTTATACCAGTTTTCCCCGCTTCAATACATGCCTCTGCTAACTCTTCTAAACTTTTTCCCTCTCTATTAATTAAAGCTTCAAGTAGCATTGTAAGATTTACTCCAGTAAGTGCATGAAACTTTCCACCTTTTTTAAGGTTTAAACTTGCAACATTACTTGGTGAACCTCCTAATAGGTCAGCTAATACTAAAACTCCGTCACCTTCATCTAATTCATTTAACTTTTCTACAAAATTTCTATTTAAGTCTTCAATATTATCATTCCTATTTAGTTTAAGTGCTGCTGTTCTTTCTGCTGGTCCTGCAATAAGTTCACAGCTTTTTATAATTTCTTCACTAAAACTTCCATGAGTCATAACTATTATCCCTATCACCAATCTCACCTCACTTTTCTTGTCACTTTTTATATAAGCAACTGCCGTGCCAACTTATGTGTATCAATAACAAATGGCTATTATACGGGATTTAATTAAACCTTTTCACTTAATTTATAAAAAAAAACTTACTCTTTCAATATGTATCAAAACCTTTTTCAAACCTGTATTAAATCTGTATCAAAAAGAAGTAAAAAAAGGTAGCCTTTTGGCTATCCTTAAATTTTGTATCAACTTTTGAATTTATCTGTATCATACTGTGATTCAAATATATCTAATATATTTGCATATTCCATATCTGAAATAATTATATCGAATATCTCTTCTACAAGCTTAAAACTTTCTTTTATAACTAAATATAATTCTTTACTTCTACCAATTCTTTCTTCATATAATTTATAAACTAAAGACTCTTTTATTATTACTCTTTCAATCATACATGAACAATGAAATATAAACTTTACTAAAAGCTCATCTTGAATTACTAAAGAATAATGTTCGCTAATTCTATTAATTACTTCTTTTAATATAAAATAAGCCTTTTCCCCATTTAAAAAAGTCAAAGTTTTACTAATATTATCAATTAGTAATCTATCAAAATATCTACCACCATTATCTTTTTCAGCATATGTAATTTCCATATCTCCATAATGTTTCTTTATAGATTCTATAATATTAAAATATAATTTCTCTAATGTCATTTCCGGAGTTAGAGCCTTTCTAGTTGCTTCTATTACAATAGGTGTACTTACCATATCTATTGCTTTTACTTCTTTTCCAGTAGCATCATGAATAACTTTAGCAAATGTTAAAATAGACCCCATATCAGTTAGAATTAAAATTCCCTTACCTTTGTCAATTTTATTGGCTATTTCTACAGCTTGGACTAAAATATCCTGAACTCTATCTTCTAATCCCATATTGATTGCCACTGCATGGTTACAATCCAGTAAAGTATTAGCTACATTCACCATGCTAGATGCCGTAGATTCACCATGCATTATAACTAATATTGCTATACTCTCCTCATTTAATCCCACATAAGATAAATAAAGAAACGTTGCTAAAAAAATTGCTTCATCTTCTGGAAACTCAACTCCATACATTAACGACACGTTAGATAATATTTCCTTTGCTATGTTATATTCATATGCTCTTTCCTTCATAATTTCATCTTTATTAGGGTGCTTTACTATGTTTCCAATCTTTATTCTTTCAATTAAATTCTGAATATGTAAGGCTATAGCTTTTATTAATTTATCTAATCCTTCTCTTTTGCTCCATTTATCATGCTTTTGTAAAATATACTTCACAGTAGTTGCAATTGAATCATTAACAATATTGTTATAGGCTGTTTGATTACTACTATTATATATAAAAGTATTCATTAAATTATAGGAATACTTCTGTATATCTTCATCTATAACGCTTCTAATTTGTGACTCTTTAATACCTTCTTGTTGAAGTTTATTCCAAGTTTCTTTTATCATTCCATAGAAATCTAAATCATATTTTTTATTTTCTATTAATAAATTTTCACTTTCAAAATTCTTTTTTTCTGGTAAAAAAGTAATATCATCTTTCCCAATAAAACTGAAGTTTTGTACAAACTCCTCTTTTCTATTATTTCCATATAATGATTCTCTAATATTGTTTGGTAGAAGAGAGAGTCTTACATATACACATTCCCTTTTATAGGTCATATAATCTAAAAAAGCTCTTGCACAAATTAATTGTATGTCGCTTTTTAATTGTCCTATATTTCCCTTACACTTATATAAAATAAATGCCTTAATAACTTCCTTTGAAACCTTTACCTTAACACCAATCCTAATACTTTCTTCTTTAAAAAAATAACATATAAGCTTCATTCTCTCTTGAAAACCTCTTTCCTCTAAAGATGGAATCTTTATAGTTACAGGTATTCTTCTTAAAAATGTATCCAACATTGCTGTCTCTGGGTCTTCTGTAGTAGCTGCAATTATCATAACCCTACACTCATGTACCTTATTAGCCTCTCCTAACCTTCTATATATACCTTTATCCATAAGCAGAAATAGCATTTCTTGTCCCTCTGCAGATAACCTATGAACTTCATCTAAAAACAATATTCCATTATTAGCCTCATGTACAAGACCATACTTATCTTTATCAGCTCCAGTAAATGCTCCTTTTACATATCCAAAAAGCTGTGCTAATAATAATTGCTGATTATCAGAATAATCAGCACAGTTAAATATGATAAATGGTGTATTATCACTATCTTCTTTTATAGTTAAACTATACTTATACATATATTCTGCAAATATAGATTTACCAACTCCTGTAGGTCCTATTATTAATGTACTCAACCCCTTAGGTGGATATATTACTGCTGCTTTAGCTTGCTCTATCTGGGACTTTAAACTTCCGTCACAGCCTATTAAATTAAAAATATTGTTCTCTTTTTTTATACCCTCTACAATATACTCATCTTTGATAGAATCATTTTCACTATATTCGTTTATAGAGTTAATATTATCAAATATCCCTTTATTTAGTTTCTTTCCTAAAATACTCTCAATACTTTCTTTATATAAGTACTGAACAGGTTTTCCCTTTATCTTTATAATAGTACTTTCCTTTATTAATTGATTTAATTCCTTACTAGCATTACTTCTATTTATACCTACTTCAGTAGCAATATATTCTGCATCAAATCCAAATCTAATGCCATTATTAAGGTTCAAGTGTTCTTCTGTTAACCTTTTCAAGCAAATTAAAACTTTTTCTTTCCTTGATAGCTTCTTTTGTATCATAGTTAACCTCCCGTATAAGCAGTAATACTGTTAAATATTATTAAGCTTAATTCTATAATATTTTAATATTTTTGTCTAATTGTGTAACTATTGATTTTGTTTCCTGTTCGTTTTATAATATAAATTACGTTACCATCATCTTTTATAGAGGAGGAATTTATATGAATTTTTTATCAGATTTACACACCCACTCTATAGTCAGTGGTCATGGCTATAGCACTTTGTTAGAAAATATTAATTATTGTAAAGAAAATGGAATTAAGATACTAGGTACATCTGAACATGGTCCTAAGATGCCTGGTTCTCCCCACAAAAGGTACTTTCACAACATTCAAAATATCCCAAGAATCATAAATAACATTATAATCTTAAGAGAATGTGAAGCAAATATACTTATCTTATCTTGTCATTTCACGAAGCCGTTTTTTCACCAAATACATTAGAGAATAATACTAAAGCCTTAATAAATGCAATAAATAAGCATGATAATATTAAAATATTAGGCCACCTTGGAAACCCAAACTACCCAATCGACTATGAATTAATCATTAAATTAACCATGGAAAAGAATATCTTAATAGAAATAAATAATTGTTCTATCAAAGGTGTCTCAAGAAATGGTAGCTCGGATAATTGCAAGTATATTGCCACACTTTGCAAAAAATATGGTACTAAAATCATACTAACTTCAGATGCTCACATTTGTTTTGATATAGGTAATTATGAGTATTCTGAGAATATCTTAAAAGAAATTAATTTTCCAGATGAATTAATAATGAATTATCCTAAAAAACTTATTAATCATTTTCAACAAAAAGGTAAATTACTAGATGTTGATTATACAAATATTTGAGTAATAATACATACTTAATTTAACTCTTATAAAAACCTTAGTACTATTTATATTATATTAAATGAGGAAATTATAATGAAGAGTCTATTTAATAAACTAATAAATAAGGATATTTCTTTAAATACTTTTCTCTATATTCATATGTCTGAGAAATTAAACTCCTTTCAAGTTAAAAAAAATTATATTTCAATTATAAAGCATTAAACTCAACTGTTATACAAAGTAGAGTTTGAAATATATTTTAAAGAGACAAATCTGGTGAATTTATGCCAAGTTTTATTGTCAAATCTATTGACAAGTAAACTTGGTATGATATAATGAAAATACCAAGTAAACTTGGCATCCAAATAGGAGGTGTCTTATATGAATAGAGAAGAAATTTTAAGTAAAAGTCGTCAATCTAATAGAGATGAAGGATTAGAGTATATTGAAAATAAGGGTAGAAAAGTAGGATATTCAATTTTCGTATGTGTCTGCTTTTTCATTGAAATATTTAATGCCTTTACTGGACAAAAAAACGATGCGATACTTGCTTTATTTTGGACATTTGGGCTTTCTGAAAATATAATAAAGTACCAATTCACACATGAAAAAAAGAATTTAATTTGGGCTATTATTTTCTTAATTTCAACTATATTCTCATTAACTAATTTTGTTTTATCATCTTTGAGGTAAACGTATGAATGAAGAATTAATATTAAAAAATCACTTAAAAACGGCAAGAGCAGAGAAAAAATTATCTCAAAGCCAACTAGCTGAAATGGTTGGAGTATCAAGAAACACGATTAGTTCAATAGAAACAGGTCAGTTTAATCCAACAGCAAAATTAGCACTTATTTTATGTATCGCTCTAGATAAAAAATTTGAAGATTTATTTTACTTTGAATAAAATATATTGTAGTCATAAAATATAAAACTATCTATGACCATTGCATATTTTATTCATTGGTGAAACTTAAAATAAAAATATTTAAATAAATAAAACAAAAAGAGTAAATGATTAGATATTTATTATCTTATCACTTTACTCTTTTATTTGTTTTAAAGTCTTATCCATTTTATATTTCAAAAACGAATGCTCTATCTCTATTCCAGCAATATCTTTTATTTCTTCAAAAGTTAATTTAAACGATTTACTACCATTTTTCTGAACATATTCCCATAAAGAACTATATTTGCTCATCTTATATCACTCCTTTTAAACTTATATTTTATCTATTAATTTATATTCTATCACTACTAATGTATAAAGTAATGCTACTTATTATTTATATACAAAATATGCAAATAATAAGTAGCAATTTTTTATAATCATCATATTTTCTTCAAATTGAATAAAAATCAACTATAGTTAAAATATTTTTTAAAGGAAATCTATCCCACCATAAAATAAATTTTAATTGTTCTTATTTTTATTATGTAATTATTCAAAATAATATGTCATTATTGAAATGCACATCTAGTAGCTAAAATTTTTATACATTGATTATTTAAAAATCTTTTCATTGCATTTAAATTAAATCTATCAATATTTCGGTAGTAACGTTTTCTTTCTTTTCATTATGGATGTCAATTCAATTATAATTAAAGTTCTACATCAACTTTTTTACCACTCATTGAACAACAACTAATTTTTGCCTTATCAATAGAAAATATTTCAAATTTGCCATCTCCTACAGAGTACATCTGGCTTAAACTTGGCATTATTTCAAGTGCCTTAGCTTGTGTCTCTTTTGATGTAACGAATACTGCTTGACCCAAAATACGTAGAGTATTAAGGTTTTGGTCTATACAGCAAAGCTCAACCTTTGGATTAAAAATAAGTTGCTTAAACATCTCCTTCTGATTAGATGTGCAAAATGTAAGCTTGCCATCATATTCCATAACAAATCCTAGAGGACGCACATGTGCTTGATTGTTCTCATCAGCTGTTGCTAAATAATAAACTCCCGCTTTGTTCAAAAATTCTAATACTTTCATAATTTTTACACCCCTTTTAAATACTTGTATTAAGGATTATCCTTTGATATAATTTTAATATAAAATACAGAAAAAACAAGTATGCAGTTTTTTCTGATAAAGTATAAAAAAGATACTAATATAAATAGGGAGTAATTATAATGAATTTAGATAATGAAAAGAATATGACTACAAATATTGAAGAATTAACCTGTCCAATACGTTATGCATTAGATATTGTCGGTGGTAAGTGGAAATTACCTATTATATGTATGTTAGCAGTTGATAATCCGATTAGATATAGTAGCATAAAAAGAAAACTAGATGGAATTACAAATACTATGTTAGCTCAATCATTAAAAGACTTAGAGTCTGATGGCATTATTCATCGTAAACAATATAATGAAATCCCTCCAAAAGTTGAATATACATTGACAAGTAAAGGTAAAAGTATTGTGCCTATTTTACAACAACTTGCTAATTGGGGAGCTAGCAACATGCAAGAAAAAAATATGTGTGGACTTAGTTGTAAGGAATGTCGAAAAAGAAAGTAAATTGAAGTTTATTAGATTATTTGCAACAAATTTTATTCTTGTCTATAGCATTTTCAATTCTTCTTATATCTTTATCACTCAATTTAATGTCTTTAGATTTTAAAGAGTCCAGTAATGTAACCCTTCTTAATGCTCCAACCAAAGTTATAATACCATCCCTTTTGATAAAACCCATGCAAGAGCTACTTGTGGAATAGTAGCTTCTTTTTCATCTGCTATTTCCCTTAAATTCTCTAGCAGTTGGTAACTTGAGTACTTTTACTAGTCAGAAATAACTCCTATAGTCTCTTCTACTTGTATTGCTAAATCTATTCTTGCAGGTTGATAAAGGTTTTATGTAATCTAGATTTAATCTCTTAAGAGCCTATATTACATGATTTTTTATATTAAAATGATTGACATCAAGACCATATATTTGACCATTAGGTGTAACAAAAGCCCCTATTTTTACAGATACAAAAATTTTTCTAATTTATATAAGTTATTAAAAATTAATATAAAACAGGATGAGTATACAAATCATCCTGTTTTATATCTTAAGCTCTAAATTTAATCAGTTCAAGTGTATCATTCAATACGGATATATTATCTACTTGAATCATTAACCACTTACTACCATTAAAAAAATTTATCTCGTTGTATATTTGTTTGATATAATCACAACAAGTATTGATAAATAAATCGACTTCTACTCTATTACTCTCATTTACAATAACCAAAGCCTTAAAAGAACCCTCTTGTGGATATAAAGTACATAATGATTTATCTCTTTTTTTGTACTTTATATTCCAACCTCTTTGCATTGAACATTTACTATATTCAAGCTTAGGTTCTACATTATAAGTTGAAGTCACAACATTATTTAGCTTGTCCCATAAGGGGCTATTGATAAACTCTTTGATTTGCTCAAGTGTTGGTTTATTATCTTGAAAAAACATATCTTGCCAATCCATATTCATCACCCTTTCTATTGTTCAATAGGCACTGGAATAGTCCAATGTTCCATATATGCCACTTCAGGTGTATTAGGATAATACATTTCAATCGCAAAATCAGTGGCTATTAAATTATGATTCTTCATCCATCTTTCCATAAACTTATCCGCTTTAAAAACAGCTGAATCAACTAACTCATTAAAATTTTCTGCTTCAAATCCACATACTAAATACTCTTTAGCTGGTAACTCAAAAGTACTATATCCTTCCACCGATGTACCTGGCTCCACTTCTATACCTGCCATATACATACAATTTCCTTCTTTTGCATTTCCCATATAAAGAGCAGCAAATTCATTTCCACCTTGAATTTGATTTGGTATATTATGTTTTTGATTTCCAAGTTCCATCCATAATTCCTTCGCTGTTGCGATACCAGTTGTTTCACCTCCCATTAGCTGACAAATAGGTATTTCTCCTTCTATTCCAATAAAAGTCCTTGGATTACTCAATTTTCTGCGAGTTACTTCAATTACTATATCATCTGCAATTAATGGTACACCTTCATCAACCATAATATAATTTAAAATTAATTCTGGCTTAACAAATTGATTAAGTTTTACTGGATTTGTTCTATATTCTTCTGGAGTTAATCCATATGCTTTTTTAAAAGCACGTGTAAACGTCTCATGACTTTCAAATCCAAAACTTAAGGCTACATCAAGTATACGATTCTTATGTTCTGCTAAATGTTCAGAAGCTTTTGCAAGACGACGAAGTTTTATATACTCCATTACTGTTTTATTGACTAATCTTTTAAATAGTCTTTGATAATAAAATAGTGATAAGTTCGCTTTATTCGCTAGCTTATTAATTGATATTTCTTCTGATAACCTTTCTTCTATTAAGTCTAATGTGATTTGAATAGATTCCCATGCATGCAAGTTATAAGTACCTCCTAATATTGTTATTAATTGTATACCTTTATATTATCAAAGCTAAAAAAATGTTCTTGATATACAGTGCCCTTTTTAATTTTTTATCTAATAATACTGAGTTTTATTACTTTTTAAGCAAATATAAAATACATATGAACATAAAATATAGCAAATCTCATCCAAAGATTTGCTATATTATATATTTTATTAAGCTATTTTTAAATACTTCATTTATTTCCTTATGAAAAAAATCTTTCATATCGTCTATTTGTTCTTTATCATATACATACTTACCATATCCAAATTGACCATATTTAAACTTTCTATCTTCATTTTCCATTGGTAATAGTGTATCTGGATAAATTTCTAATATTCTATTTTTTGCTTTAGTTGTATATCTATGAGATATAACTTCAAATATAATTTTTTTATCAAAATCCTTTGGCAAAGCTTCTTTTATGTTTCTAATAAGACTTCTATATTCTTCTTTCCAACCTTCATATAGAAAAACAGGTGCTATTATAAAACCAATCTGATAACCAGCTTTAGCAAGTTTTACAGCTGATTCTATTCTTTTATTAGAAGACGCTGTATAATGTTCATGTCCTTCTATAATTCTAGGAGTGTTTATACTGAATCGTATTTCTGTATGATTATTATGTTCGACATCCAATAAGCTATCTACATCACTGTATTTAGTAACAAATCTAAATCTTCCCTTTTCTTCTCTCCCAAAAAACTCTATTGTTTTTTTCAATGAATTAGTATATGGTTCTACTGGAACTGGGTCTGATGTAGCTGCACCTTCAAATATAGTAACTTGTGGTTTTCTATCTTCAATATATTTCTTTGTTTGTTCAAGTATTTCATCTACATTTACAAACACCCTTATAAATGGTTTATCTCCTAATTGTGTATTTAAATAGCAATATTCACATCTTCCCATACATCCACTAACAAGTGGTAGTTGATAATTGGCAGAAGGTTTACATGTTTGAAACTTCATACTTTTCCTAATCCCAACTACCATGGTCTGTTTTCCACTTCTATATTGCTCATATAGATTTTCACCTGGAATATGTTCTTTAATTCTATTTGACGATATATTAATTATCTCTACATCTTTTTTATCTTTAAATTTATTATAGATACTTTTGCCGACATCAGTATCTAAGGCACCTTTTTCGAATATTATTCTTTTGGGATTAAACATTTATTTCACCTCTACTTAAAGTTTTTAAATTAAAGATTTTTATAAAATATTACTTAGTTAATCTTCCCTTTTTTAAACTCCTTTATTTATTATAAAGTAAAATAAAAGTTTAAGATAAATTTACTATATATACCTTATTAGTTACAAATTTCTTACTGATAATAAATGTTTTTATCTAAAATTAAATATATAATGTTAAGTTATAGATATTTATAGTATATTTCCCTTATTTGTTCCTTATTAAAAGTTTTTGGATATCTCTTAATATTTACAGCTGATATTTTCATACAATTATCAGTTAACCAATCTATATCTGATTTTTCAACACAGCGTAATTATGTATTAAAACATAAATTACAAAACAATCTTTTACTTAATTATATGTATTATTTTATCCTATATAAAGTTAACTCTATTTAACCAAACACAAGTTTTAATGATAATCTATTTAAATATTTAAAACTTAATCAATAATAAAAAATAAAGAAGAATTAAACAAAGATAATTTCAATTATCTTAAAATAACTCTTCTCATAATATTAGATACTTTTTTCAAATTTACTTTAATATATTTAATCTTATAACTCTATTAACATGTTCATAAGTTTATTACTTCTTTGAACAAATGAATCTAATTCATCTGGTTTTAATTCTTTATTAGAAAGTAAAGCTAAATCTGCTATCTGATTACAAATAAGTGTAATCTTATCTTTCTTTTCATCATCATCTTTAAGAGAAACTAATTTTTTGATTATTGGACTGTTTTCATTTATAACAAGAGTCTTTTCTTCCTCAAAGTTCATCCCTAAATCCATTCCAGCAAATCTTGATTGCATTTCTGCCATTCTAATAGATTGTTCCGATACTAACACCATAGCTGGAGTGTTTTCATTTTTCAATCCTTCTACAGAATAATTCTTAACTCTTTCTCCAACAGCTTCTCTAAATAAGCCTTCTATCTTGGCTATCTCTTCTTTGTTTTCTTCACTATCTTTATTTTCATTCTTATCTTTTAATACATCAGAAAGGTCTGCATCTATTCTATTAAACTTCACACCATTTTCTTTATATTCCATAAATGAAATAAAATGAGTATCTATTGATGAGTTTAACACAACAGCATTTAAGTCGTATTCTTTAAATAATTTAATGTATTGCGATTGTTGCTCCTTATCACTTACATAAAATACTTTATTTTCATGTTTATCCTTACATTTTTCTAGATAATCTTGTAATGTTATATATTCATCATCAATAGTTTTAAATAATATACATTCTTTTACTTTCTCATAGAAACTTTCATCTTTTAAGCAACCATATTTAATAAATATTTGTATATCATCCCAGAATTTATTGTATTCTTCTCTTTCATTTTTACAAAGAGATTTTAACTTATCAGCTACTTTTTTAATTATATGTTTAGAAATTTTACTTACATCTCTGTCATTTTGTAAGAAACTTCTTGATACATTTAATGGTAAATCTGGGCAGTCTATAACACCTTTTAATAAAAGTAAAAATTCTGGTATAACTTCTTTTATATTATCAGCCACAAACACTTGATTGTTGTATAACTTTACTTTTCCCTCAGTCAATTCAAATTCATTTTTTAATTTAGGGAAGTAAAGTATACCCTTTAAGTTAAAAGGATAATCTACATTTAGATGTATCCAAAATAACGGTTCATCAAATACATGGAATACTTTTCTATAAAATTCTTTATATTCCTCATCAGTACAGTCTTTTGGAGATTTTAACCATAGAGGATTAGTGTCATTTAAAGGTTCAATTACCTTTGCATCTACAACTTCTTCTTCTTTTCCATCTTCCTTTTGTTTTTTAGCTTTTTCTTCTGCTTCCTTAGCTTCTCTTTCCAATCTTTCAACATCTTCTAAATATATTTCTACTGGTAGGAAAGAACAGTATTTATCTATTATCCCTCTTACAGTAAATTCATCTAAAAACTCCTTACTATCATCATCAATAAATAGTGTTATAGTAGTTCCTCTATCATTTCTAGTATCTGATTCAGATATTTCATATTCTGTACCACCTTCAGATATCCATCTTACAGGAGTTGCTCCTTCTGTATATGAAAGTGTGTCTATTTGTACCTTTTTAGACACCATGAATGCAGAATAAAATCCTAATCCAAAGTGACCTATTATATCATTTGACTCTTCCATTTTATCCTTATATTTATTAAAGAAATCTTCAGCACCTGAAAAAGCAACTTGATTTATGTATTTTTTTATTTCTTCTTCAGTCATACCAATTCCATTGTCGATAAATTTAAGTGTACCTTCTCCTTTATTTACAGATACTGTAATTTTATAATCTGGTGACTTATTTTCTGATATTTCTCCTAATGATACAAGTCTTTTGTGTTTACTTACTGCATCACACCCATTACTTATAAGCTCTCTTATGAATATGTCTTTATCAGAATATAACCATTTTTTAATTATAGGAAAAATATTTTCTGTATGAATTGAAATACTCCCTTTTTCAAACTCCATTTTTATCCCTCCTCATTTTATAATTAATATTTTAAATTTTTTAAAATAGTATGTCAATATATTATAAGCAAATTATTTTAAAATGAAATAATTTATTTTTCTTATTTAATTTAATTATTCTTCTTTTAAAATTTCTTTCACTTTTGAGTTATTATACATGCTATTAGGTACCTTATTAACCAACTTCTTTAATGTCAATTTAGAACTTTTTAAATCGCCATTGTTATAATACATCATACCTAAGTTATAATAAGATTCATCAAAATAGGCATCTTTTTCCGAGTAATTTTCTACATACATTTTATAATATTCTTCAGCAGTTTCATAATCTTTTAACTTTTCACTAAGAAGAGCAACTTGATAAGTTGCTTCTGATGTGTTTCCCTTATTTTTACCTATATCTGCAACTTTCTTATATAGTTTTATAGAAGATTTAGTTTTCTTTTCTGACTTTAAATTATTTGCCTTAGACATCAATTCATCCTCTGTAAATAAGTCAGAATCTTTATCATCTTCATTTTCTACAATATTTTTTTTAGATTTTACATCCTCTTTATTGAGTTTTTTATTACTCTTATCGATATTAGAAGTCTTATTGACATCCTCATTTCCTTCTATATCATTTTCTTTATTACCTAAACTAGAATCTATTGACTCCTCATCCTTAGTTTCATTATTTTTAGATATTTTATCAGTTAAATTATTCATCTTATAAGAACTATATATATTTTGTCCTATTAATAATATTCCTAATATTATTGTTATATATAGGTACTTATTTTTTTTAATACTTTTTTTCTTATTAGAATCTGAACTTTTCTGATTTTTGCTTGAACTCTTTTCTTTAGCTACATTTTTAGTAGCATCAATTTTATGGCTATTACTACTTTTATGCAAAAACTCATTCTTATAATTATCTACATTTGCATTACTCTTAATTTGTATGTTAGCACTATTATATATATCTAACGTACTATTTTCTTGATTTAATAAATAATTTTCTTTATCAATAGTCTTCAAGATTTCTAAACATTCATCAAATTTTATATATTCTTCTTCCTTATCATAAAGTAAAGCAAGCAACTCATAAGGTTCTATTAAATCACAGTATTGCTCAGTTATAAGTTTAAAACCTTGTATAGCTTCTTTATACATTCCTTTGTTTATTAACCTTATAAGTTGATTGTACTTTTCAAAGAAAATTAAAAACTCCTCAGATGTAAGCATGTTTATATACTTTTCACACAGAGCAGTTTTTTCACAAATTAAACTTTTATAGAAACTTTCTACAGACTCATCAAAATTACATTTTAGTAAGTTTACAAGACCTGTGAGATTTAATATGTCAACATCATCTGGGTTTAAATCTCTTGCTTCTTTTAAAAATTTCAATCCACTTGATATACAATTATTATTTATATTATTAATAGATTCATTATATAGAGAACATGAGTCTTTTTCATTGAATTTTAATATATCTTTTTTTATATCATTTAAGTTTAAAATAAATACCACCTCATGCCTTAAGTATTAATTAATGTTATTTCTAAACAAGAGATTTTACCATATCTTCTTCACTTACTATACTTGTTACTTTTACACCAAAGTTCAAATCTACTACCACTACTTTTCCATAGGCCAATACTTTATTATCTATTAGTATTTCTACGTCTTGATCTGCTAAAGTGTCCAGTTCAATAAGAGAACCTTTATTTAAATTCAAAATATCTTTTAGACTCATTTTAGTTCTTCCTATAACTACAGATAACTCCAACTTAAGGTCAAGTATCCTCTGTATGTTATTTCGGTTAGCTTCAGAGACATCTAAAGCTAATTCATCATCTCCATCAATTTCACTTCCAACTTTATCATTTAACAACATCTTCGCTTCTTCATCTGAAATAAGATTACTATTGTCCATAACTACACCTCTTTTCCAACAGCATCATTTATTTTTACACCTTTTTTACTTGATATAAATCCTGGTGTTGCTGTGTATGATTTTGAATTTTCTACAAATACATCTATATAATCATTTATTTTTTTATTTGTTACTATTACATCTCCAACCTCTAGTTTAAGTAAATCTTCAACATTAATTGATACTTTACCTACCTCTGCAATAACCGATAATTCTATATTAGATACACTATTGTAAATTTTTTGGGTAAATTCTTCTGAATTATCCCCTGCATCATTATCTAAAAATTCTACTACAGAGATACCTTCTAAGAGAGCCTCTAAACCATTGTACGGGAAACAAAGAGAAACAGTACCAATATACTTATTGTTATTTAAGACTTTTAAATCTACAACGCATACAGGAGCAGTTGGAGAACACAATTGTGGTAAATTAATATGTGTATGTGTATCCAATACTTGTATATTTTCAAAGCCTTCAAATAAATGCATATTTCTTACTAACTCCTCCATAAGATGTAAAAGCACTTTCTTATCAAGTTCTGTAAAATCTCTGTCGCTATCTCTTACGACTCCATTCCCTCCAGCAGTTATATCAATCCACATATCAGCTACACTTCTATCTATTCTAAAAGAAAAGTTTTTCATAATAGGTTCCATTGCATTTTGTACTACTACACATGAAGCTGTCACTCTATCTAAAAAAGTTTGATAATTTACTTGGTCTATACTATCAACAACCATGTTAGAATTACACTTAAGTTCATAAACTATATAATTTTTATATTTTTTACAGAATTCAGCTAATAAAAAATTTAAACTAGTTAAATTTTCTCTTGAATAACTCTGAGGTTTGCCGAAATCATACTCTTTCATATCATACATGAATATTCCTCACCTTACATAATTATTTAGCTCTTAAATTATTAGCTATTTGCCACATTTCATCTGCTGTCCTTATTCCTTTTGAATTCATTTGAAATGCTCTTTGAGTGACTATTAAATCGACAAATTCTTCTTGTAAAGAAACATTTGACCTCTCCCTATACCCTTGAACTATATCTACTTTCTCAACTTGTTTAATCTGTGCTGCATCAGTTGCAACGAACAGACTATCTCCTTCAGATATAAAATTTTGAGTTCCTATAGGTTGATATAAGTTTATTTTGCCTATTTTCTTATTATCTACGAATAAATCTCCATTTCTTGAAACTGTTAAGTTTGTACTATCTATATTCGTATTATTATAGTTATATCCTGCATCAAATTGAACATCTAATGTATTTCCATTGTCATCTACAATCTTACCTAAAGCATCTACATTAAATCCACCATTTCTTGTATATGCATATGTACCATCTTTTCTTATCACTCTAAAGAATCCTTCTCCATCTATCGCCAAATCACTCTTACTACCTGTAGGAACTAATGCACCTTGTTCATAAATTCTCATGGGAGCTGATGCCTTAGCTCCTGTTCCAGTCGATATATCTTTACCATTTGTAGGATATGATGGTCTGTTTAGTACTTCATCCACTAAATCAGAATATTCCATATTTATTTTTTTATATCCTGTTGAATCAGTATTTGCTATATTGTTAGATATTATATCAAGTTTACTTTGATTTGCTGATAAAGCTGTTTTACTAGTATAAAACATTGTGTACATAAAAATTCACCTCCTATTACCTATCTTACTGAACCAATCTCACTTGCTATTTTTGCTAATTTAGAATCCATAGCTTGAATTATTTTTTGATTTGCCTCATACTCTCTTGATATTGTCATCATATTATTAATTTCAGATACCATATCTACATTAGAAGACTCTATTGCACTTTGTATTGTAAGTGCATCATTTACTTTTATAGCTCCTCCTCCAGAATACAAGTTATCTCCTTCTTTTTTTAATTTATTATAGTCATTAAAATCTACAATATTAAATTTGTACATAGCATTTCCGTCTAGTGATATTGTATTATCTTTTGCTACTTCAAATTTTTGATTTCCTACATTTATATGACCTACAGCACCAGTCGCAGTATTCGTCCCAAGTACATAATACCCTTCACTTGTTATAAGGTCACCTTGATTATCTGTTCTGAAGTTCCCATTTCTAGTATAAAATTGATTTCCAGCTACATCACTAACTAGAAAAAATCCCTTACCTTGAATAGCTACATCCATTTTATTATCAGTAGTTTTTATAGGACCTTGATTAAAATTTGTGATAGTTTCATCCATAGAAACACCTGGACTTATATCGCCTATAGCTTGCTTTTGTTTAGCTCCATTTGCATAATTATTATAACCTTCTAGTTTTAATTCATCAAAACTTTTAGTTAGAAGTTGTTTACTTTTATATCCATTTGTATCCATATTGGCTAGGTTATTGACAACAACACTTTGCTTTTGTTGATTAGTTATCATAGCAGAAACTGCTGTATATAATCCTCTTATCACATTATAACCTCCTTCTTTTGTAAGTACTTATACAGTATTATCTATTCTAAAACTTTCATCTCACTTTCATATTTCATACCTAATGTTCTGGCTTTTTTTTCTATCTCTGCCTTACTCATATCATTATTACTAAAAAGCATTATACATAAAGTTGATATTAATATACCAATCCCTATTCCCAAGAATACTTTTTTATCAAATAATAATATTCTTATATTTTGTAACAACTCCTTATTAATAACAGCTCCCCCTTTCCAATATCTAGCGCCTTGCATATTTCTACATCATCATAACCTGAATTTATAAGATGTTTCACTTTAAGAGATAGCTCATTTTCTTGTTTTACTTCCTTTTTTGATTCTATAAATGTGCTTTCCTTTATTTCTTCATTAGTCTTTATTAAGTTATAATTTTCATAAACTTTTATATTATTATTACTTCTTATTTCAGCAAGTACTTTATCTAAAAAGAATCTTCTTTTTTCTGCAACTATTAATCTATCATTTGATTCATATTCTTGCTCAAATATTTTGTCAAAGTATCTGTTATCCTTATTTTTTGGTTCCTTATGTAAATTTATAACTATAGTTACTATTATTAAAATAGACACTATTATTAATATAATTTGTATCATCTCATCAATCACCATCTATATAGAATATTTAAGTTCTTTTATTTTATTTCTTAGGTTTCTTATCGATTTTCTGTGGAGTTGTGAAACTCTTGATTCTGAAACACCTAGCACTTTCCCTATCTCCTTTAGATTTAAATCTTCATAATAGTACAGTGAAAGTATTAATTTTTCCCTTTCCTTTAAATTACTAATTGCTTTAGATAGAATCTCTAACTTTTCTTCTTCTTCTATTACATTTTCTGGAATCTCTTCTTCTCTATCACTTATTACATCTTGTACAGTTTCATTTGTATCTTCAAAGACTACATAGTTTAATGACACAATGTTTAGCATGTCTATATTACTCTCGATATCATGAAGTTCTTTTTCTGAAACATTTAATTCGTTTGCAATTTCATGTGAAGTTGGCTCTCTTAATAATTCAGATTGCAACTTTTCTACCACTCTATTATACTTATTTACTTTAGTTAAATTATGTTTAGAAATTGGACTTTGATTTCTGATTTCATCTAATATGGCAGATTTTATCTTTATATAAGAATAACTAGAAAATTTTGCTCCCTTTTCAGCATCAAATTTATTTATTGCATCAATTAATCCAATGACTCCACTATTTACTAAATCTTGATATTCAAAACCTTTCCCTGGTATAAAAAATTTTCTTGCTATACTCTTTACAAGAGGCATATTCTCTTTTATTAATTCTTCTCTATTCATTAACTACGCCTCCTTAGCTTTTAAATATACTAAACATCTTTCTTAGTAAACCTTTATTATCAACAATATCTTCTCTTGACTGACCTACTATTCTCTTTGCTATAGTTATAATACATTTTGATGCAATACTTGTAGGATATTCTAAAATGAATGGTATCTGTTTTTTTACACATACGCCTACTTTTTTATCATCTATTATATATCCATACAATTCCAAATTAAGATTTAGAAATTTATCCACAACGGTCTTTATTCTATTGTATGTAGACTTTGCTTCTTCTAAATTAATTACCCTATTGATTATTATGTTTGCACTCCTCTTTATACCAAAATTACTTATAGCTTTTAATAAACTATATGCGTCAGTCAATGCCGTAGGTTCTGGAGTTGTTATTAAGAAAAATTCAGTACTACAATATATAAATGACAATAGGCTTTTGCTCATACCAGCTCCTGTATCAATTATTATAAAATCCACATCATGAATCTGTTCTATGATATGTATAAACTTATTTCTTTGAGCTTCTGTAAAGTCTTCTATATGATTAAGGGCAGAACCTCCAGATATTATATTTACACCATACTTAGTCTGTGAAATTATATCTTCTATGTTTTTCTCACCATTAATTACATCAATTATAGTCCCCTTTACATTCACCCCCATTATTATATCTATATTAGACATACCTATATCTGCATCTAATATAAGAACTTTTTTATTAAGTTTGGTCAAACATATAGACAAATTTGTAGCGAGATTACTCTTTCCAACCCCACCCTTACCAGAAGCTATTGTAATTATCTTAGGCGTAGTGTCATTCTCTACTATAAATTCATTAAGTCCTCTTTTTTCTATTGCCATTTTTCTCAAAATTTGAGCTTGGTCTATCATATACTTTCAACTCCTAATAATAGTCTTATAATCTTATCTTCATTAGGTTTTATAATATCATCAGGAACATTTTGTCCTGTTGTAATATATGATATTGGTTTTTGTGCATAATTCATTATGTTAAATATTGAACCATATGTGTTTGTTTCATCTAGCTTTGTAATTATTAAGCTTTTAAAATTCACATTTTTATATGAATCTATAATTGCTTTTGTATCACTTTCTCTTGTTGTACAATTCAAAACTAAATATATATTATCAATTTCAGCTTTATCTATGAGGTTTTTGATTTCTAGTATTTGCATAGAGTTTTTATACCCTCTACCTGTTGTATCTATTAATACAACATCACAATCTTTCATCTCATCAAGTGCCAACTCCATCTCATCAGGGCTTATTACTCCCTTAAAAGGAATATTCATTATCTCCGTATATATTTTTAACTGTTCTACAGCACCAATTCTATATGTATCTATAGTAATTACTCCTACTTTTTTGTTTTCCCCAAAAACTAATTTTGCAGCTAGCTTTGCTATTGTAGTTGTTTTACCCACGCCTGGTGGACCAACTAGAGCAATTTTCCCATTTATCTCTTGATTTTCTATTTTAACTCTTTTTTTCAGACTTTCTACTAAATTCTTACTTGTATCAATCCCATTTAACTTCATTTCTTGCAAATCAATTCTTATAGATTCCACAATCTCTTCATTTAATTCTAGGCTTAGTAGATTCTTACATATTTTATCTATATCATCATCTCTCTTATTATCAAACCCCATATTACTTATAATTGACTTTAATTGTTCTATCTCTCGTTTTAAATCTTTTTGTTCTACGTTTTCTCTCTTTTCCCATCCAATTGTTAGTTCAATATTTTTCTTGGCAAAAATACCTTGTATTCCAGATTTTCTTACTTCTTTTTTATCTATTAATGTAATATTATCGCCCAATTCCATTTTGGCTAGATTCATAGCATCCTGAATTGTGTCAGCTGTATACTTTTTCGTCATCATATATGCTCACCACACCTTCTGCTTTGATTTTAATATCGTTAGGTATTTCATTTAATGATAGTACAGTCAAATTAGGATATACAATTTCAACTAATTTTCTAAAAGGAGCTCTTATCTTTGGTGATACTACTATTACTGGTATATTATGATTGAAATATACATTGTTCATTACTTCTTGTATACTCTCAAATATTTTATTTGTGTTTTCTGGGTCAACTGCTGGATAAGTTCCATTTACAGACCTTTGTAAATTATTAGATACCAGTTCCTCAGTTTCTGGAGATAATGTAACCACTACAATTGATTTATCTTCATCTACTAAATTAGTGCAAATACTTCTAGCCAGAGCTATTCTTACATATTCAGTAAGTAACTCTATATCTTTTGTATTTCGGGACTGGTCTGCAAGTGTTTCAAGGATTGTAACCCTATCCTTTATATTCACTTTTTCTCTTAACAGATTTTTAAGCACTTTTTGAATTTCACCAAGTGTCATTAAATCTGGTATCAATTCATCTACTACAGCACTATAATTTTCTCTGGCTGCATCTATAATAGTCTTAACTTCTTGTCTTCCCAGCAATTCATGTGCATTAGATTTTATTATATCTAGTAAGTGGGTTATAAGTATTGTGGATGAATCTACAACTGTATAACCTTTTAACTCTGCATCTTCTACCTTGTTACTTTCTATCCAGAGTGCCTCTATTCCAAAAGTAGGCTCAATTGTCTTTATTCCAAATATATTAAAACCTTGATTCATAGGGTCCATACATAAAACCATATTAGGCATTATCTCATACCCACCAACTACATTTCCTTTTATTTTTATATTGTATTGGTTTGGATTTAGTTGTAAATTATCTCTTATTCTTATAGGTTGTACAACTATACCCATGTCTATTGCACATTGTCTTCTTATCGATGCTATTCTCTGAAGTAAATCTCCTCCTGCTGATTCATCTGCTAAAGATATTAAACCATATCCAATTTCTACTTCTATTGATTCTACATTTATTAAGTTTGTCACATCTTCCACTTCATTTTTATCTGGATTTACCATATCAGGTTTTTCAAAATCCAAATCTTCTAAAGTATCTTTCTTTTCTCTTCCTAAAAAGTAACCTGCTGCTATAGCACCTATACCCAGTGAAAAAAATGCTGGTTTAGGTAATCCAGGCATCATACCAAGTACAATTAAAACACATCCAGTCATCATTATTGCTTTTGGTATTGCTGTTAATTGTCTACCTACTAATCCACCAAAGTTTTCATCTGTAGAAGCTCTTGTTACGATTATACCTGCTGATGTGGATATTAATAGAGCTGGTATCTGACTTACAAGACCATCTCCTATGGTAAGTCTTACATATGTCTGTGCTGCATCCATAAGAGTCATATTTAGCATTACAGCTCCTATTACAATTCCACCTATTATGTTTATTGCTGTTACTATAAGACCTGCTATGGCATCTCCCTTTACAAACTTATTTGCTCCGTCCATAGAACCATAAAAGTCTGCTTCTTGTTGGAGTTCTTTTCTTCTTTTTCTAGCAGTTTTGTCATCTATAACTCCTGCATTTAAATCTGCATCTATACTCATCTGCTTACCTGGCATTGCATCTAACGTAAATCTAGCTGTTACTTCAGATACTCTTCCAGAACCATTGGTTATAACAACAAACTGAACAATTAATATAATTAGGAATATAATTATTCCTACTACGTAATTTCCACCTACAACAAAACTTCCAAATGCTTCTATAACTTCACCTGCATAACCCTGAGTTAAAATCAATCTAGTTGACGAAAGATTTAATCCCAATCTAAATAGTGTCGTTACAAGTAACACTGTTGGAAATATAGATAAATCAAGTACATTTGTTGTAAACAATGTCATTAATAAAATTAGCACAGATAAACTTATGTTAATTGCCAGTAAAATATCTAATACAAATGTAGGTAATGGCACTATCATCATAAGAACAATTCCTACAACACCAAAAGCCACTATTACGTCCATATTTTCCTTTAGATTAAACTTATTCATTACTTATCCTACCTTTTTGAGACTTTGTATCTATTTTTGATTTTATATACTGCTACTAATATCTCTGCAAAAGCTTGATACATGTCTTCTGGAATTTCTTGGTCTATTTCTACTTGTTTATATAATAACCTAGCAATAGGTTTATTTTCTATTATAGGGATATCATTTCCCTTTGCAATTTCCCTTATTTTAAAAGCTAAATAATCTGCACCTTTTGCCACTACTACTGGAGCTTGGTCCTTCCCTTTTTCATATCTTACTGCTATAGATAAGTGGGTTGGATTGGTTACTATTACAGTAGCACTTGGTACTGCTTGCATAGTCCTTTGAGATGAAATTTGTCTTTGTTTTTGTTTTATCTTAGCTTTTATTTCTGGGTCTCCTTCTGAGTTTTTATATTCATCTTTAACTTCTTGTTTTGTCATTCTCAGTTGCTTTTTATGACTGTATCTTTGATAAAAATAATCTGCAACTGCTATAACTATCATAGCTACACAAATTTTACTCAATATGGAATATACTAAGTCTTTGACTGTGTACATTAAACTTGGTAGATATATATTACCTAGTTTTAATATATCCAAATAATTATCTTGAAAGAATCTATATCCTATATAAGCTAAAATAGATATAATCGCTGTATCCTTTATTAAAGTTGATAAACTTCTCATAGAAAACATGTTTTTGAATCCGCTAATTGGATTTAATTTTGATAGATTTGGTTTTAAAGTTTCGCCAGTAAACAATATTCCCACTTGAAATAAGTTAGCTGCTATACCTAAAACTAAGAATGGAATAGCTATTGGCAAAAATATCTTAAAAAAATCCATTAATCCTACTATAACTAAGTTTTCTAGATTTGAATAATTTATGTTCATATAAAAATCCAGACTCAAAAAATAATTAAGTGAAGATTTAAGTGTATCTACTACATATGAAAATAATGTAGGTACTAATAAGGTGAATGCAAGTAGAGTCATTGCAACGGGTAATTCTCTACTCTTTGCTATATTACCTTTCTTTCTTTGTTCTCCTTTTTTCTTTGGAGTAGCTTCTTCTGTTTTATCTGTTGAGCCCATAAAAAACATAGGAGCTAGTGCAAAAGTTCCTTCATACATCTTTGGTATTTGACTTAATAAATGGCTTATTTGGTTGACAATTAAAGGTATTGATATGATAAATAGTGCAATACCAACCAATATTTTTAATGGCATACCAACTATCATTACATTTAGTTGAGGCACACTTCTCGATATAAGCCCTAAGATAAAATCTGCCATAAGTAGACAAAGTACAATAGGTATTGCTATTTTAAATCCAGTTAAAAAGCACTGTACAAATATATTTATTATATAATCTATATTATTATCTACAAATGATTTTCCTATTGGAATTAACTCAAAACTATACCTTATACCTCGAATTAAAACATGATGACCATCCATGCTAAAAAATATCATAAGTGCTGTCCAATTCATAAGATTATCAATTAAAGTCGTTTGAGTCAGTGAGTTTGGGTCAAACATATTAATCATTGATAATCCCATCTGTTGGTCCATCATAGAACCTGCCATTCTGATACTATAAAAACATAGATTGGTTATATATCCAAGTATAATCCCTGTTATAGTCTCGTTTATACCATATAACGTAAACAATATAATGTTGTCTATATTTGTTGCATATTCAATTTGCATAGTACTTGAAATCAATATTGATATAATGATTGCAAAGAGTGACTTAAATAAAGCAGGTGTTCCAGCTGGAAATAGTATTCTTAGTGTTCCAAAGAATGCTACTATTCTAATAAATACAAAAATCATATATATCCTACTTATTTAGTTACAAGAGATATCATATTGAATATCTCAGAAGTAAAGCCAGTAAGAGTATGTAACATCCAGCTTCCACCGATAGCTACTACTAAGAGAATTGCTATTAGCTTTGGTACAAATGTCAATGTTTGCTCTTGAATTTGAGTTGTAGCTTGAAACACGCTTATTAAAAGCCCAACTACAAGAGAAACAATGAGTACTGGAGCTGCAATCATAGCCCCTGTAAACATACCATTTTTAAGAACACTCATTATCATAAATTCACTCATGCTATTTTTCTCCTATCTAAACCCCAATATCAATGTTTTTACTATCAAGTTCCATCCATCTACCATTACAAATAATAATAACTTAAATGGTAATGATATCATGACTGGAGGCAACATAAACATACCCATAGACATCAAAACACTTGCCACAACAAGGTCTATTATCAAAAATGGTATATATATTAAAAAGCCTATTTGAAAAGCAGTTTTTAGTTCACTTATAGCAAATGCTGGAACTACAACAGACAATGGTATATTTTCACGAGTTAGTTTCTTTTCTTTTAAGCCAGCTTGCTCTACAAATAAATCTAAGTCTGTCTGTCTGGTTTGCTTTAATAAAAACTCTTTAATAGGTCCTTCTGCTTCCTTCATAGCTTCTTCCATAGTGACTTCTTCTTTCATATATGGTTGTAATGCCTTTTCGTTTATCTCATTTAATACTGGTCTCATTATAAATATTGTCAATACTATTGCAAGTCCTACCAAAATTTGACTTGGAATTGCTTGCTGTGCTCCTAATGCTGATTTTAAAAACGATAAACTTATAACTATTCTGACAAAGCTTGTCATCATGAACATTACAAATGGTAAAAACATTAATGCAGTTAGAAATAAAAACAATTGCATTGAACTTGTATATGGTACATCAGCCAAAGGTAATTTTGATAATAGTTCCATTTACTTATCTTCCTTTTTTGTAAATTTTCCAATATATCTACTGAAATCATATTTCATTTTGATTCTTTCCATTTTAAAATCTTGAATTTTAAAATTTCTTTCTTTAATGTCGTCTTCTATTTTTGATATTTCTTCTTTGGTTAAGTCTTTTATTTTATTCATACTAGAGGAAGAAGATGCCATAATGCATCCTTCTTCACCTATTTTTAAAATTATTATGCTATTGTTTTTACTTATACTTACAATATCTAGTATTTTTACATACTTATCATTGTATTTTTTTAATAAAGTTCCTTGGCTAATTTTTAAAGATAAGACTATCAATATTAAAATTATTGGGATACATATTAATATCTTTAATAAATAAAGTACCATGTCTTACCATCCTTTTATTGCACTACTATATTTGTGAAATATATACTTTGAATTACATTTTCACCTAGGCGTGTATTTAATATATTTTTTATTTCTTCTTTTATATTGTTTAAATTCTCAGCAGTAAAATCATCTGCTCTTTTTGCCATAAAGCAATTTATGATATTATCCCTAATTAAAGGTGTATTTTTTTCTATATCTTTATATGAAGAATCATAAGATACAGTTATTGATACTTTTAGATATCTTATACCTTCATCAGCTAGTTTAAGTATCATTTCTTCTAAGTCAAGATTTTCTGTCTTTACTTCATCTTTAACTTTTCCTGTTGGAATAAACAAACTCATAATCTTGTCAACTTGTTTATTTCCACCTTCACCTAATATAAAAAAACCTGCTCCTGCTGAGAGAATAATCAGTATCAAAATAATTATAATAATTTTTTTATTTTTGAACAAATCTCTTCCTCCTAGTCAATAGTTATAAGTATATTAACTCTTCTATTCTCAGCCCTTCCCTTTGCTGTTTCATTTGATACCAAAGGTTGATACTCTCCACATCCTGTTGCCGAAAATAGCTTAGGGTCCATGCCCTTTTCTTCTACAAAGTATCTTACAACACTTACTGCTCTACTAGAAGATAAATCCCAATTGGATTCATGTGTACTTGATTTTACAGGTACATTATCAGTATGGCCTTCTATAACTATCTTATTTTTCATCATTTTTATCATGTCATATACTTTATTGAGAGTGGCTTTACTATTGACTTTTAACTCAGAAATCCCAGAGTCAAATAAAATTGAATCATCTAGCTCTAGTAAAACCCCTCTACTATCATCTTTAACTGTTACACTATTTTGTAAGTTAGAATTATTAACCTTATCTTTTAAATCCTGTTCTAAATTTGACTTATCATTTTTATCTACCAAAACACTATCTATTGGAGATTTTTCACTTGTACTTGAACCTGTACTAAACATACTTATCCCAGAAAACTGACCTTTTAACGCATCTGCTATATTTTTGAATTTTTCCATATCTACAACTGATGTTGCATACAATAATACGAAAAATGTAAGAATTAGTGTTATTGTATCTGAATAAGTAGCTAACCATGCATCTGGATTTATCTCATCCTTTTTCTTATTTTTTTTACGCGCCATTGCTCATTACTCTTTCTGTATTTTTATTGGACGTCATAATTTCTAGCCTCTCGTTACTTGAAAGGTATGTTGCTAAACGCTCCTCAACTACTATACTGCTTTCTCCAGATTGTATGCTTATTATGCCTTCTAGCATCATTTCCTTTACGTAAATTTCTTTTTCGCTCTTTGCATCTATATTATATGCAATTGGGTTTAAAGCGATATTGGCAAGTAAAGAACCATAAAATGTCGTAATTAATGCCTTTCCCATACCAGATGCTATTAAGTCTGGAGATGTAAGGTCAGCTAGCATTTGTATAAGACCTATTAGCGTACCCAACATACCAAATGCAGGTGCAAAAGTACCCCAAGTTTTAAATAGTTTAGAGTATCTGTTATTTGTATCTTCAACAGAGTCTATTTCTAGCTCTAAGATGGACCTTATCTCATTGATTTCCAGACCATCAATACATAACTCTAATCCTTTCTTCATAAATGGGTCTTCTATTTCCATTACATCGTTTTCTATTGATAAAAGACCTTCTTTTCTAGCTTTTTTAGAAAGTGTTTTAAATTGTTCCAATAAATCTAATTTTGATATACTCATTGTTTTAAATGAGTACTGTAATGCATTTTTCATAAGTTTTATATCATCTATAGTAAATGTAATCATTAGCGCTCCAAATGACCCAAGCACTGTGATTAATATTGATGAAAAATCATAAAAATTCTTTAAACCTGAACTACTTCCTTTTGCGGCACCAACTAGAACTAATACTGTAGATAATATTAGTCCAATAAATGTCAGTGAATCTGTTTTTTTCATTATTTTTCGCTCCTAATATAACCTACATTTATTTTTCTTTTATATTTTATTACTTTATCTACTATCTCATCTACTGACTCTTTTACAAGATTTTTTTCTCCTGTTGTAAGGAGGATTCTACTTTCTGGCACAGAGTCAATTCTCACAATAAGGTCTGAATTTAATATGTAGCTTCTTCCGTTTAAATCTGTTACTCTTATCATAATATGTACCTACTATCTCTTAAGATTTATTATTTCTTGAAGTATCTCATCTGATGTCGATATTACTTTACTGTTTGCTTGGAAAGACCTACTTGCTATTATCATTTCTGTAAACTCTTCTGCTATATCTACATTTGAAGCTTCTATAGCTCCTTGTAATATTGTTCCTGTAGCTCCTTCTATTTGTGGTTCTCCAGAGTTTGCTGATGGCTTGAATAAGTTTCCTCCAGCTGCATCTAGCCCTGCTGGATTTTGGAATGCATATATTTGTACTTTTTGTATTTTTCCATCATCAACTTTTAATCCAGCAACTGTGGCTCCTACTTTAGCATCATCAGGAATATTATATACAAATTGAGTTCTTTGACCATCACTTAGTAGAAATTCTACTGTTCCATCCTTTGATATATTGTACTCTAATACATTTTGAACTGTACCATCTTTAGGACTTAGACTTCGAAGAGGTATTACAATAGGCTCTTTTCCTTCTGCAGTAGCATTTTTAGTAAATTCACCAGTAACAGCATCATACTTACCGTTATAAATCTCACCTTGTAACATGTATCCATCACCATTTACAAGTCTTCCTCCCTTAATACCCTTCAAAGCACCATCTTTTGCTGTAAATCCTGTATCTAAGTTAAAAGACCCATCTCTTGTATATATAACTGTACCTTGCCTTACCACTGGAAGATACCCATCTCCATCTATCATTAAATCTGATGGTCTATTAGTTGCTTGTACATTTCCTTGTGTCATGTCTTTATTTATGCTTGATATCTTACTACCTACACCTACTTGTCCTAAGTTTGTTCCCCCTAATGCAGCTGTTGGAGCACTTGCATATAGAACATTTTGATAAAATGAATCTGATATTCTAGCAGAACTTTTCTTAAAAGAAGTAGTACCTGCATTTGCTACATTGTTGCCTATTACATCTAACTTTGTTTGATTTGCTTTCATCCCACTTACGCCTGAATACATTGCTTTTATCATAAATATACCTCTTTTCTAGTTTAATATTATGCTTCTTCTGGAGAATTTTCTTATTCATCTGAAGTTGTGTTTACTTCTCCTATTTTAAGTAATTTTTCATATTTAACATCTACAGTTTCATCATTTCCATCTACCTTTAATTCTAAGTGTACCTCTCCATCTTTTATGTATGTGGACTTTACTACTCCTACAATGTTTTCATCTTCTTTCTCTTCTCCAGATACTTCTACTTCTTTACCAATTAATGATGCTGCCATACTCAAAGTAGAGTTTATTAGAGTGGAGTTACTTAAGGCTAAAAGTACATCTAGCTTATCATTCATAGCTGACATCTTTTCTAAAGTTGCAAACTGTGCTAATTGTGATACATACTCCGTTGGGTCTTGTGGATTCATTGGGTCTTGATTACCCATCTGTGCTACAAGTATCTTCATAAACAAGTCTTTATCAGCATCATCACCTTGTCCAATAATTGGAGTCCCATTATCTGTTACTGTCTGATTTCCTTTACTTCTAACTTGTTTATTAGAAATATCATTAATATTTCTTTCAAGTTGACTTAAGTTATTTGACCTATAGTTTCCTTGAGTACCTGCGAATGCTGTTGCTACTCCGTACATACAATATTTCCCCCTTACTTAAGCTAATAAATCTACTCTATCATCATCAATAATATTTTCTTTAATTTCATCTTCTATAACGATATTGTTATGCTTATTATTTGTACCTTGCTTATTCATATTTTCTTGCTTATTTTGTCTATTCTGTTGTTCAAATGCTTTATCAAAAGTATCAGATGTACTTCTATTATCACTATGCATTTGCACTGATACATCCTTTATATTTACATTTGTAAGTTCAAGGTGTTGCTTTAAATCTGTTATATTCTTATTTATAGAGTCAAATACATCTTTGTTGAAAACAGTCACAACAGCTCTCATACTTTCACCATCTTTTAGCAATTGTATGTTCATATCTCCTAATTCTTTTGGTCTTAATTTAATTGTCAATTCTTGTATATCATTTGTTTTCATATGTTTAATGGCTCTTATAGAATCGTCCATTACATTTGATTCTATCTGTTTTAAATTGACATTATTATTTTTAATTTTATTAATATCAACACTTTTATTTATTGCTTGACCAAAATTCCCGCTCTTATTTCCATTGACTCCTGCTAGTTTTTCCAAAATATTAGAACTATCATCTCTTTGCTTATTTGAGTTAAGATTGTCCATTCTATTGCTATCAAAATTATACAAATCTATACTTTTAGTATCATTTTCTGTAGTTTTACTAATTACTTCAAAATTTTCGTTAGCATTATTATCTAAAAGTTCTCTCAACTTCATTATGTCTAAATTTTGCATGTCATCAGAATTATTCATATTAGCCTTATTTAGCTCTGAATTTTGATTTGCAATCTTATTCAATATATTTTTATTAAGTTTAAGTTCTTGTTTTAATTCATCTGATATGTTTAGTTTTTCTATATTATCCAATATAGAGTTTATATCTTTATCTTTTTTATCATTATTTTTTAAAAGATTCAGTAATTGTTGTAAAATATCATTACTCTTACTGCAATCTTTTTCATATGTACTTTCATCCTCTAAGTGATTACTTTTATCTTCATCTAAATGACATTCATTATCACTATTTTCCGGTTTATTTGAACTGACATTTTGCTTGCTTGTTTCTCTTGTATCTTTAACTTTTTTATTGTCTGTTGCCTTATATAGATTATCTTCAAATTTATTATTTTTTATATTTTTATTCTTAGATGAACTTTTTTTATCCTCAATATCTTTAATAATATTATAAGAATCTGCTTGTATCTTCATACAATAATATCCTCACTTCCTACCATTCTTATAGAACTTGTCTATTTCTCAAATAACTCATACTTGCAAACTCATCATTAGTGTTTTGTTCTTTTAAATTTGCTTCTTTATAGTACTGTCCATACTTTTTTTCTTTTAATTTTTCTAATGATTTTCTTTCTATCTGTTTGTCTATAAGCTGCTTTCTAGCTTTTTCAAGTTCATTTGTTGACTTATCCAACTCCTCTGATAAATCCATTATAGAGTTATTTAAAGCTAACAAATAGTTAATAGTTATTTTTTGATTTTGAATACTATCGTTATTTTTACTTATAGAATATTTGCTATAATTACTTTCTAAGTTTTCTAAATTAGTCTCTATATCTATTTTTTTTTGTTGAATCTTAGCAAATTCCATTTTTATCTCTTCTTCATCTTTCATTTTTAAGTCTAAAACTTTCTGTAATCTAAACTTAAAATTTTTATCCAATTCCATCACAACCTATTCAAATATTTTTTTTAATTATTTATTCAAAGATGCTTCTCAAACTACTTATAGTTTCATTAAAAGAACTCTTTTCATTTATCCCTTGTTTTAAAAAATTAATAATATGCTCATGATAATAAATTGCCTCATCTATTTTTTTATTTGTACCTGAAGCATATGCACCTATATTTATCAAATCTTCTGCTTCTCTATACTCAGCAAGCATGTCTCTTGCAAGTGATGCTATTTTTATATCTTCTTTTGAGGCAATCTCATTCATAAGCCTACTTAAACTATTCAATACATCTATAGACGGATAATGATTCTTATTTGCCAAATCTCTAGATAAAACTATATGACCATCAAGTATCCCTCTTGTGGTATCTGCTATTGGCTCATTAAAGTCATCTCCATCAACTAGTACTGTATAAAATGCAGTTATAGAACCTTTGTCTGATGTCCCGGTTCTCTCCATAAGTTTTGGCAAAATGGCAAATACAGATGGTGTATATCCTTTTTGAGCTGGTGGCTCTCCTATTGCTATACCAACTTCTCTTTGTGCCATAGCAAATCTAGTTACTGAATCCATCATAAGTATTACTTTTTTATCCTGGTCTCTAAAATACTCTGCTATTGCAGTAGCAGTAAGAGCACCTTTTAACCTAACCAAAGGGGCTTTATCTGATGTTGCACATACAACAACAGATTTTTTCATTCCCTCTTCACCTAAATCTTTATCAATAAAATCTAGTACTTCTCTCCCTCTTTCTCCAATAAGAGCAATTACATTTACATCTGCTTTTGCATTTCTAGCAATCATACCTAGAGTTGTACTCTTACCTACTCCGCTTCCTGCAAATATTCCTATTCTCTGCCCTTCACCACAAGTAGTAAATGCATCTATTGCTCTTACACCTGTTTCCATTATATTTCGTATTTTTTTTCTCTTCATTGGGTCAGGAGGTTCATTATTCAAGTTGTATCTATCTCCTAAAACAACGTCTGAGTTGTCTATAGGATTTCCAAGACCATCAAGTACTTTACCTAGTAAATTATCACTACACATAACACTTAAAGGTATCCCCTTAGAAATAACTTTACAACCAGGCGATATCAATGTTAATTCTCCCAATGCCATTAATATGACTTCTTTATCTTTAAAACCCACTACTTCACAATTCACCGGTTTATTAACTTGATTATATATAACACATAGCTCCCCAACAAAAGCCTTTATTCCCTCAACTTCTACAGTAAGCCCTATAATCTTTTTAACTCTACCTTCTGATATAGTGAGTTCTAAATTTTCTATTTTCTTATTTATTTTATCAAAGTCTATATATATATCAGTTTTATACATACTTTATTCACCAAGCAATTCTTCTTTTAGTTTTTCCATAGCACAATCGATACCAACTATTATTCTTCCATTTTCCTTTTGGATGATAGCATTTCCTTTATCTATACTATCATCTGCAATAACAAATACACTTGATTTTGATGATGTTTCTTCTTTGAATAATTCAAACTCTTTCTCTATATTATCTTTATAGAAAGAATTACATCTTACTATGAATGAACTACTTCCTTCATAATCTTGAATGATTTGCTTTAGAAAATCACTCATAGATTCTTCATCTTCAAAGTGCTTTTTTAGAACAGAACTAGCCATATTAATAGCAAGTCTTATAATCTCTTTATTTTTTTCTTTTATGTATTCAGTCATTTTCTCATTAGCTTGTAATAAGATTAAATTTGCCTGATTTTTTATAAAATCTGCTTCATCTTTAGCTTTTTGAGTATATTCATCATATGACTCTTTATATCCATCCTCATATCCATTTTTTTGACCTTGACTATACCCTTTTTCATACGCTTGTTTTTCTATATTTTGTGCATTTATTCTTGCTTCTTCTAATATCTCATTCTTTTTTATCTCAGCAGATTCTATAGCTTCTTTTATTACCTCATCTCTAAATCTACAGTCCTTTTCTTTATTTATGTTTGATTCTCCCACTCTAGCTTTATCTATTATAGTTAAATCTAGCACTCCTTTATATGATGCTTTTTTACTTTTAATAATTTTATTATTCGACAAAGTCATCACCAAAATTCCTTACAATAGTTATGGCACCTTCTTTTTCAAGTTTTCTTACGCTATTTACTATCTTTTGTTGAGCAACCTCAATCTGTGTAACCTTTATAACACCAACCATTTCCATCTCTTCTTTAAGTGCATCTGCTGCTCTAGAAGATTGATTTCTATATATAGCATCTGAAATCGCATCATCCACACCTTTTAAGGCATATACTAAATCTTTCATAGTTACTTCTTTTAGCACTTTTTGTATACTTATATCATCCAGCTTGACAATATCTTCAAAGATAAATATATGGGATTTAATTTGTGCTGCTAAAGCTGGGTCTTTTTCTTCAATAGTTCTCAAAATATTCTTTTCTGTTTTTCTATCAGAGTTAATCAATATTTGAACTAAAGTAGATACTCCTCCATAATCCTTAAAATCATCACTACCCATTGAATGTAATTTATCTTCTAATGAATGTTCAATTACTTTTATCACTTCTGGAGATATTGAACCCATTGAACTTATTCTCATAGCTACCTCATTTTGTAAATCAAGATCTAAATATGCTAAAACCTCTGCCCCATTTTCAGGTTCCATATGTGCAAGTAAAATAGCTATAGTCTGTGCACTTTCATTTCTAATTATTTCTAATATCTTCTTTACATCTAGTTTTATAATATGTTTAAAAGGCTTTGTACTCGTATCTATTGATATACCTTCAAGTAATTTGTTTGCTTTAGCGTTTCCCAAAGCATTACTTAACAGCTCTCTCGCATATTCAAGCCCGCCTTCTATAACATAATCTTTTGCTCTATTTATTTCCACAAACTCTTTTAAGATTTCTCTTCTTTCTTTTGAAGCTATTGAAGAAATATTTGCAATTTCCAAACCTATTTTTTGAACTTGTTTATCAGGCAGGCTTTTTATTATATCACTAGACACACTTGGGCCTAATGTCATTAATAGTACAGCAGCTTTTTTTAAACCCTCACCTTCTATCTTTTCATTCTTATCACTTTCACTTATATCACTTAAGTCAAACGCATTAACATTTGTAATTTCCGTGGACACTTTCTATCCCCCTTACTCATTTAACCAAGTTTTTATTATCTCTGTTACTTGGTCTGGCTTTTCTTCTGCATACATTTTAACAGCTTCCTCTAATGTCAGTTCTGGATCCTCTCCTAATAGAGGATTATCTTTCCTATCAATAGAATCAGATTTAGGACTATAATCTTCATCTTCATAATCCATATCTTCTTGTTCACTTCTTTTCTTATATATTAAGTATCCAATAGCACCAACTGCTACTACTGCTACTACTCCAATAACTGCTTTTATTATATTCTTTTTAAATCCTTCTTTTTTAATATCTTCTAGTTCTTGTTTAGCTTCTTTCTTCCCTTCAGGGTCAAATACCATTGAAACAACGCTAAGAGTATCTCCCCTCGCTCCATCCATACCTATAGCATTATTAACAATATCCTCTACATCAGCTTGAACACCTTTAGCTATTTTTCCATCTATAGCAACAGAAGCTGTCAATCTTTTAAGTTCTCCAGGTGCAACTATAGTATGAGTTTCAATCTTACCTGTTTCATACTCAAAACTCTCATCTAAACTATCTTCTGTATTAGTACCATTATTATTTCCTTGGTTATTCATGTTAGCATCTACACCTTGAACATTATTTGTAGCAGATTTAGATGAATTTTTCGACCTTGTCTCCTTTATTGCAACTTTATCAGGGTCAATCTTTATTTCAGTTTTTTCAGCTGTATCAAAACTTAAATCAGCATTTACTGTAGCTTTTACTTTTCCTGTACCAAATATTGGTTCTAACATTTCTAGAATAGACTTTTCTAATTGTTTATTCAATGCTTGTTCAGATGCCTTATTTTTATCAACACTAATACCACTATTTATTGGTTGATTATTTTCATCAACTTCTTCATCGTCTAAAATACCTTCAGATAACAAATTCATTTTGTTATCAATGACCTGAACATTTTTTTCTGGTATATTTGTAACACTTCCTGATATAAGTGCCATAACAGATTTTATCTGATTTTTCTCTAAAGTTGTTCCTGGCTTTAACATCAAATAAACTGCCGCACTTCCTGGAACAGCCTCCTTCTCAAATACTGATGATTCTCCAAATGTTATATGCACTCTAGTATCTTCCACTTGTGGAAAACTCTTGATTGTTTTTTCTATTTCACCTTGTATCATTCTTTGTTTCTTAATCTGAAACTCTTCATCAGTAAGTCCTATTGATGAACTGTCATCCATTAGTGCAAATCCTTTAGAACCACCTGTAAGACTTGGTGCTAACTCCAATCTTAACTTATCAACTTCTGTTCTAGGTACATAGATTGTACTTCCCTTTACCTTAGTGTCTATCTTTTTAGACTCTAATTCTGCTGATATATCTGCAGCATCTTGAACATCTAGTTCTGAAAATAAGACTGCATACTTATTTTTGCTCGCAGATATTGCTGTAAATACTAGCGCTAAACATATAGCAACAATCCCTATACCTAATGCTATTTTAGTTCCCTTTTTTAGAGAACTTATCTTTGTCCTAGATTTAGCAACTTGCTCCTTAATCTTATTTTTAAAACTGTCTATCATTGATTATTACTCCTGTTCAAAAGACTAAATTTGTACCTTATTCATTTCTTGATATGCATCATGAATCTTATTTCTAACTTCTATTAAATATTGCATAGATAGTTGTGCTTCTTGACCTATTAACATAACTTCATGCATAGAGACATCTTCGCCTTTTATAAATTTTTCTTTCATATCATCTGCTGTTACTTGTTGAAAATTAACTTTATCTATAGTATCTATTATTACATCTTCAAAGTTCTTTTTTTCTTCTTTATTATTAATATTTAATGGTTTTATTTCTCCAATTAAATTATCTAACTGTGCTCCTTGCACTATATTGTTAATCTGTGTAATTGGCATAATTTATCCCTACTTTCCTATTTCTAAAGCTTTAGATATCATAGACTTCTGAGCATTCAATGTATCTATGTTAGAATCATATGCTCGTGAAGCTGTTATTAAATCTGTCATTTCAACCAATATATTTACATTTGGATATTCTACATATCCATTCGGCTTTGCATCTGGGTGAGATGGGTCATATACTTCTTTAAGAGGCGATTTATCATCTTTGACAGATGTAACTTTTACTCCTAGCATACCTAATTTATTATCATAGTTTTCTTCAAATGAAACAACTTTTCTTCTATATGCTTCTCCATTTGGACCTCTTGTAGCATTTATATTAGCTACATTTGATGATATGATATCCATTTTCAAACTTTCTGCTGTTAACCCACTAGCAGATATTCTCATTCCACTGAATACGCTCATCTTCTAATTACCTCCCACTTATTATTGATTTTGTCATTGCTATTTTACCATTTGCAAAACTTATCAAAGCATTATATTGTAATGTTGCCATTGCTTGGTTTACTTTTTCCTCTTCTATGTCTACATTATTGCCATCTACCCTTAATCCTTTCGAATTATCTGTTTTTTCCTCTATTTTTGGCATTGTGTCATTTAATGTTTCTTCAAAAGTTACATAATGTCTTTTATAGCCTTCAGTATTTATATTTGCTATATTATTTGCTATTGTCTGACTTCTTAGATTAGTTGCATCTAATCCCATTTTTATAATGTCATATGTATTCACATTCACTCCTCCTCCAAATATATTTTATCTATTTTGTTTATTAATAAATAATGAAGTTGCTATACTACAAAAAATGACTTCTTTATTCATCCAAATTAATTACATTTCTATTACATTAATACAATAATGTATCATTTTAGTAAGAAAACTAATATTTTTTCAGTGAAGTCCAATGAAAATATAAAAAAATTTTAATATATATTTAAATATTTCTTAAGAAAGTTGCCCTTTTTTGTAAAATAGTAACTTTTTTTATATAATTTATCTTTATTTTAAGTTATAATTGGTAAAATATGTTATTATATGTGTTTTCTACTACAATAAAGTAATTTCTCCATAACAAAATGACCGCCAAAAAGGCAGTCATCCTAGACTCTTCCTACGTATACAGTATACTTAGAACTCTTTTTGGCAACTGGCTGACATAGTTTGTGTATACAAACCTTAGCCCCTATAGCTTTGCGTCACTAGATTTCTCTAGTTTTGCCTATTTGGTTTTAACTTAAGTATACAATAAATAACAAATTTTTTAAATATATTTTTACTTTTCTCTTATATTTTATTTTATTTTTTACATATAATAATTTTTTATTATAAAAAAAGTATAGTTATACTCTAATAATTACAAATATATACATACTTTTATTTTATACAACTATCAGAATAAATATATCATCTCTCCTCTAATAGATTATATAGCTCTGCTAAGTCATCATTTTTTTAACATTATCATCACTATTATCAATTACACTCTGTGCCATTTCATATTCACCCAAATAAAATAGTACGTAACTAATATTATAGATTGTATCAATATCATTCCTGTCTACTTTTAATACCATATAAATATACTTATATTACACTCAAATAAACCATAGTTAAAACTTTCAATCCCAAGTTTATTTAATACATCTATCTTATTTATTATATTAGTACTTACTATATCTTCAATAAGTTGTTCATCAAAAGTATAATTATTCAAAATTAATTCTATATTATAATCCACTTGTGCATCATCATCTATACGCATTAAAAAATACTTTAAATTAACCATATCTATATTTTTATATCGATTTAAATCAACCTCATTTTTAAACTTTACAAAATACTTATATGTATAATATTGATATTTTAATTCATTGCCACATACTTCACATATTTTTTCAATAAATAATCTTGAATCTTCTGATATATCTGTTTGCTCTGATGAAATTGAATTAATTGAATAATAGATATCACCAAATATTTTTTTAAGCTCTTCAAGAGTAAAAAATATATTATTACTTATATATGAATCTATTAATTCATTAAAAAAGAGCTTTCCTTCTAAAAGTTTTTTTATTATATCAACATGAACAAAATTCAATACACTTATTATAATAAAACCTTCTCTTTTTAGATATGGTTTGACTTTTCTCAGTATTGTATAAATATCTTTTAAATCACTTGATAAATCTTCTAATATAGCATAATCAAAAAAATCTATATTTATAATTTAATTCTTTATATTCTAAATTAGTACTTTTTCATTATAATTTTCATTTGAAATCGCATTCAAAATTTCACATTTATCAGTTGTGTATATTGATGCATTTTTAAACCTATGTTAGCACCAGCATCAATTATAACTTTAGGATTTACATTTATGTTTAGTTCATATTCATTATCTATAAATATTTGTTCATAGACTTGTATATCAAATATATTTTCTCTCATTTTAATAATTTTATTAAAACCTTCTACCTTATAAAGCCCTTCACTTTTTTCTCATTTATTAAAATTATTATAATATAATAAAGGAGAATCTATTATAATTTCTAATTCAATATCTAATATATTATCACTATTCTTAATAGTATTTATTATTTCCTTTTTTTTATCTAGTAAACGCAATCTGTCACAGTCAATTAAACTATTCTTATAGTAAAATCGAATCATTTTTACTAATGTTCTTTTAGTCTTTTGATCTAAGTAAACTTTATTTTGTTCCAGAAAATTATACAATTCTTTTGATGATATATAGTGACCATCTATGTTTTTAACCGTCAATGGTTTTGTAGTTACAGATTCTTCTCTTCTCCTATAATTGTATAACTTCATAGGTAAATATGTAATTCTATCTGATAAAACCAAGCTTTTAACTGTATGTAATATATCTTCATATATAATTCCTTCATAAAATGTTATTTCAAATTTATTAAGAAAGCTTTTTTTAAAAAAATTCATCCATGTTGCAGCATAAACAAAATTATTATCCACAAGTATATTAAATAGATTTTTTCCAGTTAAAGTTACTTCTCCATTTAACATTTTTCTTTCAATATTTCCTACAATTCCAGACTCATTAAATACAGTTGAATCAAAAACTACTATTTCTGAATTATTTTTTTTTGCTGTATTATAGCAAAGTTCCATAGCTTCCAACTCAATATAATCATCACTATCTAAGAAATACACATATTCACCACTAGCAAACTTCAAACCATTATTTCTTGCTCCAGATATACCTTTATTAGTTTGATTTATTATTATTATATTTTCATTTTTATACTTATATTTATCTAATATCTTAAAACTTGAATCAGTAGAACCATCATTTACAATTATTATCTCTATATCCTTTAGTGTTTGATTAACCGCACTATATAAACATTTCTCTAAATATTTTTCAACATTATATACAGGTATTATTATACTAACTTTCATATTCTCCCCCTTATATTTTCATATAACTATTTTACTAAATTTTTATATTTTTCATAAAAATAATTATGGTCTTCTCCATTTACATATTTAATATAAGCTATATTTCTACTTACTAGTGGAGAATTCTTTAATATTGTATCTTCTTCAAATAATATGATATATTCACTATAAGATTCATTAAGTAAATTCAGTGAAAACTTGTAATTTGCTTTTTCATAAGCACCATATTTACTCAAATTATTAAATATATATGTGTAATTCTTTATAGATAAGTTAACTATAAAATTCATTATGTTGACATCATTCATCAAATCTACATATAATAACTCATATCCATAAATTTTTTCGCTATACTTGCTATTAATTATTGTATTTTTTAATACCTCTATTTCATTCATTTGTGTAAGTAAATATAAATAAATGATATAAATTACCTCTGAATTATATCTATTATAAATATCTCTTGATATTTCAGTAATTTCACTTATATTTTTTTGATTTAAAGCCATCAAATAAAATGCTCTTTTATACTCATCACAAATAGAATCTGATAATAGCATAAAATTCTCATTAATATCTTTATCAGATATATTAAAATAATTCTCTAAAACATTTACTATGTAAAAACAATTATTTTGTTTAGATAAGTGCAGTGAATTTAAATTTTCCATTGATTTACTATATTTATTAACAAAAAAATACACATTTTTTCTAGATTCAACTACCCTTTTTAATATGTATGTTTCTATATTATCTGTTACTATTAAATCCACCAAATTACATGCTTTCATTTCCATATCCAAGTATAGACTTTGATTTAAATAATCTATTTCATCCGTATACAAATTCTTACTACAATAATATGCAAATTTTATATATTCTCTCAGATTTCTAAGTTCCACAAGTTGATTATAATCGCTGGATATAAATATAGCATTTTTATTTTTTCTAGCTAAATATTCAATTAGATTTTTATATCTTTCTAAATCAGTTTCATATACACTTATTCCATTATCAAAATAAGCCCTCTCATATTTTATACTTTCATTATAAATTATATTTATTATATTTTTTTTCTCTTCCAATAGAGTTCTAAATATAATATTATCTTTATCCAAATTTAAAGTTATAAAAATTTTGTCATTTGATTCTTCATAATTACTATTATCATACAAACTTTGCAATAAATTTTCTATTTCTATATTTAAACTAACTTCTTTAGAATTATTTAAGCATTCTTTATAATAATACTTAGCTTCTTCATTTCTTTTTTTTAACAAACATGTATATGCTATGTTATATAGTAAATCTACATTACAACTCTCCAAAGCTAAACCAAGTTTAAAATTATTGTATGCATCATCTAAATTATTTTGTTCTAATGATATAATACCTTTCATACAATAAAAATCTGAAGTATACTCATACAAGTCTACATATCTATCTATCATCTCACTTGCACAATCAAATTTTCTATTTTTCATGAGCATCTTAATATTTTCTACAATGTTTATTGTCTTTATTTTATTTTTTAAATTTTTATGACTTTCTAATAAAGCTGACTCTATTTTATCAATAATATTCTTGGCATTAAACATTTCTACTGACTTTTTACAATCATCACTATTAGGTAATAAGTAGTTCTTATCTTGTATATTTTTTAAAATAGTGTACAATTGCTCATAATCTCCCCTTTTAAATATCCATCCATTTTTATTATTTTCAACAATATCCATTGAACCTGAACAATCACTAGAAATTACTGGAATTCCTCTTGCCAAGGCCTCAACTAATACCATTCCAAATCCTTCAAAGTCTGATGTAAGAACTAAAACTGTAGCACTCTCTATATTTTCCCAAGGATTATCTAGCCATCCTAACCAATTTATATTGTCATAGATATCTAATTTTATTGCAAGACTTCTCAATTTATCTTCATCTTTACCATTTCCAATTATCTTTAATTCCCAGTTTTTATCTAATAAGCTAAGCGCTTTAAATAATACATCCAGTCTTTTTTCACTATTACATAATCTACCAATAAATAATATTTTTAATCTCTCTTTAGATTGTTTTGTCATTTTAAGAGAATTCATATCTATAGGATTACCAACACAATAAATTTTCCTATTTTTATCTATATACTTTTTTATTTGTTTTTCTATAGCATTTGATATAACCAAATGAGAGTCACTAGAATTTAAACACTCTTTACCATCATAAAGATCTAAATCCGAATGGAGCCAAGATACTATAACAGGTCTAGCTTCTCCTAAATATTCTACTGCCTCTCTACAAACATAGCTTAATACAGGTTCCTGTGTTGCAATAACAATATCTGGTACATCCATTTCTGATAACATGTTTTTATACTTAAAGACAAAACTATCAATACTGCTATTCTCTAATTCTTCTTTTAAATCATAAAAATAAATTTCTGGCAATGTGTCTATCCATTTAATATATTTTGGTCTATGTGCTTGGAAAATACGTACTCTATGTCCTCTTCTAACCAATTCATTACTTACATTTGTTAATACAACTTCTAGACCTCCAGTTCCTTCTATATAATATAATACTATATCTATTATCATAAAAAACTCCTTAAATTAAAGTTATCCATATATTTTATAAGGGTTTAAAATAAAATAATCTTATAAAAATTTTTTCCTATAAAATATTACTTCTAACATTTTTTAAATATTTAATATTTTCAATACTATCTTCATTTGTAAAATCTAATGAATATGCTTTTTTAAAAACAATATCTGCTTTTTGGAAATTCCCTTCTATCATAAATATAATTCCCTTAATATTGAGAACTTTCACATCATCCGCAAAATTTTCAGAGTATTCTTCCATTAATTCTTTAGCTTCTTTTATATTTCCATCTTCTAATAAATACTCTATATTATTGATAAATTGTACCTTTAATAACTTAAGTTCTTCACTTTCATTTAAATCTTTTTCTAAATCTTCTATAATAAACTTTACTATCTTTTTATTTTCTGGATATTCATATATTAACTCCTTCAAATTTTTTATATAGATTAATTTATCATCATATATACTTTGAGTTATATTTTTGAATTTTATTATAAATCTTTCTTCATCATTAGATAGATAATATAATAACTCTTCATCTTCAAAATTATTATACATGTATCTTATATATTGATAAGAATACATTACATAAAAATAGAATAATTCCTTATACTTCTCCATATTTAGATTAATATTTTCTAAAATTGCTTTAGATAATATTCTATATACTTTTATTTTCTCTATATCTGATGTATTTGGCACTTCTATTAAATACTTATATAACTCAAAAGAAAATTCTTTATTATCTGCTACAATAAAATTAATGTATTTATTTATCCATACTACTTCAAAATCATGTATCATATTAAATAAATCTAATCCATTTTTACATGCTATCTTAATAAGAGATGCATATATCACATTCTTTTCTGTTTTTAGTATATTCTTACACTCACTTATGGATATAAATTCTTTTAACCTTGCATAATTTAGTTTTCCATAATTTCCATCAATTTTACTCGCTATCTTATATATACTTTCTTTTTCATCTTCTTTTATATTCGATAATACTAACTCTACATTATTATAAAAATTATTTTTTTCACTCAGTGAGTTTGGTAATTCTCTGTAATACTTTAAAATATCTTCAAATCTATCAAGTTTATACAGTGACATAAATAAACTAAAATATCCTTCTTTTCTTTTTTCTTGTTTTTTTATGTCTGAAAATGCTTTTATAACTAACTCATACTTTTCTAATTTATAATAAACTTTCAGCAACATTATAACTGCATTATCTCTTAATATAATTGTTTCTGAATCTGAAAATAAATTGTTGGCCTGTAAACTAATATCATAATTTTCAATTAAATATATATATCTTTTATAAGACTGTATACACTTTTCATATTTCCCCAAGCCTACTTGAGATTGAAATAAATAAAAATACATATCTATATCATTTTTTTCCTTAGATATATACTTTAAACATAAATTTTCACACTTTTTATATTTTCCCAAATAAAAATATACCTTAGCTAAATTAGTGTATAAATAACCTGGAATAAGGTTCAATCTTCTATATAATTCAACTGATCTCTCTAAATAATATAATGCTTCATGATATTTAAGAGATACAATAAAATTTTTTCCTAACTGATAATTTATATATGGATTATCTAAATTTTTACCTAATTCTTTAAACAAGAGTACTTCATTTCGTTTAATCTTTTGCATTCTAAATTCTTCATCTTCAAATATATACCCATAATGTTCAAATTTGCAAACCTTATTATATACAGGTTCTTTATATAATGGTTGCTCATGTATAGATCCTATATACTTAAAATTATCATTTTTAAAAAGACGTATAATAGTAGAAAATCCATACATTTCTTTATCATATGAGTAGAAATTTTTTATTTCAACTGAAGCTGAATTATACTTTTTATAAAGTTCACTACTGAATAAATCAACTATTTTTTGATACTCTACTAAAACTTCATCTGCATCTATTATAAATACCCATTCACCACTTGCATATGAAATGGATTTATTTCTCATACTAGAAAAATCACCATCCCACTTTTCAAAATAAACTCTATCAGTATATTTTTTGGCAATCTCAATTGTATTATCATCTGAACCAGTATCAACTATAACAAGTTCACTTTCTATTGATGATCTTAATCCATTTAATGATGTTAGTGTTTTTTCTAGAATCTTTTTTTCATTTTTTACCATCATAACTATACTAAGTAGCATAAATATTTTCCTTTCAATATACAAATAGAAGAGTAAAGTATAACTTTACTCTTCAGTCTCCAATTTCTATTTTTTACTATCCTAATAACTGTAAAACTCCTTGTGGTTGCTGATTAGCTTGAGCAAGCATTGATTGTGATGCTTGTACTAAAATATTCATTTTAGACAGATTAACCATTTCTGAAGCTACATCTGTATCTCTTATTCTTGACTCTGCTGCTGTAACATTTTCTATAGTATTACTTAAGTTATTTTGAGTTGATTCTAATCTATTTTGTTGTGCACCTAACTTTGCTCTTGATGAGTTTAATTCTTTTAATGCTGAATCTAAACTAGATACCATAGTCTTAGCAGCATCTGTACCTGATACACCATCTGCTTTCATAGCATCAATTGTAGTAGATGTTATACTTGCATTTTTCATTACTTCAGCAGTATTAACTAACTCTACCTTTATTTCATTATTATTATTACTTGTTCCAGATACACTCGTTCCATAATTAGCTCCAACTTGTAATCTTATACTTGGAGAAGATCCATCTAATAGTTTCTTTCCGTTAAACTCAATTGAACTTGATATTCTCTCAATTTCATCTTTTAACTGTGTTAATTCATCTGCTATTTTATCTCTTTCTTCTTTAGTATTAGTTTCATTTGAAGATTGTACTGATAAAGTTCTCATTCTTTGTAATATATTACCAGTTTCTTCTAATGCACCTTCTGCTGTTTGTACAACAGATATACCATCTTGAACATTTCTTCCAGCTTGGTCTAGACCTTTAATTTGAGCTCTCATTTTTTCAGATATTGCAAGACCAGCAGCATCATCGGCCGCTCTTTTTATTCTCACCCCAGAAGATAACTTTTCCATAGATTTACTTTGACTATTTACGTTTCTTCCCATTTGATTATTTGCTATCAAAGCACTTACATTTGTATTAACTCTCATTAATTTACCCTCCTTAGTATAATTGACATCCTTGTCATTTCTACTTTTTTAATTTTTATATTAATCTTTCATTTATATAATCGGACAAGTTAATCTATAACTTTATACTTTTTTACTAAAAATATTAACTTTTTCTCTATTTAATTTAGAGTATATTGTATTTACTTGTTTTGTTAACTTATATTTATGCAACTCTTTTTTAACTTCTAATAAGTTTTTTTGTAAAGCATTTTGTATTTTGTTATCAATATCTATTAACTTCATATCAACATAGATACTTATGAAACTTTCTTTGTCATTTTCATCTATACTATTTATAATTTTTTGCCTATCATTTAACTTATTGCTTATGTATTGATACTCTTCTTTATCAATAAGGTTTATAATTTGTAAAGATATCTCTCTATATAAAACCAATTTTTCTCCTAATATTCCCATTATTAGTTACCTTGTGAAAAATAGCTCATTTGAGAACTATACTGATTTAACAAAGCTTCCAAAGCAGAATATTTAGAATAGAGTCTTTTCTCTTTATCATTCATTTTTTCAATTAATCTATTTATATTTTTTTCTTGCTCTGCGATTTGTTTAGAGTATATATTTGCATTTGCAGAAGCTGATTTTTCTATACCAGCTTTTTTTGTAAACTTTGAATCTGAACTTCCTGCATATTCGTATATTATATCTTTTAACTTTTCAAACACACCCTTCTCATCACTATTTGAAGAATACCCAGCTAAAATTTTATATACTTTATCGCTATCTTCTACAATGGCTTTTGAAAAAACATCTTCATTAAATGATATCTGACCTTTTTTATTATAATCCTTAGCTTCACTAATACCTATCTTCCTTAAAGTCTCAATATCTTTTACATCTCCAAACAACATAGATTGAATATCTTCAACAAATGCTCTTAATTCATCATCATTTCTAAGTATACCTTCTTTTGCCTTTTTCTCCCACTTCTCTATTTCATCAGTTGTCATATCTTCTTTTTGAGTATCTGTAAGAGGAGGATAGTCCTTTGACTTTTTAGTTACTATTAACCCATATACTTTATCCATTAATTTATTATAATCTTCTACAAATGCTTTCATATTTTTAGTAGCTTCTTCAGTATCAGTTATAGAAGTTAGTTTAGCATTTCCTTTTGAATTCACATTATAATCGACATTATCTATTGTAAATGAGTTTGACTCTTTGTTTATATGTATTACTCTTCCATTTTCATCAGTTATATCAGCATCTAAGTTTTTACCAAGTACTGTTGCTACCTTTTTACCTTCACCATCAGTTGTAAAAGAAATTCCATTATCATTAGCAACTTGCTGTGCTAAATTATCATTGCCATCTATTTTTAAATCAAGCTTTGAAGACGAACCAGTTTTCTTCCTAGAAATAATTAATTCACCTGTCATCTCACTATATGAAGCTCTTATATCCTTATCCTCACAAAGAGAATTTATTTTACTAACAATAGAACTTGTAGTATCTTGTTCAGATATAGGTATATTTACATCCCCTATAGTTAATGAACTCGCACCGCTAGCATTTGGAGGAAATTGCTGAACAATAGGTGTACTTGCATTTAACCTAATTGTTAGTTTTGCTGGTTCTGCCATTTGTGATACGGCAAACTGATAGTTTATTTTATTTGTACCAGCTGACCCCTTTGCAACTACAATACTCTCATCAGAGCTTTTTATACTTAAAGATGTGTATGAGTTTTTGCTTACTATATTGTTTTTAGAATAACGTTCAAAGTATTTATCATATATATCTTTTGTTTCTTTAATAATATCTCTGTATATTTCTTGTTTCCATTTAACTATTTGTTGATCTTGCTTAGCTTTATCGACCTTCTCTTTATCTCTGGTCATACTAGCTTCTATTATTCCTTCCATATCGAAATTTCCTGAAAGACCTGTAACTCTTATAGGGCTTATATTTGTCATTCTTACTCCTCCTATCTGTTATTTCTTGATTTATTATCAACTTCATACCACACAGTTCTAATTTGTTGTATTATTGGTAATACTTCATCTATTATTTTTATATCATTTGTTATATTTGCTTTTGATAGTTCATGTCTTATAAAATCATAGACATTATACATGTCTTTTGCCCATTCACCTGCATTTTGATCCAATGTGAGCATTAATTCTGTAAATATATCTTGTACTCTTATAAGTTCTTTGTGAGATTTTTGTCTATCTCCATCTATGATTGCTATTTTTGCTATCTTCATGGATTCCACAGCTCCATCTAAGAGTATTAATAATAATTCTTCTTGAGAAAGTTTATTTAGTTCATCTAAATTTAATTTCATTGGCTATCCTCTATTTCTTTCTTCTTTACTTTTTTTATCAGCTTCATGCCATGTATCTTTAATTTGTTCTATTATAGGTAAGACATTATCTAATATTTGTACATCTTTTCTTATATTCGCTCTTGATAATTCATATCTCACAAAGTCATAAACTCTATACATATCTTTTGCCCATTGACCTGCACTTTGATCCAATGTAACCATCAATTCTGTAAATATATCTTGTACTCTTATGAGCTCTTTATGTGCTCTATGCATATTTTTATCTATAATAGATAATTTAGCTATCTTTGTATATTTTACTGCTCCATCTACAAGCATCAACAATAATTGTTCTTTTGATGCCATAAATACTGCGTTTTGTTTATAAGAATTATAAGGATTTTCTCCATACATCTACTGTTTCCTCCAATACTTTTATTTAAAACTACTCAAAATATCTATATTTTTATTTGTTGCTCTTATATTTTCTTCTTTTATATTTTCATAAATTTCTTTTCTTAATATTCCTATATTATTTGGTGCTGATATAGCTAATTTAACATTATTTCCATCAATACCTACTACCTTAACTTCAACATTTTCTCCTATAAGTATTGACTCTCCCTTTTTTCTAGAAATAACTAACATCCATCACCACCTCTCAGTAATGGATATTTTATACTATATTTTTCTTCTTGTAAGATTATTTGCATTCCATAATTATTTTTTATATTTATTACTATAGGAGCTTTCATATTCACAGTTGATTCTTCTAGAGTTTGACCAAGAGTTATTATATTAAATAGCACAATATCATTAGGAGATTCTACTTCAAGTTTTTCTATTATATCTTGATTAAGAATTATTTCATATTCATTAATAATCTCAAATGGTGACACAATAATAAATCCTATACAATCTTCTTCAATAGAATTAAATTCCTTTAAAGTATCATTATTCTCTATATCTACAATCTCATATTCCTTTAGATTTTCGAACCCTAGTATACCTTTTTTTAATGTAATCTTCATCATATCTTCGTTATTTTGACTATATGTAATCTAATATAGATACATTAAATAACTTTCCTCCTGTTTGTAGTGAGGCTTGATAAGTTAATTCCGCAGCCTTTAATTGAACAAGTTTTTCTCCATAATCTATTTCTTCATTTTGTGATAGAGCATCTTTTAACTGTATCAAACTTTCATCGTTTTTTTCCTTCATAGCATCTACTGTATTAGCTTTTGTACCGTATATAGACCTAACATTTACTGTATTATCTATTAGATTCTCTATGTCACCTAAGCAAGTTGTTGTCAGCTCTTTTATAGCTGCATCATCTGGATTTGCTAGTTTCTTTGATATATTATTTAGTTTTTCAAACGGGTCAGTTTTTGTTGGGTCAAACCCAAGACTACTTAACTTAACATTATAATCTACTCTTATTCCTTGAGCTACATCCATACTCAAAGAATTATTTAGTTTATTAAGATTTAGACTAGAATTAAACTTCAAACTTACTGAGCCGTCAGCATTCTCTACACACTCAACAGGTGGTGTACCTGTATCTGAACCTGAAAATATATACTTACCTTCATGTGTTGCATTTAAAGCATTTGCTATTTCTTTCATTTTTCCATTGATTGAATTGCTAATAGTTTTTATTTCGTCATCTGAATATGAACCATTACCACTTGATACCAACCCCTTCTTTATATCTGCTAATAAATTACCAAGTTGACCTAATGAAGTATCAGTCGCTTCTAACCAATCTGCTGTATCTTTACAATTTTCAATATAAGTTTCCATAGTTTTTATTTCACTTTTTGAATTCAATATCTTTATTGCCTTATATGGATTATCAGATAGCTTATTTATTTCTTTAGTTGTGTTAACTTGTCTATTTACCTTGTTTAATCTTTGTAAATTATCTTGCAATGAATTTAGATAACTACTAGACATCATACCTGTACTAACTCTCATTATAAATTCCCCCTTTTATTAGATTATTCCATTTATTACAACATCCAATAATTGTACTGCTGTTGACATAACTTTTGCACTAGCTTGATAAGAGCGTTGTACTTTTATGAGCTCTGTCATTTCTTCATCTAAAGATACACCTGAAACACTCATTCGTGAGTTATCAATATTATTTATAATTTTACGTTGATTCAATTCATCTTGATTAACTTTCTGAGAATCTAAACCTACTGATTCTGCAAAAGCCTTATAGTGGTCACTTATTGTACTTACTTTTCCACCAACTGCCCCAATATCTATTTTTTCATCCTTTAACTTAGCAATCTTTGAAGCTTCTTCAGTAGTAAGCTTCAATTCATTTGGGTTACTTTTTATCGCTGGATTTACTTTTATGATATCTTCACCATCTACATTTGAAGTTATAAAAAAATCTTTTATAGTTATTCCAGCAGATGTATTATAAACATCATTTATCTGTTTAGCTAATCCATCAGATACATCTTTTAAGTCACTTTTATATGTATCAATTTTACCATGCATTTCAAATAAACCTTGTAAAGTTCCTGATACACCTGTTTTCCAGGTTCCATCTGCATTTTTCAATTCATTAAGTTCTAATTTACCATCTGCAAACATATTTTTAACGTCACTATTTTCAAGGTCTAGCTTAAAACTCAAATCATCTAAAATTCTATCTCTTTCATCAAGCAAATCATTTGGCATAGAGCCAGAACCAGATATAATATCAATAGATTTGTTTAAATCTTCAAGACTCTTTAACATGTCATTTATTTGTTTTATCTCAGTGTCTATATTAGAATCTATCTCTTCTTTTAACTTATCAAGCTTCTTATAACTTTCGCTTATTAAAGTTGCTAAATTCGATGCATTTTCTACCACTAGACTTTTTTTACTGTCACTATTTACATCCTTTGATAATGACTCCCATCCTTTAAAAAAATCATCTATACCTGCAGATATTCCATATTTTGATGGTTCATTTAGTATAGTTTCTATAGTATTATAATAGTCATACTTTGAAGTTGTATTACCATATTTATGAGCTTCTGCTCTAAATTGGTAATCATAAAAACTATTTCTAGCTCTTGTTACATCTGTTACATGTACTCCAGTACCTAATTGTCCTCTTCCAATTGAATTGTTCAAACTAGGCATATACATTGGTCTATTTGTGGCAAACTCAGTCCTTTGCCTAGAATAACCTTCTGTATCTAGATTACTTATATTATGAGAAATTGTCTGTACTGCTTTTTGGTGCGAATTCATTCCTGAATTAGCTGTATTTAAAATGGAAAATAATCCTGCCATATTTCTCCTCCCAATATCTATTTTCTAATGTTTCCATAAGAATTATAAGTTGTAGTTTGTTTATCAACTGGTTTTATGAAATTAATCATTTTTTTCGTAAAAATAAGTTCTTTCTTTATTAAAGAGTCATTTGATTCTTGTTGATTCTTAGCTAAAGCAATAATGTGCTTTAAATCTATATATATTTCTTTTAAATATTCATCATTACTATTTTCAACAACTTCACTCATTGAAACATCATCTCCAAAAAGTTGTCTTCTCTTTATTTCTATAGATGCAAGTTCTCTACTAATATCTTCTAATTTCGGGTTCAACCTATTTAAGTTTTCCAAGTCTTTTTCAATTATATAATCAAATTGTTCTTTTAGTAATTCCATCATATTACTAAGTATCTTTTTTTCTTCATATATTATGACTTTTAAGTCTGTAATCATGACTTTATCCTCGCATCTCCTCTATCATTTTTTTAGCAATTTCTTCTGGCTTTATTTTGTAAGTTCCACTTTCCAATGCGCTTTTTATTTCTTCTATCTTTTTATTTCTAGTCGCTTCATCATTCATATTTGATACGCTTGCCATTTCCTTTGCAAATTTAGATAGTTCTATCTTGTCCTTTTTACCAGTTTTTTGAACTTGTTGCACCTTCTTTGTATCTGATTTATTCTTTAAATAATTATTTATTACAATATTTGAACTTACACTTTTAATATCCATAGCTTCACCTCCAAAATCACATCCCTATATTTTAGTTATCGCTCAAAAAAGAAAAATATTTATACAATCCAAATAGATTTTAGATTTTTTATAAAAATCCCCTTAGTTAAACTAATATAGAATAACCTAAGGGGATTTTTTTTAGTATTAATTTATGTCTGAATCTTCTATTTTAGATAATCTTACAGATAACTTTTCATTTGTAATAATACTTTCTCCATAAGCAAATAATCTATCATTTGCATATATATCTAATTTTTCATCTACATTCTTATTTAATTTTATTATAGAACCTTCTTTTAAATCTAATATTTTTTTTATTGTTTCTGTTGTGTTTCCTATAGAAACGGCCACATTTACTTTTGCATTAAAAACATTTTGATTTTCCTCTATAACCCCAGTCTTTTCTTCTATTAATTGACCAAAATTCAATTCATATATATCTTCTTTTTTGCTATTCATAAAACTTTTCTCCTCGTGTAATCTCACCTATACATATCTATCAATAAGCCTTGTATCATATCAACAGTAGAAACAATATCTATATTTTCTTTTTCTTCACTAAGTAACTTACTAGTCATATCCTCAAGTTTATTATCAATAACCTTTACATTCTTATAATATTGATGTTCCCAAAAACTACCATTTTTATCAAGTGAATACATATTATCCACAACAGATTTTAGGTATTCTTTTACTGCATTTTTATACCTACTAATATCACCATAATTTTGTGTAAGTACAAGCCTTTCCCCAGCTTTTTTTACACTTTCTAAATTCCTTTTTATATCTTCTAGTGAAGAAGATTGTTTTACAAAGTTCAAGCTATCAGAGAATTTATTATTTTCCTTTGTTTTTTTAACTTCTATACTTCTACTTGGACTTATATTTAGCTTGTCTATGTTTATACCCATAATAAATCCTACCCTCTATAATATTTCATGACTTTAGGAATATAATTTTGTGTCTCTTTAGGCATTTTATACAAGTCAGAAATTGATTCTACTCCCCTGCTTCTCATTCTACCAGGTCCACCATTATATGCCATCAATCCCATTTCTATGCTACCTCCAAACATATCTATATATTCCTTAATATGTCTAGTTCCAGCATCTATGTTTTGTTCTATGTTAAAAGGGTCTGTTACTCCCAAATCTCTGCAATTTTCTGGCATAAGTTGCATAAGACCCTTAGCACCAGCAGAAGATACAGTGTTTGGATTAAAATCCGACTCAACTTTAATTATTGCTTTTATAAGATTTGCATCCACATTATATTTCTTTGATGCTTGCTCTACAGCATTTTCAATTCTTGACTTTACACTTTTATCTTTTGTATCAACTTCAATAAATTTACCAACTGTATTATTTGCCACACTATCAAGTTCATTAAATAATTTTTCAGAATTAGATGATAAATTATACCCATTAGAAGTTTGTTGATTATTCTGTGATAATGCTTTTAACAAAGTCATCATAATCATATCAAATCCAGATGAATTATTATATCCACAGTTACACTGATTTGTGGTATTACTACCAGATAGTTGTGTCAATGCCAGTATATTAATTAGTGAACTTATTTCGTTCAATATAAAACTCCCCTTTCTGAATTTTATAAACTTCAAAATTAAACTGATAAAACAGCTTTCCACCAAGATTCATTTTCTATATACCATCTAACAGTTTCTTTTATACCCGAATCAAAATCATATTTCGCTTTCCATCCTAACTCATGCTCTATCTTAGATGCATCGATAGCATATCTCAAATCATGACCAGGTCTATCATTTACATAAGATATTAAATCCTCAGATTTACCTAAAATATTTAATATGGTTTTTACCACTTCTACATTACTTCTTTCGTTATGACCACCTATATTATAAATCTCACCAAATTTACCCCTATGTATTATTAAATCTATAGCAGTACAATGATCATATACATGCAACCAATCTCTTATATTTTCTCCATTTCCATACACCGGTAATTGTTTGTCTTCTAAAGCATTTAAAATCATAAGTGGTATCAATTTTTCAGGAAAGTGATATGGTCCATAATTATTTGAACATCTAGATATAGTTGTTGGTAATCCATATGTCCTATAATAAGAGTTCACCAATAAATCTGCTGCTGTTTTAGATGCTGAATAAGGGGAACTTGGATTGATAACTGATTCTTCTGTAAAGAATAAATCCTTTCTATCAATTGGTAAATCACCATAAACTTCATCTGTAGAAACTTGATGATATCTTTTTATCCCATATTTCCTACATGCATCTAAAAGTACTTGTGTTCCTATAATATTTGTTTGCATAAATAACTCAGGATTTTCAACTGACCTATCTACATGAGATTCAGCGGCAAAGTTAACAACTACATCAAACTTTTCTTCTTCGAATAATTTATATATCTGTTCTCTATCTGAAATATCTCCTCTAACAAATTTATAATTGGGTTTGTCTTGTATTTCTCTTAATGTTTCTAAATTACCAGCATAAGTCAACAAGTCTAGATTAACAATAAAATAATCTAAATACTTATTAATCATATAATGTACAAAATTGCTCCCAATAAATCCTGCTCCTCCAGTTATTAGTATTTTTTTCATATTTTTTCTCCTAAAATGTAAATCATAATAAAAATTCACTAAATGTCTACATAAATTTCTTCAAATTTCTTTTGCTTTTTATCTTTTAATGATAAAAAGATCTCTTCAATTCCTTCTAAAGGCCAATCAATAGATATCTGCTTGTCATTCCACATAAAACCACTTTCAAATTCTGGATAATAATAATTTGTACACTTATAATTAAATACTGCTTTCTCTGATAAAACTAAAAAACCATGCGCAAAACCTTCTGGAATATAAAATTGCTTTTTATTTTTATCAGACAATACTACTCCTTCCCACTTCCCAAATGTTTGTGAGTCTTTCCTTAAATCTACTGCAACATCAAATACCTCTCCCTCTGTAACTCTAACTAATTTACCTTGAGGATATTTAGTTTGAAAATGCATTCCTCTTAAAACACCTCTTCTTGAGCTAGATTCATTGTCTTGAACGAAACACATATCAAGTCCAAATTCCATAAAATCCTTTTTATTATAGCTCTCAAAAAAATATCCTCTATCATCATAAAACACATTTGGTTCGGCTATATATAGTCCTTTTAGTTTTGTCTTTATAAAATTAAATTTTCCCATTATAATAAACTCCCTTATTAAAATAAAATTTATAATAAATTTTATTTCATATTACATATCTTCATTGGCTAATTTTAATAGATACTGTCCATACTCAGTTTTTATCAGTGGTTTTGCTAGTTCAATTAACATCTCTCTACTTATATATCCTTTTGTATATGCAATCTCTTCTAAACATGCTATGTACAATCCCTGCCTTGTCTGAACTACTTCAACATAATTAGAAGCATCCAAAAGCCCCTTATGTGTACCAGTATCCAACCAAGCCATACCTCTTCCTAAAAGTTCCACTTTTAGTTTTCCTCGCTTTAGATATTCATTATTTATAGAGGTTATTTCTAACTCACCTCTATCTGAAGGTCTAATAAGTTTTGCTATCTCTACAACATCACTATCGTAAAAATATAATCCTGGTATAGCATAATTAGATTTAGGAATATTAGGTTTCTCTTCTATTGATAATACATTTAATTCTTTATCAAATTCCACGATTCCAAACGCATTTGGATTACTAACATGATACCCAAATATAGTTGCTCCACTTCTTTGAACTGCCTTTTCTAGTCTCTCACTAAATCCATACCCATAAAATATATTATCACCTAACACAAGTGATACACTATCATTACCTATAAATTCTTCTCCTATTATAAATGCTTCTGCAATTCCGTTTGGTTTTTCTTGAATTGCATATGTTATTTTAAGTCCTAATGAACTTCCATCTCCAAATAATTCTTCAAATGCTATTATATCTCTTGGTGTAGATATTATAAGTATTTCTTGTATACCTGCCAACATAAGGACTGACATAGGATAATATATCATTGGCTTATCATATATTGGAAGTGTTTGTTTTGATATACATTTTGTTATTGGATATAGTCTTGTCCCAGACCCTCCTGCTAAAATAATTCCTTTCATCTTTTTCCATCCTTAAATTTTTTTGTCATATTATGATTATCGGATAAATAAAATAAATATTTATATTTTTTATAATATCTTATTCTCTTTTCTAAAAACAGTAAATTTAATTTTCACTTATGCTATATTCTTTTAAATATTCTTCAATAGACTCTTCCCACCTTCTGAAAGAATTTAAGCCAATTAATTTCAACATGAAATTATCCAATACAGAATATAGAGGTCTTTGAGCCTTACATTTAAAATCTTTACTCTTAATTGGATTTACCTTTACATCTATATTTTTTAATTCAAATATCTCTTTGGCAAAATCATACCAACTGCATTCACCTTCACATGTAGCATGATAGACTCCATAATGTTCTGTTTCCATAATTCTTATTATAACCTCTGCTAAGTCTACTGTACTTGTTGGACTCCCAAATTGGTCATCAACGACATTAATTTCTTTATTTCCTTTAGAAAGTCTTATCATAGTCTTTACAAAATTATTTCCATCACCATATAACCATGCTGTTCTCAATATAAAGTACTTGTGCGAGAATTGTTCCACAAATTTTTCTCCCATAAGTTTACTTTTCCCATATACAGACTTGGGTTCAGTTTTATTATCTTCTATATATGGATACTTAGAAAAACCATTGAACACATAATCAGTTGATATGTGAACAAGTTTGGCATTAACTTTCTCTGATGCTACAGCTAAATTTCTTGCTCCTAATGCATTTATTTTATATGCAATCTCTATATTATCCTCACATGCATCAACCTTCGTATATGCTGCGCAGTTTATAACTATATTAGGTTTATTATATACAATAAAATTATCTACATTAATTTGATTAGATATATCCAAATCATCTCTTGTTGTAGCTAATATAGTGTATTTTGGTTGATTCATACTTCGATTGATTAATTTTAATTGGTTAACTAGCTCTTTTCCCAATTGACCATTAGACCCTGTTATTAATATTTTCATTAATTGTGTTTCCCTCCAATAAATATTCAATTTCTCTTAACAATTAATTATAACATAGCTTATATTTCAACTTGAGTAGAATATATTATTTTTATATAAATAAAAAAGAGATGTAATATTAAATGCTTATCATAATATTATTACATCTCTCTAAGTTTAAATATCCAAAATATAAATTGTAATTACCAATTAAATATAAAAACCTTATCTAAAATACTTAACTCCAGATTCAAATATCTTTTGGTCTTTTTCACCTATGATATTCCTATACACTGCCTCACCAATTCTCTCAGAATGTCCCATTTTACCAAATACTCTACCATCAGCACTAGTTATACCTTCAACAGCATAGAATGAACCATTTGGATTAAATTCAATATCATAAGTAGCTTCATTATTAAAATCAACATATTGAGTTGCTACTTGTCCATTAGCAATTAATTCCCTCATAACCTCTTCACTAGCAACAAATTTACCTTCCCCATGAGAAACTGCTACATTATGAATGTCGCCAACATTAGTTTGAGCCAACCAAGGAGATTTATTAGAAGAAATTCTAGTTCTAGCAATCTTAGCTTGATGACGACCAATATTGTTGTAAGTAAGTGTTGGTGCATTTTCACTTTGAACTCTTATTTCTCCATAAGGAACTAATCCTAATTTGATTAGTACTTGGAATCCATTACAAATACCTAGCATTAAACCATCTTTTTTAGTTAAAAACTCATTTATAGCTTCTTGTACTCTAGGATTTCTAAATACAGTAGCTATAAATTTCCCAGAACCATCTGGCTCATCACCTGCACTAAATCCACCTGGTAACATTATTATTTGAGAAGATTTTATTTCATTTACTATTGTATCTATAGAATCTTCTATATCTTTATAAGTTAAATTCTTAAATACTCTTATATTTGCATTAGCTCCTGCTCTTTCAAATGCTCTTGCAGAGTCATATTCACAGTTTGTTCCAGGGAATGTCGGTATAAATACTCTTGGAGTAGCTATACTTAATGATGATTTTTTAGCCTCTCCTTGTGATATATAACTTATAGTTTCTATCTTTGATTTTACTTCTTCTGCTTTAGTTGGGAATATAGGCTCTAAAGTACTACAATGTGCTTTATATAATTCATCTAATGAAATTTCCTCACCTTTGATGAATAGACTAGCTTCTTTAACTGTACTTCCAAGTACGATGTAATTATATCCATCTAGTACACTTAAATCATCATTTGCTAATTCAAGTACTATATTTCCATAACTAGCCTCAAATAATTTATCATCTGTAAATGCTTTTTCAGCTTCTTCACTAAACTTAAATCCTATTTTATTACCAAAAGCCATTTTACTTATTGCTTCACCCACACCTGCAAATCCTAATGCATATGTTGATAAAACTTTATTTCCATGTATAAGTTCTCTTACTTTATCTAAGTTTTTCTTTAACTCTTCAAAATCTATAACATCATTTTCTGATTTATTTACACATAACATTACCACTTTTGAGTCTGCTTTTTTAAATTCTGGAGACACCACTTTTCTAGCATCTACTGTATCAACAGCAAATGAAACTAATGTTGGTGGAACTTCAATATCTTTAAATGTACCAGACATACTGTCTTTTCCACCTATAGCAGGTATCTCAAATTTACTTTGTGCATAAAATGCTCCTAAAAGTGCTGAGAATGGTTTACCCCATTTTTCTGGATTGTTACCAAGTTTTTCAAAATACTCTTGGAATGTAAGTCTTGTTGTACTATAATTTCCTCCAATAGCAACCAATTTACACACAGATTCTACTACTGCATACAAGGCACCATGGAATGGACTCCATTTTCCTACCTTTGGATTATATCCATAAGTCATTATTGTAGAAGTATTAGTTTCTCCTCCAAGTACTGGTATCTTAGCAACCATACCTTGAGTTGGAGTAGCTTGGTACTTTCCACCAAATGGCATAAGTACTGTATTACCACCAATTGTATTATCAAACATCTCAACTAATCCTTTTTGAGAACAAACATTAAGGTCAGATAATACTTTTATAAATTTGTCTTTCATACTTGCACACTTAACGTCTTTTACTATTTCATTAGAGGTAAAGAATGTGTTTTCTTCATCTACTTTAGTAACATGGACATCAGTAGTTTGTTTTACTCCATTTGTATCCAAAAACTCTCTATTTATATCTACAATTGCTTTTCCATTCCAGAACATTCTTAAATATCCTGTATCTGTTACTGTAGCTACATGTGTAGCTTCTAAGTTTTCTTCTACTGCTAATTGTATAAATTTATCTTTATTTTCTTTTTTTATAGCTACTGCCATACGCTCTTGTGATTCTGAAATTGCAAGTTCAGTTCCATCAAGCCCATCGTATTTTTTAGGAACTAAATCTAAGTTTATATCTAAGCTATCAGCAATCTCTCCTATAGCAACACAAACTCCACCTGCTCCAAAATCATTACATCTTTTTATCATTTGAGCAACTTCTTTATTTCTAAAGAATCTTTGTATTTTTCTTTCGTTAGGAGCATCTCCTTTTTGAACTTCTGCACTACAAGTTAAGATTGATTCTTCACTATGTTCTTTAGATGAACCAGTTGCTCCTCCACAACCATCTCTTCCTGTTTTTCCTCCAAGAAGAACTATTACATCTCCTGCTTCAGGTCTTTCTCTTACCACGTTTTCTTTTGGTGCTGCTGCTATAACCGCACCTATTTCCATTCTCTTTGCAACGAAGTTTTCATCATATACTTCTGCAACTTGTCCAGTTGTAAGACCTATTTGGTTACCATATGAACTATAACCATGAGCAGCTTCTGTAGTTATTTTTCTCTGCATAAGTTTTCCAGGCAAAGTATTCTCCAAAGTTGTTCTTGGGTCAGCACTTCCTGTAACACGCATTGCTTGATAAACATAACTTCTTCCTGATAATGGGTCTCTTATAGCTCCACCTAAACAAGTAGCTGCCCCACCAAATGGTTCTATTTCAGTTGGATGGTTGTGAGTTTCATTTTTAAACATTACTAAATATTTTTCCATCTTACCATCAACTTCAACATCTACATTTATACTACATGCATTTATTTCTTCACTTTCATCTAGGTCATTTAATTTTCCATTTTTCTTTAATTCTTTTACTGCAACAGTGGCTATATCCATTAAGCATATATCTTTCTGTTTGTTTACATATACATTGTCTCTTGAGTTAAGATACATTTGATACGCTTCTTTTACGATATCATTAAACTTACCATCTTCTATTTTTACATTTTCTATTTCAGTCATAAAAGTAGTATGTCTACAATGATCAGACCAATAAGTATCTAGAACTTTTATTTCTGTTATAGTTGGATTTCTCTTTTCTGTATCTTTAAAGTATTTTTGAACGTGTTGTAAATCTCCTAAAGTCATTGCCAACCCTTTTTCACTTACAAACGTTCTTAATCCATCTTCATCTAAATCTATAAATCCATCTAATACTTCAACTGTTGTCGGTATTTCAGTTTCCATTTTTAACGTTTCTGGCTTTTCTAAAGATGCTTCTCTACTATCTACTGGATTTATACAGTAATCTTTTATTTTAGAAAACTCTTCATCAGTTATTTTACCTGATAATATATAAACTTTTGCTGTATTAATAGCAGGTCTTATCCCTTGATTTACGATTTGGACACATTGAGCTGCCCAATCACCTCTTTGGTCATATTGACCAGGAAGAAATTCTATTGCAAACACTCTTTCACCATTTAATTCTGGTATTTCTTCATAATATACTACATCTAGATTTGGTTCAGAAAATATTGTCTTTGCTGCATTTTCATAAACTTCTTCTGATATTCCTTCTACATCATATCTATTTAATATTCTTAAATTTTCTATATTATCTATGTGTAAACTTTCCATCAAGTCTTTTTTTAAAGCCTTAGCCTCAAGGTCAAAACCTTCTCTTTTTTCAACTAGTACTCTTCTAACCATTGAGTCTTTATTTTCAGTATTCAACATACCTTATCCTCCATTTTAGAAAAATTATCTTCCTATGTCTGTTCTATAGTGCATTCCTTCAAAGTTTACTTTTTTTATATTTTCATAAACTTTTTCTGCTGCATCCTTAACAGTAGCTGATTTTGCAGTTATACCAATTACTCTTCCTCCATTAGTAACTAAATTACCGTCAAGCATCTTAGTACCACTATGGAATACTACTATATCATCATCCAAGTTTTCAAGACCAGTTATAATTTTTCCTTTTTCATAACTGTCTGGATACCCTCCTGATGTAAGCATAACACATACTGCTTCATCATCACTATAATTTATTTCTATATCTTTTAATTTATTATCCAATATAGCTTCCATTATCTCATGTAAATCTGTTTCTAATCTAAATAAAACAGATTGTGTCTCAGGGTCTCCAAATCTTACATTATATTCAAGTACTTTCTCTCCATCTTCAGTTATCATAAGACCAACAAATAAAATACCCTTAAAATTAAGTCCGTCTTTTTTGAAGCCTTCTAAAGTTTTTTCCAATACTGTCTCTTTTACTTTATTTGCTAATTCTTCTGTATATATTTCACTAGGTGAAAAAGTTCCCATTCCCCCAGTGTTTGGCCCTTGTTCATAATTGTTTACTTTCTTATGGTCTTTTGCACTTGCCATAGGAACTATTGTATCATTATCTACAAATGCCAAAATTGAAGTTTCTATTCCTTTTAAAAACTCTTCAATTACTATTTTATCTCCAGCATCTCCAAACTTCTTATCTGACATCATTTCTTTTAAAGTTGCTATAGCATCTTCTCTATTTTCAGGTATTACAACACCTTTTCCAGCAGCTAATCCGTCCGCTTTTATTACTACTGGATATCCAAAGCTATCTATTTCTGATATAGCTTCTTCTAAGTTTGTATATTCTTTATATTTTGCAGTAGGTATGTTATGTTTTATCATAAAATCTTTTGAAAAAGCTTTACTTCCTTCAAGTTGAGCACATTTTTTATTAGGTCCAAATACTCTTAATCCTTCTTTTTCAAACTCATTTACTATTCCCATAACTAGTGGTACTTCTGGTCCTACTATTGTCAGACCTATTTCATTTTCTTTGGCAAATTTTAAAAGTTCTTCTATATTAGTATCACCTATATTTACACATTCTGCTACATTTGCAATCCCTGCATTACCTGGTGCGCAATAAATTTTTTCTACATTCTTTTCTTTGCTTAGTTTCCAGCATATAGCATGCTCTCTTCCGCCACCGCCTACAACCAATATCTTCATAATATCCTCCTTAGTGTTTGAAGTGTCTTATCCCTGTAAATACCATAACCATATCATACTTATCACAAGCTTCTATTGAATCCTTATCCTTTATAGAACCTCCTGGTTGAACTACTGCTGATATTCCATATTCATGAGCTAATGTTACACAATCATCAAATGGGAAAAATGCATCTGATGCTAAAACAGCCCCTGTAAAATCTTTGTCTTTGTTATTTTCAAGAGCATTTTTTAATGCCCAAATTCTTGATGTTTGTCCACAACCTAAAGCTAGAGTTTGTCCATTTTTAACTATTGCAATTGCATTTGATTTCATATTTTTTACTACTCTCATGCCAAACTCCATGTCCTTAAGCTGTTCATCTGTTGGTTTTGCTTTTGTTACATTTTCACTTTTTTCCGCTAGTATATTATTTCTATCTTGTATTAATAATTTTCCATCTAAATATTTCATTTCATATGGTTGTAAACTATTTTCTATCTTAGCTAATTTTAATATTCTTAGATTTTTCTTTTGCTTAAGTATCTCTAAAGCTTCTGGTTCAAAATCATATGCTACTACTATTTCTAGGAATATTTCATTTAATTTTTCTGCTGTAGCTTTGTCTATAGTAGAAGTTATTCCTACTATTCCACCAAATATTGAAACCTTATCTGCTTCATAACATTTTGTATATGCTTCAAAAACATCTTTTCCTAATCCTACTCCACATGAATTAGCATGTTTTATAGCTACTGAAACTACTTCTTCGCTATCTTTAAATTCCCTCATTACTTCTAAACATCCATGTAAATCGTTTAAGTTGTTAAAAGAAAGTTCTTTACCGCCTAATTGCTCATAATTTAAGATTGGATTTTTTGCATTTGATTGTGAATATAAGAAACCACTTTGATGTGGATTTTCTCCATATCTTAAAGTTTGTTCTTTTTGGAAAGTTAAATTTAATATGTCAGGATACGTATCTCCAACTTCTCCAGCAAAATAACTAGATATTAATGCATCATATCTTCCTGTAGTTGAGAAAGCTTTATATGATAATTTTTTTCTGTCTTCTAATGTCATTGTGTCTGTCTTTAATTTTTCTATTATGGAATCATAATCTTTTATATCTACTACTACTATTACATCTTTGTAGTTTTTGGCGGCAGAACGTATCATAGATGGTCCACCAATATCTATATTTTCTATCATTTCATCATGGCTTTTTCCAGCTTTTAAAGTTCCTTCAAAATCATATAGATTTACAGCTACTAAATCTATTGAATGTATTTTGTGTTCATTTACAGTTTCTACATGAGATTCTTTATCTCTTTTGTAAAGTATCCCACCATGTATATATGGATTTAATGTTTTTACTCTTCCATCTAATATCTCTGGAAAGTTTGTAACATCTTCAACTTGTATTACATTAACTCCATTTTCTTTTAATGTCTTAAAAGTATTTCCTGTAGATATAATTTCATAATCTAGCTTATTTAACTCTTTAGCAAATTCCACTACACCAGTCTTGTCAGTTACACTTATTAAAGCTCTCTTACTCATTTATAAACACTCTCCTACCTTGAAGTTTTAATTTATTTTCACAAAAAAGACTTATACTTTCTTTTAAAATCCTATGTTCAACTTCTAACACTCTTTTTGCAAGTGTCTTTGCATCATCATCTTGATTTACCTTAACTACATCTTGCATTATGATTGGTCCAGTATCAGCACCTTCATCAACAAAATGAACTGTAGCACCAGTTACTTTAGCACCATAATCTATAACACCTTGATGAACTCTTTCTCCGTAGAATCCAGCTCCACAGAATGAAGGAATTAATGATGGATGTATGTTTATCATTTTGTTTCTAAACTCATTAACCAACTTTGGGCTGATTATTTTTAAATAACCAGCCAAAACTACTAAATCTATTTTATTTTCTTTAAGAATTTCTATTATCTTGTCTTCATCAGTTTCACAAATTGCCTTTATGTTATGATTTTTAGCTCTCTCTAAGCCATAAGCATCTTGCTTACTTGAGATAACTACCTTAACCTGACCTTTTATTTCTCCAGACTCAGTGCCATCTATAACTGCTTGTAAATTTGTTCCTCCACCAGATATTAAAACTCCTATATTTAGCATAATTCTACACCTTCATGACTATCTACTACTTCACCAATTATATACGCTTTATCTTCTAATAATTCACTGTATTTTTTATCTACATAAGCAGCATTGTCATTTTCTCTATTATTTATAAAGTTTACAACATCGTCAGCATTTTCTTTATCTACTATTAAAACTAGACCAATACCCATGTTGAAACTTTTGTGAAGTTCTCTCTCATCAACAGCATTAAAACCTTCTATCATTTTAAATATAGGAGGCTTCTCCCAAGATTTTTTATTGATGTCTAATCCTAATCCTTTAGGTATAACTCTTGTTATGTTTTCTATAAGCCCTCCACCAGTTATGTGAGCTATAGCTTTTATATCATGTTTAGCTAATACATCTAAAGCTAATTTAACATATATTTTAGTTGGTGTTAAAAGCGCTTCCCCAACTGTCATTCCTAGTTCTTCAACATATTGTTCCATCTTGTAGTTGTAAGTTTCTAAAAATATCTTTCTTATAAAAGAAAATCCATTACTGTGTACTCCACTTGAAGATATACCAACTAATACATCTTCTGATTTAACATTGTTTCCAGAAACAATCTTTTCTTTGTCTGCTATTCCTACAGAGAATCCTGCTAAATCATAGTCATCTTCTCCATACATTCCAGGCATTTCAGCAGTTTCTCCACCAATTAATGCACAACCAGACATTTTACAACCATCTGCAATTCCACCAACTATTTTTTCTATATGCTCAGGAACTAATTTCCCAAGAGCTATATAATCAAGGAAGAATAATGGTTTTGCTCCTTGACAAATTAAATCATTTACACACATTGCAACTAAATCTATTCCAACAGTATCATGCTTGTCCATCATTTGAGCTATTTTTAACTTAGTCCCAACACCATCTGTAGATGCAAGCAAAACTGGTTCTTTCATTCCCACAAAATCTTTTAAACTGTATAATCCACTGAAGTTACCTAAATCTCCAACCACATTTCCATCATAAGTTCCTTTTATTTTACTTTTTATAAGGTCTACTGCTCTATTTCCTTCGTCTATATCTACACCTGATTCTTTATATGTTAACATGAAAGTAGTTCCTCCTTATCAATTTTCTTAACTGGGTATTCTCCATCAAAACAAGCTTTACAGAAAGTAGACTTATTTTCTGTTGCATCTAACATTCCTTCTATATCTAGGAATTTTAAACTATCACATCCAATATATTCTCTCATTTCTTCTACGTTGTTACTTGATGCAATTAATTTAGAACGATTTGGAGTATCTATTCCATAGTAACAAGAGTAAGCTACTGGAGGAGATGTTATTCTAAGATGAATTTCTTTTGCTCCTGCTTCTCTTAAAGATTTTACTAACTGTTTAGATGTAGTTCCTCTTACAATTGAATCATCTACTAAAATTATAGATTTTCCTTTTATTATTGTTGAAAGAGGATTTAATTTTATTTTTACTGCTATTTCTCTTTCTTCTTGTGTAGGTTTTATAAATGTTCTTCCTACATATCTATTTTTAACTAAGCCTTCACTTATTTTTAATCCACTAGCATTTGCATAACCAATAGCTCCTGGCCAACCTGAATCTGGAACTGGAACTACCATATCTGCATTTACATTTTCATTTTGAGCTAATCTTTCACCACATTTAATTCTAAATTCATATGCATTTACATTGTCTATAGTTGCATCATTTCTTGCAAAGTATATGTGTTCAAATATACAACTCTTCTTAACTGGCTTGTAATTTTCTGAATAAAAGTATGATTTTAATTCTCCATCTTTAACTACTATTATTTCTCCTGGCTCCACATCTCTTATAACTTCTCCGCCAAGTATATCTATTGCACAATTTTCTGATGCAAATATATATTCGTCACCCTTTTTACCAAGTACAAGAGGTCTGAATCCATGTGGGTCTCTAACTGCAACCAATTCTTCTTGACTCATTATTACAAGAGCATATGCACCTTTTATATAATCCATTGTCACTTTTAAACTTTCTACTATATCCCCTTTATAATATCTCGCAAGTATATATAAAATCACTTCTGTATCTGAATTAGTTTGGAACATATATCCATCTTCTTCTAGCATGTCTTTTAAATAATTTGCATTAACTAGATTTCCATTATGAGCTATGGCTAATTGTCTTTTTCTACAGCTTCCAACTAAAGGTTGACAGTTAGAAACATGACTTCCTCCAGCTGTTGAATATCTAACATGTCCAATCCCTATGTTTCCTTTTAACTTAGATAATTCACTTTCCTTAAAAACATCTCCAACTAATCCCATATCTTTTTTGTACTTAATTTCTCCATCATCTAAAAGAGCTAAACCACAGCTTTCTTGCCCCCTGTGTTGCATAGAATATAAAGAATAATACAGTTCTTTAGTTACATCTTTATTAGAGTAAATCCCTAAAACTCCACACATACATTTGCCTCCTATTTATTATTCATTCTTGAAAGTACTTCTGTATAACCTTCTACAAGGTCTCCAAGGTCTCTTCTAAATCTGTCCTTATCTAACTTTTCATTTGTATTTACATCCCAAAGTCTACAAGTGTCTGGTGACACTTCATCTGCCAATATTATATTTCCTTCAGAATCTTTACCAAATTCTATTTTAAAGTCAACTAACTTTAGGTTTAATTTTAAGAAAAATGCTTTTAGTAACTCATTTATTTTTAAAGTTTCTTCTCTTAAAAACTTTAATTCTTCTCTAGTTGCTAATTTCATTGCTACTGCATAATCATCATTTAGCATTGGGTCTCCATAATCATCATTTTTGTAGCTTATTTCAAAGATTGGCTCATCAAAAACTACACCTTCTTCAAGACCAACTCTTTTACAGATAGAACCAGCAGCAATATTTCTTACTATTACTTCTAATGGTAAAATCTCTACTTTTTTAACTAACATTTCTCTATCTGATAAACTTTTTATAAAGTGAGTATTTATATTATTTTCTTTTAACATTTCAAAGATTATTGTTGATATCTTATTATTTAGTATACCTTTTGAAGATATTTCTGCTTTTTTCTCTCCATTAAATGCTGTTGCATCATCTTTATAATAAACAACATATTCATTTTCATTATCTGTAGAATATACTTGTTTTGCTTTTCCTTCATATAATAACATTTCTGCTACCCCCTTAAATTTTTGTCGTCTTCTAGCACCTTTTGTGCCATCTCTTCTCTATATGATTTCAAATCCTCTTTTAATTTTGGATATTTTAAAGTCATTATTTGTAGTGCCAATAAAGCTGCGTTTAAACCTAAATCTATTGTAACTGTCGCAACTGGTATTCCTTTTGGCATTTGAACTATCGATAAAAGTGAGTCTAGTCCATCCATAGTTGATGATTTAATAGGTAATCCTATTACAGGAATTAGTGTTTGTGAAGCTATTACACCTGGTAGATGTGCTGCCTTTCCTGCTGCTGCTATTATTACATCAGTATCATCTTCTATTTCTTTTAGGAATGTTGAAAGTTGTTCTGGTGTTCTATGAGCTGATAATGCTCTTGCTACAACCTCTATTCCATATTTTTCAAGCAGTTTTATCCCTTCTTCTAATTTTGGATAATCTGATTTTGAACCCATAACTACTGCTACTTTCATTAGACTTCCCCTCTCCGTTTATAAGTTATTTTATACTCTAAATCATTCGTATTATTATACGAATTATACACCTTAAATTTTATATTAATATACATATATTATCAACTCTTTTTTGAGATTTTAAAAAAAAATATTTCTTGTATTTTTTTCATTCTCCATTTATCGAACTTTATTTATATTTTTTTGTTAAAATAAAAAATGGATAGTCTCAAGATTGATTTTTTTAATCAACTTTTAAATTTAACTCCTTTTTTGAATTTTTATATATTATTTTTTGTTACTTCTTTTTTACTTTATCAACTCTTTTTTAAAAGAATGCCTATTAAATATCATGATATAAACCTTCTTTTCTAATATTATTTATATATTAGTTAACAGTAAATCATTTTTTAGAGATGGCAACAGACTTATGATTACCAAATACTACTGAATCATATTTAACTTCATTCATTTGTATAATTATAGTCATTTCTTTTTTAACTATGTCATCGTTTCCGTAAACATCTCAAGCCTCACTAGGATATTGCTCCATTGTCTTAAACCATCTGACTCATAAAAATCTACTAATGTCATATTAGGTTCTTTTTTCTTTATTTATTTTTTAAGCTATATTATATGTAACTTCTCCATGTAAGTCTATAGTTGCTAATATATTGATTTCAGTTGTTTCCCTCTTTTAGGATTCGTACACGATGTAAATATCATTAGTATTGATATTAAACATAAACTTAATACTTTGGTTTTATTTTTAAAATTCATTTTATCCTCCTAAAAAATTTTATGAGTTGATTAAAATTTGATATAAATAGAATATAAGATACTGTAAAAAAATGTTATGGTTATTTCATTAAAAAGGAAGACATAATATTAAAGAATAAATTACAATATAGGAGATGATTAAATGAGAATACTTTCAGAAACTGAAAAAATATCTTTAGCAGCTGTTATAAAAATGGAATCTGATGGATTACTTATGCAAAGAGCAATAAATATGTTAATATCAGATGAAGACCTAAAAAGACAATCAGAATCTAGTATATTAGCAACAGAAGGAAGAATTAAAGCTATACAACAATTTATAGTTGAAAATGAGATACTAATTTCTGAGGAGGTATAGATAATATGAGAAATATGATAGAAAATCTAATTAAAAACAATACTTATATAGACGATAAAGTAATAATATTAAGTATGCTTTCATCTGCTAAAGCATCTGCCAATATGTATCTTAATTCTGCATTAACAAGTAGTACACCTGAATTGAGAGCTATATATTCAGCTTCACTAACTCAAATGGTTGAAGGTCATACAGCACTTACAGAGTTAAGTATTAATAAAGGATGGGTTAAACCATATGATAAACCTATTCAACAGTTAACATGTAGCTATAAAGAATCCCAAAATGTTATTGACTAAACTAAATAAAATATATTTCTAACTATTTCATTTTAACTAAATAATAAAAAGGGGATACTTAAATTTTTATTTTAAGATTTCCCCTTCTTCTAAATAATCTATTTTTTAATATAAAATAGATGCTCACAATATAAATATATAGTTTTATATAGTTATTTTTGATTATTTTAGACAATTCTATTATTAACATTTTTTTTACTAGATATTTTTATAAATAAAGACAACAAGTCCCTATGTTCCAAAATTACAAAATCAGGCTTATAAAACAAATCTTCTATCCCATACCCCCTCTGATTAATCCATATACTCTTCCATCCAGCTTTTTTAGCACCTACAACATCATTTTTATAAGAATCACCCACATAGTATGTATTTTCTCTTTCTAAATTCATAACATTCTCAGCCACTCTAAAAATATTAGTATCTGGCTTAGAAAAACCAACCTCACTAGAGATAAAAATATTACTTTTATTAACCCATTTCTCAACATTTAACTGCTTTAACTTCATTCTTTGATGGTCTGATGGACCATTAGTTATAATTCCTAGATTAATATTTCTTTCTTTAGAAAAATTTAAAACTTGCTCAACTTCTGGTATTAAGGTAATTTGTGATTGTTGATATACATACTCATCTTGAAAACTTTGTGCATCTTTTTCTGTAATGGAATTTCCCAACTCCTCAAAAGCTTTCATTATTCTATAAATATGCATTTCTTTAATTGGCATCTCTCCACTCTCTGTCAAATGGAACACTTCGTCACTATACTTTCTACTACTTATATATAAATCTTCAATAGAAACATCCTTTATTGAAGAAAACACTTTATTATATGCAATATAAAAAGGTGTCAATTGATTATATAAAGTATCATCTACATCAAAAATTAAATTAATCAAAATATTAGTCCTCCTAAATTTAATAGTGGTAAGTATAATTATAACTATAAATACCTAGTATAACAATACTCACCACTATAAATCCTATTATTTATTTAAAATCCTTGTAGTAACACCTTTTAAATTATAACATTCTGCATAATCACGCAAAGGACGTTTAATATGGTCTACAACAAATCTTTGACCATCAATGTTGTTCTTACTTAAATTAGCATAAAGCACTTTTATTTCTTTTTTAACATCATCATTATTAAATGTATAATGTCCTGCAATATCTAATATTTCATTAGATAAAGCTTCATTCTTAAATATTTCTTCAGCAGTTAAATCTTTTTGTTCTCCTATTACCCATTTTCTCCAACGTCCACATTCGATTGCATTTACAAGAAGAACATGTCTGATATTAGAAGTTTTCTCAACTAGACCCTCTTTTTCTAATTTACGCTCAACTTCTGCTAATTTTAAATATGCTCTAGTTTCTTCAGTACCATATTGAGGAGCTACATTTGTAGCAATAATTTGAGATGGTATATGTTCTAATAACGTTACATCATCTAAGTAATCACCATTATGCTCTTTTAAACCAACTCCATATTTCTTAGCCATTTGAGCTAAATCATAAGCATTTCTAAAGTTAAAAGTTCCTACTTGTTCTGTCTTTCTAGTTAAAGTACCAGTTTGACCAACTATAAATGTTGGCATTGGCAAATCTCTCTTATCAAGCTCAACCTTTAACCTAGTTATAAATGTTTCATACGTCTCAGTTGAAGTCAGACCTCCATTTGTTTCTTCTGTACCAACTTCATAGCCTATATCTGGTAGATTAAGTCTTTTTCTTTCATTCTCACAATATTCAATCAATTCTACAGTTCTTTCTAATACTACATCTAATGGAATTACCTTTCCAATTTCAAAGGGGTCTTTTGTAGGGTCAATCATTAATAAGTCAAAACCTGCCTCAATGTCTGCTAAATAAGATTTTTTTCCTAACTCCATTGCTTCATCAACAGGTAAATGGTCATTTCTTTCTTTGTCTCTTTGCCATGGACCACCGTGGTCTCTACATAAGTAATACAAACCATCAAATCCAACTTTATCAGCTATTTTCTTAATATCCTTTGTAAAAGTTTCTTGATTCCATCCATTTACATAACCACCACCTAGTTCATCTGCATCTACTTGATTTCTACTTGCAATAAACATTAAAGGAAAATCATAATCTTTTGCTAGTTCAAAACTTGCTTGTAACAAGTTTGGTGACATAGGACCAATTCCTAAAAGCGTTGCACTTCTCCCCTCTTCTTGTAAGTCTAGTAATCTTTGTACGACAGTCTTTATTGGTAACTTCTTCATGACTATATCTCCTTTTATTCTATTTTTAAAATGTTTTCAAAGACGTTTCTAACAAAAACCTCATTAAAAACATCTTTATGCTATATGTAAGATAAATCAAACTTTATTGAAAAGTATCTTTTATTTTCTTAATTAATGCATCAGATTTCTTAATTATGTCAGAAACACTCATTCTTACAACTTTCTTCCCTTTAAATCTATCCATATTTCTGATTTCAACATCATTAGTTAGTATTACACAATCTGCTTCCTCAATCTCTTTAAGTGACAATTCATTATCTATCCCAGAACTTCCTTGAGTCTCAACCTTTATTTCTATACCAAATTTTTTTGCTGATAATTCAAGTGATTCAGCTGACATATAAGTATGTGCTACTCCACTAGGACAAGATGTTACTGCTACAATTTTCATATTCTTATCTCCTCTTTATATCTCGTGTATATCTCAACACAAGACTTAATCTTACTTGTTTTATACATAGACTACATATATTTTATGTAGTCTATAATTTTTCATATAATTTACCTCTAAGAACCTCTAATTGTTCTTTGAGTTTTTTATTTTCTTCTTCTAATTCTTTTATCTTCTTATCTTTAGCCATTATGATAATGTCCTTTGATTTTGAAGTCTTATCATACTTGGCTCTTTGATTTATAGTTTTACTTACTTGTTTATC
>NZ_JADGMN010000010.1:0-131656 GCF_020662285.1 Clostridioides sp. ES-S-0108-01 | reverse complement strand
AATAAATGTGTATAAAATACCATTATTAGTATTTCCTGATAATAAAAAAATATTACTAGAATTGAAAGTTTCCAGTAATATTTAGTAGCAAAAATATATATTTACACAAATCTATATACATTCTCTAAGACTCTTTTAGAGATTAATTGAAGAGCCTTATTTTACAACTGATTATATTTTAGTTGTTAACTCTCTATGTATATTTTATTGTATGTCTAAAGATTAAAGTTCTTTAAAATTTCAATTATCAAATCTTTTTTAGTTTGTAGTTCGTTTATTCTTATAACAATCCTCTAAAGAGACAATTAGACTTTCTATTGAATTAGAATGTATTTCTTCTAGAAATCTCTTTGTTTCAAATGCTTTATATTCTTCTTTTGTAATAAGTATTGTGTAGTGTGTGATTCTTTTTATTCTTTCAGAAGCTAAAAAACGTTTAATAGTAAGTTTTGAAAGAAAAGTTAATGTAGTTGTTGCCTTCCAGCTATATTCTAATTTCATAGCTTCTATGACTTCTTTTGATGTTACTATATCGTCCTTATCCCAAATAAACTTCATAACTTTTAATTCTGCTCGTGGTATTTTTTGCATGGATATTACATTCCTTTCTGCAATTAGAATAGTATCATATATAGACATTAAAATAATAAAATATATGTTATAAGTATATATTAACATAAAGTAAAAGAAGATGTCTTAAGATTGAGACATCTTCTTTATTAAATTTTTATTCTTCAAATTTTCGATACTCAATTATTTCTTTTATTAACCTAATTATCGCTTTTTGTTCTTTTACTGTTAAACTATCAATTAATTCATAAGCTTCTGACGAAAGAGTTTCAACATCATTTTCATTTTGTATAATATTTTCAAATAGAATTTCTAAAGGCATCTCTAATGCATTTGCAATTTTAAAAATTGAACGAAGCGATGCTTTACTTTCACCTCTTTCAATTTGACCAATATAAGCAGGAAACAAACCGGCTTTTTCTGCTAGTGTATTTTGATTATACCCTGCTCTTCTTCTATAATTTCTTATTCTTTTACCAATTATACTATATATTTCATCTTCTAACATTTTTATCATTCCTTATTAGATTATATTAGTTTATTTATCTTAATAATATGTTATACATGTCAAAAATATACTTATATAACATATAATATTATTAAATATATGTTATATGTATATTTAATAAGAAGCTATTGTAGACAAAAAAAATAAAGCCCTCTAAAGAAAACTCATTTAAGAGTAATCCCTAGAGGGCTTATTATTATCTATCTCTTTTTCTTATTTTTTTTTTACGACCTTTACATGTCATGATATCACTTCCTTTCAATTTACATAAACTTATCATATTCCTCAGCTAATTTATTTTTATTTTCTATCGTGTAGTGATTTATAGTTACATCAACCCCACTATGTCCCAGCAATTTTGAAACTGTAGTTATTGGAACTCCTCTATCTTTTAAAAGATTAGACATACTGTGTCTAAGGTCATGATTATATCCTCCATCTATATCAATTAACTTGAAAGCTTTTTTAACCCATGAACTTAAAACATTTGAATTAACTTGATTGTATTTACCTCCATATTTTGTAAATAATATATATGGATAATCTATATTATTTTGAGATAAATACTCTTTCCATTTTATTATTAGTTGTTGTACTTCTTCTGAAAATCTAAAATCTCTTGATACTCCACCTTTAGCTGTAATCCCATGAATCCATCTATTATCTAAGTCTATATTATCCCATCTAAATTGGCTTATTTCATTACTTCTAGCCATTGTAGCTAATCCTAAATTTATATAAACTTCTAACTGTAAGTTTTCTTGCTCTGAAAGTTTTTCTTTTAATTTACTTAATTGTTCTTCAGTTAAAAAAGTTCTTTTTTGAATCTCTTCACCTGTTCCTGGTCTTTCTATCATTTCACACCAGTTGTCAGTAATCTTTCTTTTCTTCTTTAAAAATGATAACAATGATGAAATTGAACTTATTCTACGTCTAATTCTTTTTTCATTATTTCCCTGTTCCATACAATAGCCTATATAAGCTTCTATTTCTTCTTCATTTATATCTGTTAATAGTGCATCAAAACATTCTATATTTAAAAACTTAAAAAATTGCATTATATCACATTCATAGTTATAGATTGTTTTTTCACTTTTACCAGCTATTTGCTTAGCTCTTTTATATTGCTTCCATAATTTAATATTTTCTGCATTTGGTTCTCCAGTTATACTTATTCTTTTACTACGCTGTTTTGCCAATATCTCACTTCCTTATGAAAAAGACTAGAGAAATTAATCCCTAGTCTCTAATTTGTCTTTTATTTCTGTTATATCTGTTTCTACTCTTTCAAGTCTACTATTATTAGTGTTTAATGCTTCTGCAAACTTATCTAATTTATCATCAAATTTATCTATTGTGTCTCCAAAAAGCTTTCTTTGTTCTCTAATCTCTCTAGAAAAATAAGCTCTTTCTTTTACTCTATCTTCTTGCTCTAGCTGTCTATTCTTTTCTAAATATTTTCCAAGCCATAACATCAGTACCATTAAAAGTATAGCTGTGTATCCATACTGACTTAATAATTCAACCATTTCTTTAGATAACATCTATTTTTCCTTTCTGTTTTGCACTTGTATTTGGTTTATTCCCACAGATGCTCCCCAGCATAAGATACCTTCAAAGATAGATTCTATTGATAGCTCTTTCATAAATAAACAACTACTTATCATTGCTATAACTAATAATATAAAAGGTATATATTTATTTTTAATATTAGATTCTTTTATAAAAGTTCCTAATATGTAAAGTCCACCTATTAACATTATTAAATTTTCAGGTATAAATTGCATTATATCCATATGACTTCCTCCTATCCAAGAATTTCATTTAATTCTTTTACTTTAGTTTTTATTTGTTCTAATTTTATATCATTATTTTCTATTTTCATTGAACTTATCTTATTGCATATATTTATTATGCTTTGACCATAGCCCATATCTGGACACCATTTACCAGACAAACTCTCAACTGTCTTAGCTTCACCATGTAAATATGGAAAATGTCTAGGGTCTAATGTAACTCCATTAACTTTATATTCATTTTTACCAACTAATTCGCTATATTTTGGATAACCTTTAGCTTCAGCATATAAAGCTAGATGGTCTATAAATGCTGATACTCCATCTTCCCAACAACTAAATCTTGTATGGGATGATGGGTCTAAATCTCCACCACCTTTATTCCCTTTGAGTCCACATACATTGCAATATGAGGGATTTAAAACTCTACCAAAATTAAAATATCCAGTTTCTACAAATGCTTGAGCAATTGCAATAACTGGATTGACACCCTTTTTCTCTGCTTCTTTATATATTATTGGGACTATAGCTTTACATAAATAATGTGGTGGATTAGAATTATTCTTTAATGTATCTAAATATGCAAAGACTTGTTCTAATGTTGCCGTTGGCTTATCTAATATATTCAATTTAGTACCTCCTACTTACCTATAAAATCTAATACTTTATGAAGTGTAGCCCATCTATCATCACCTTGTAACTTAGTAAATCTTTCGCTAGTCTTAATTTTGTCACCTGCTGACCCTATTACATAAAGATTCTGACAATATCCAGCTACATAATTTTTTAACTCGCATACATAAACTTCGTCAGATTTATAATTTATAGCCATTACATTTGCTATAGCTTTATCAACTTCACCTTCATAAACTATTGTATATTTCATTTTTTCCTCCTGCGTTTGTTTTATAGACTTATTAAATATACCTTCAGCAATATCTATTGCCATATCTTTGGCATTATAATTTTTAGTATCATCTGTATCTACAAAGCAACATTCAACTAAAAGTGATTTTGCCTTTGTTCTTCTTAAAAATGCTAGAGTTTTCTTTTCTTTGACACCTCTATTTTTAAAAGCTTTATCCCCTTTAGTACGATAAGTTTTTGTTATCTGTTCACAAATTCTTGAAGCTATTTCAACAGTCTCTTTGTCATTTAAGTTATATACTAGAACTTCTACGCCTCTACCTCCACCTGAATTAAAATGAACACTTACATTTAAATCTGAGTTATATGAATTGCACTTAGCTATAATTTTATTCAATATATCACTTTGAGAAGTTCCATTATTACAAGTGCAGTCATAAACTTTACATTCTTTTTGAACTAAAGGTATTAATTCTTTTAGTACATTTCTTGCCTCTGTAGATTCTTTTATATTTCCTACTGCTCCAGACCCTACTTTACCATCTGGATTATGTCCCGCATGGGCTGTTAATATTTTTATATTCAAAATTACCACTCCTTTCAAAATATAAAAAAGGCTGAGATTAATCAGCCTTTTAAATTCAAACATAAAAAAAGAACCTATATAGTTAGTTCTATTGGTATGTCTTCTTTATTTAATTACTAGTATCATTAGGTACATTTTTTAATTTTTTTACCACATCTTCATTTAACAATCTATCACCTTCTTTTCTTCTTAATTCATAGTTTATTTTTCATTATATCTCCAAAACGCATGTAAAATAATGTTACTTTTATCAATTATTATCCTATCTCCAAATTTTAGAATAGTTGACTCATCATTTTTTACTGTAGTCCATCCTAGAAGTTCATACCAACCTGCACTTAAATTTCCTATATTAGATGCTACAATTGCACTTGCACCTGTTAGGTATGAGTATGAATCATATGGTGGATGACCACTCACACCTGTTCCAGCTGGAAAATTTGCATTATATACTATTCTATATTTTCCCCACATACCATATAATGTTACATCTTCTTTACCTATCGTAATGCTTTTTTCTGCCTCACGTGCTATTACAGGAATTTGAGCTTTTTCTATATCAGAAACCCAGCCACAAAACTTGTCCTTATCCTCTTCTCCACCTAACGGATTATTTTCACTATTTTGTAATATAGTTACTATATCACCTTCAACATATCTATTTGTATCTATAGGTACTTCTCCTGTTCTATTCAGAGTGTATTCTTCTGGTGGAAAATTAGCATTATAAGTTACATATCTATATTTTTTCCAAACTGCATATAAACACAAGCTATTTGATTGTACATGTTCATTTTCTATAGTAGCATTTTCAATTATATCTCCACTTTCAGTTAATGACCAACCACAAAACTTATAATTATATTCTTTGTTATTTTCATCATAATTACTTAACTGCAAAGGAGTAACTTTATCTCCTAAAATATATTTATTTTTATCAATAGGTAAATCTGGAATAGGAACACCTTGAAAATCATTAGGAAGATTCAATTCGTATGTAACATTAATACATTTATACCAAACTGAATATAAGGTAATGTCACTTGTAGCTATACATCTTTCAATCACATTTCCATCTTTAGTTAATGACCAACCTTTAAATCTAAACTCAATTAAATCTGTGTTGCTTGGCAACCCTAGTTTTACTTCTGTATTAGCTAATACTGTCATGTCATCTGGTACTGTAACATCTTCGTTTGAATATTCTTCTGGCAAATTAATATTATAATTTATTGTGTATTTCTTACTATTTTCCAATAATTGTAATAAGATATTTAAATCTTCTTTATTTACCTTTTTAGTAAGTTCTAAATTAATATTATCCTTCTCTCTATTCAAGCTATTAATATTCTTTACTACATCTTCATTTAACAATTAATCACCTTCTTTTTTATTTAGAGAGCTACAAAAGTAACTCTCTATCTTGAACATAAAAAAAGAACTCTTAAAGTTCTACGATAATGAAATCTCTAGTGCTTCACACATTTTTCTGACCTCTTCTCTATATTTAATAGGTACTTGGTCAATTGTTTTTAAACCTCTTTCTATTAATCCTGTATAAATTGCCGCCATACTACTTCCTCCTTCATTTAATTTTATATTTTTTAATGACATAGTAGATGTTTGTTGGCTATTTAATACCATTTCACATATTTCAGTAGTTGCTAACATTAAATCTGTTATGTCATTATTTTGAGCTTCTTGACTTGTTTTCAAATTATCCAAGTCTTTTTTTTGTTTTAACCCTTCAATTTTTTCTTTATTTATTTTTATCAATTTAATCACCCCTTAAAGAGTTTCAATATCTAAATTAAATAACATAGATGGCTTTTTAATAATTGTATTAGTATTTCCTTCTTCTATTATTATTTTAGGTTGTGCAGATTCTATATTCATATCTTTCAATTCATATATTTCTTTATATCCATTTTCAACTTTTCTAGTTTCAACTCTAACCATATCCTTAAATGTATCAGATTCATTTAATTTTAATTGTACTTTTAATTTATTCAGTAAACAATAAATTGGATTATCAGAATTTAAATTTTGTGACAAACCTTTATCTAATGTAATTACTACATCTTGTGTATTATCTACTATATTAGATACATTATAAGTATCTCCATTAATTAATATAGTGGAATCTTTTACTATAGTTGCTCCTGTTTCTTTTTTATAAATATAAACATTTATATATAAGTTATTTCCAATATCAGAATGTGCTTTAAATATAATTTTATTTTCTCCAAGAGTTAAATTTTCTGGATTAATTTCAAATGTAACTGTATTTAAAGATAAATCTTCTATTATACTTGAACTAATATTATTTATAAACATTTCTATCTTAGTTAATTCATTATTTGGATTTTGGAAATCTATTTTGATAGATGAATATGACTTCTCTTTTATTTCTAAACAGGTTTTATTAGAATCAACTTTTGATATTATATATAAAGTTTCATCTTTTATTAAAGCATCTACTATATCATTAACATCTCGTGGTATATATATTTGAGAAAAAGTATATAACATAGAACCAATTTCTACATCTTCAATCTTATATGCTTCTTTATTTACTCCTGTTATATATAAAGTCTTATCATTTTTTATTGCAAAGACATGTTTGTCATCATAAGATTTTATATCCTTTACATTTTCTAGTACATTAGTGAATAGTTTAATTATTGTATTTTTAGTATTTTCATTTAGCCCTAATATTCCATCAACATTATACCCTTGTACGTATAATTGATTTTCTGTAGTTATTGCTAGTACATAATTTTCATAAGCATATATCTTTTTAACATTAGAAATGGTTAATATTTGTTGTAGTTCAGTAACTTCATCATTGTGACCTATTCCAAGTTGATACTCTGAGTTTTTACCAACAGAAATTAATGTACCATCATTTTTTAAGAAGTATGTAAAATTATTACCACAAGCAACATCTATTATATTTGTTAGGTTAATTTTTATAAATTCAGAAGTTGTTGTTAACTCAGATTTATTTATAGCAAGTTCTCCGAATTGGTTAGAACCACAACCATAAATATCTCCATTTTCTAATATCAAAATTGAATGAGTTGAGGATAAAGACATCTTTTTTATATTTTCAAAAGGTAATGAAGTTGAGTAATCTCCTGCTTTTGTACCAAATGGCATTTTATAATTAAAACTATCATCATTATGTAAAAATATCTTTTTATTTACTAATAATCCATGGTTATTTCTTGTGATAAGCATTTCATTAGAAAAACTTAAATCACTAGGAGAATAACTAGTTGCACTTATAATTTCACTTTCCTCATGTCCATTAAATAAACCTATTGAACCACATGTATCATTTCCTCTTCCTTCTAATCTATTATCCGTGTATTGAACTATATGACCATTGACTTGAGTATACACATGTTTTACATTAAAGCATTTTTTAACAAATATTTTTTGTATACTGTTATAATAACTGCCATCTTGCCCCAAAACTTTACTACCAGCCATATATAAATCATTATTATTATCTATATAGTAACCATTTTTACCTTTTGCATATATGTGTTTTATATTACTTGTTAATTTTTTTAATACTACAGCACCAGTTTCCTCAAAACCTATACCATCATCAGCATTTCCTCCAGCATATAAATCTCCATTTTCAAGCAAAACAAAAATAGTGTATTCTCCTAGGGCGACTTCCTTTACATTGCTATTAAACACTACATCCTTATATCCCTCAATATATCCTGATGAATTATTATATGAAGTATTAACACCTAAACTTCCCGATGAATTTCTTCCTGCAACAAATATTCTATTTTTTGATGCAATTACAGTTTTACCTTCTTCCAACATCAAATTTGATATAGCAGATAGGTCTGTTAATCCTTCAATATTTATTTTAGTTAAACTAGTCAAAGTTGAATTTGCATTTGAACCTAAGGAATCTTTATGTCCACAGCCCATCAAAGAATTTATGTTATCTTTTTCTAATAATATAAGAAAAACATGTTTTCCACACCATATATCCTTTATTGTTCCAGAAATATTTATTTTGGTAAAAGAGTTCATATTAGAAGTATTTCCTATCCCAAGTTGACCATAATTATTTAAACCTGTTGAAAATAATTCATTATTATAGGTTAGAATGTAAGATGATTTGTAATATGATATTACTTTTTTTACATTATCAATAGGGACTTTAGTAAAAGTATTTCTATCAATATTATCTCCTAATCCCAATTGCCCTGTCTCGTTTGCTCCAATGCTATAGACTTGATTATTATTTGTAAGAATAAACAAACAATCACTAGATGGAATAAATTCTTTTATATTATCTATAGGAAGTTTTATAAACTCAGATTGGGCTTTAATTGTACTTAGTTTATTTCCAGAATTATCTCCACATACATATCCTTCCCCATTATTCAATAATATATATAAATCTTGTCTATCACTTTTAATTTCTTTTATGTTTGATATAATATATTTTTTAGAAAATTGTTTTGATATATTTATAAAGCCACGATGTCTAACATTGTAAGGTTTTTTTATCCCAAAATAACCATAAGAATTTATTCCAGAACAATATATGTTCCCATGGTAATCTCTTATTAGTATTCTACTTGAACCAGCATATATTACTTGTGAATTATAAGCCCAAAAAGCATTTTGTAATATGTGTTCCTTAGTATTAGAATAATAGTCAATATCTCCTCTTTGCCCCGCTACATTTCTACCTATTATTTTAAATTTAGACTCTATTCTTTCTTTACTTGTCGTATATATAAAGTTATCTGTTCCAAGATAATGGTTATAAGAGGGAGCAGAAGAATATATTAAACTTCTCAATCTTAAATTCTTATCTGTAGGTGCTGCTCCAAAAGTAGAAGGTCTTCCTGTAAATTTTATTCCTTTATATCCTCCCTCACTAGCATCTATTAATAAACATAAGTTACCATCAGAAGCTAAAACTTTCGATAATTTAGGTTCGTCTATTATTACTGCTGCCAAATTTTTATCTGTTGTTTTACTTGATATAAATTCTCCAAATCTTGAATAATAACTATCAGTTGTAGAACTTCGATTACTTGCCTGGTAATAATTATGCATTCCAGAAACATAATAATTATAATTAGCATCTTTAATAAGGCATCCATACATAAAAGGAATAATTTCTATAATATCACTTACCAATGATGTCGATGTAGATAGTTTAGTGGTTATATATTTCATTCTAGTAAAAATTGTTACAGTTGAAGAATCGTTCCCAATGCTCAATTGACCATAATAGTTTATTCCCGCTGCAAATGAATATCTATTACTATCTATATAATATGAAGAATTCCCATATGCGAAAGCTTGTTTTACATTAGACGCAATTTTGGTAAAAGAGTTCATATTAGAAGTATTTCCTATCCCAAGTTGACCATAATTATTTAAACCTGTTGAAAATAATTCATTATCAGTATTTCTCAATAGTGTATGAGCTTCCCCTAAAGAAATAGATTGTACATTATCTATAGGGACTTTAGTAAAAGTATTTCTATTAATATTATCTCCTAAACCTAACTGCCCATCAAGATTTTTTCCAGCCGAATATAATGTATTATCACTTAATAATATAAATGCGAAGTCTGAATTTCTATTTATATATATGTTTCTTATAGTAACTCCTTCTTTTAAATTTAACGGAACTCTGGCAAATTCATAACAATGACGATTATGACCTAAACCTAAACCACCATAAGTATTCCATCCTGCTGCATACACTTCGTTATTATTTACGACAATGAAGGTAGTGATAGCACTTGCTTTTACAAAAGTAATGTTAACAAAATTATTCTCAAGCCCTATATCTAAAACTCTTTCATCATTTTTATTTATCAATAGTCTATTATCAATACTTTCAATATGATTACATTCTTCAATATCAAAATCCTCGATTTTCTCAAATCCATATATATATATATCATATCTTTTTAAATATGAAAAACCATAAAAATTATTCCCTGTCGTATATAATTCATTATTTTTTGTTAGCATAAAACTTACACTATAAGCACATTTAATTTTACTTATGTCTTCTAAACTAATAGAAGATTTTCTAGGTGAATATGTTGTTACGTCACAATTTATTTTGTCTCCTAAAGCCCCATCTGTATTATTTCCAGTTACATATACATCATTATTGTTAGTAATATAAAATTTATGATATCTGCCACTTTCTATATTTTTTACATTAGATATAGGAAGTTTTGTTAAAACTGTTATTTTTGAATTTCCACCAACACCAACTTGCCCGTTTGAATTATCTCCACAACCATAAACATCTCCATTTTCTAAAAGAAAATTTACAGCACAATGAGATGGAGAAACTTTTACTACATTATCTATATTTACTTTAGTAAAAGTATTTCTATTAACAGTATCATTAAGCCCTAACTGTCCATCGTTGTTTGCACCAGTTGAATAGACCTCATTATTTAGAGTTAATATATATGAAGCACTAGTCCCAAAAAATATTTCTTTAACACTAAAATTATCAATTTTAGTAAACTTATTTACAGCAGATGTATTCCCTAGACCTATTCTTCCAGAAATATTACCGCCACATACATAAAGTTCATTGTCATTTGTAACTAGTGCAGAGAATCCATTCCCAGCAGCAACCTGTTTTACATTACCTATATTTACTTTAGTAAAAGTATTTCTATTAATATTATCTCCTAAACCTAACTCCCCATTTGTGTTTAAGCCAGTAGAATACACATCCCCATCATTTTTAAGTAAAAGAGAATGAGCCCCAGAAGATGAAACATATTTAACATTATCAATATCTATCTCTGAAAAATATCTTATAGGTGTTGTTGTGTTTCCAAGTCCTAAACTACCATAATTATTTATTCCTGCTCCATATAATTTTAAATCATCTTTAATTATAAAAACAGAAGCAGAATCCATATTTGTAAATATATCTTTAACATTAAAAGTATCAAAGTTTTTATTAAACTCTTCTATTCTAATATCCTTATTTCCAAACAATGCACCTCGTTGTAACAACTTATTCTTTCTCATACAATTCCCCCTATCTTACCTCATAAGAATATTTGTTTATTTTTATCTCCGTAGTACCTTTTTGATATGATTCTTCTGTTTTAGTTTCACTATAATTGTTTCCTAATTCATGTATGTATCTTATTTTGTTACATAAAAAAGGAACTGCTACATTTTTAAATAACACAGTTCCATTATTAGAAACTAATTCTAATTGCTGTTTAAATTTATTAAGTTTTAATCCTTCTAAATTATTTATATTTTTAGAATCATATAAGGTATCATACCAATACCCAGCTTCATCAGCTGTCGCCTCTTTGTCTAGTTCTAATTCAAATAAAATATTAAGTATTTCTTCTGATATTTTATTATAATTTTTTTTCAACATCTCCATTTGTTCTTTTACATTTCCACCAGCTTCAAGATTTTTCACACTAATATCTAACTCGTTGACTGCATCTGATATATTTTTAGATACTGTAGTTAACTCACTTGAACCAATTTTTTGCTGTATTGAATTTATTTTCTCTAGATTCGCAGCTATATTAGTTTTATTCTCATCAAATTTTGCATCAAGATTAACACTAGAATAAGTACTATCTAGTGTTGTTATATTATCATTTATTGTAGCTATTACAACCTCTTTATTTGTATTACCATTTACAACAGTCACTTTAACATCAATGGCTAATTCATTAAATATCTCTATTGTATTATTATCTATGATAGTATAAGAATTAGTCATACTCTTCTTAGTTGTTTCATCTAAGATTGCTACAAATATATTTTCCGTAACAAGATTATGATTAACTATAAGTTTAAAGTATTCTCCATCAGACACCCAATCAGATTCAACGTAAGACTTACTAAATGCCACATTGGTTGCAGCAGAAGTCATCTCTGCTATTTTCTCATTAACCTTTTCAAAGTCATAAGTTAATCTTTGCTTTAGAGTGTCTTTTACAGTACCATCAATAGTTTCTCTAGCTTGAATTACCTCGCCTACTGAGTTAGCACCTTCTAGCTCCTCAAATCTATTCTCAAACTCAGTTATTTTGTTGTTTACAGTTGTTGTCATATCTGTTTTAGCAGTATTCACTTCAACTATTTTATTATCTACTTCTTTTATCTTTGTATCTAATTTGGCAGTACTTTCATCAATACATATTTCTACATCAGATATAGACTGATTCACTTCCTGAAGTTTATAATCAATCTGCTCTTGATTGTCCGTAAGCTTATCTTCAAATGTTTTATCGTAATAATTAAAAGTGTTTTCTGTTCTGACATCTAAATCTTGAAATTTTTTATCTGTCTGAGCTTGAACATCAAGCATTTTATCATCAACAATATTGTCTATTTCGTCAGACTTGGCATCTATCATTTCATCAAGTTGTAATTGACAATCAGTTAATTTATCGTCAACTTGGATTTGCATATTCTGAATTGATTCTTCACGATTAGCTTCTTGATTTTGACGTGTTAATTCATTAAACTCTCTATCATCTTCTTGTATATTTCTTATATCTTCATTATAAATCCTAATCTGCTCTGCTTTATCTCTAACTTCTTCATTCCCTAAAATAGTTATTTCAAGCTGTTCAACTCTTTTAGTCAACTCTTTATTGTTTTTTATAATTTCTTCTGCTTGAGATATTAAAACTAATAGAACTCCATACTCATCTGTGCTGGTCAAATCATCATCATTTATCATTCCTTCTTCTACTCTATAATAAAGATTAGTAGTATTGATTAGTGTGCCACCTTTTACGAGTGATAGCTGGAATGTATTTATACCAACACTTGCAAGTGCCTGTCGGCTAAGTTCTATCTCTACAACACCATTTTCTGCATCTACAACTTCACATTCGCCATTAACTTTAAACCCATCACTTTTTGTAATACTAACTAAAACTCTATCATATTCAGATAAATCTATTATTTCATCTTTATTTTTTAATATTGCTTCAATATAAGCCGTTTTAACATCATTTTCATTATAAATAAAATAGTCTAGCAATCTTTTGTTTATTCTGTAATTACTAAAATCAACTTCTATAGTATGATTCTTTATTTCATAATTTTTCAAAGTATCACATCCTATTATTCTTTATTTTGTTCTTCTAGTTCTTTTTTTAAATTCTCAATTTCTTCTTGTTGTTGCATGTTAAGTGCCTTATAAAGTATTAGCTCATTATATAAACTTTTTATCTCTTCAAATGCTACTGTATATGCTTTTTGTAAATTTATTTCCATGTTAATGTCCTCCTAAATTATTAATTTTATCATTTAATTCACTAACTAAAACCTCTAATTCTTCTCTCTTTTGTATTTCTTCTTGAAGTGCAGTTGCTACAACAGTTGTATAACCAGATGGGCTAAACATTAATCCATTTTCTTCTCCATAGTCATATAGAAATGTTTTTCCAACATAACTATCTTTAAAATCATTAGCTATAAACCCTATTTGACTATCTGCAATTGTCCTATCTTTTTCTGCTGCTACAATATAATCAAATGTTGCTGGTTTAAATTCATCTTTTATAAAATCTAAAAATGGTGTTGGAGTTATACTTGAACGAATTCTATTCTTAATATCTTTTATGTACACTATATTCTCTTTAAACTTTTTATCAGATTCACTCAGAGTAGAACGAGCATATAAATATCTCCACTTATTACGCTCACAACCTAAATCAGTTGATGAGCGTTCTGGATAAAATGAATATCCTACACCTAAACTATCTCCATTTGTAAATGTAAAAGTAGCTCCTCCACATCTTACAAAAGTATCATCTCTCTCAACAATAAAGTGTTCTTCCCCATCAACATAAATCTCAGCAGCATCATATCCTACCCAAAAATAATTATTACTATCATATTTTAATCTTATAGCTGATGCTTGACTAGAACCATCAGACCTTCTTGCATCTATTGCGAATCCAGACCTACTACTCCCAAATAATCGAATTATTGGTTCATGACCACTTGGAGTAGTTAATATATCACAGGCGACAGCCCCTTGATTTACTGTTAAGCCACTCCTGCTTATTTCAACATAATTCGATATATCATTAAATCCAAATTGGATTTTATCTGGTTTAATTCCTATAATTGAACCACTATTATTTCTTGTGACCATCATAGTTATATCATCTTTAGTTAATTTAATTTGAGCAGCATTTGTTTTAGTTGCACCATCCACTTTCGCTACTTCTAATTTTATTTCTTTAGCTGTGGCATTTATCTGAGAGAACTCTTCTGAAATACTTCCTCCCATACCTGTTATATAAATTTTATCTACTGTATTTTTAAGCTCATTTATTTTTAAATTATATTGAGCAGTTGCATTTATAGCTAAAATTCTATCTGAAGGAGTAATTATGCTATCTGAAATAATTGAATTGATTATAGATTTTAAATTAATACTTACTGCATCCAATGCTGATTTTGAAGTGTTTATTGCTACTAAGTCTACTCCCGTAGTTCTATCAATAAGTTTTTGTAACTCTGTATATAAACTTGCCTTATCTGTATCTAACAGATTAAGCTCAATATCTATTTTTTCTTTTTCTTCATCTGTAATTTCATTATCATTGAAATAATTTGACATATTTGAAGAAAATGTACCTAAATCTGTATTTAATTTAATTACAGCTTTATTTATATTTTCTCTTAATGTTATGTTAGCTTGTGAACCACCGAAATTTTTAGTAACTTCTTTTACTAATATATTCACATTTTCTGCTCTTTGGTCTATGAGAGACATATTTTCTTTTATGTGAGATGCATCTTCTTGTACTTCTAAAACTGTTTGATGTATTCCATCTATGTCTTTTTCAATAACTACAAACTTTTCATTGTGTTTTTCATCAGTCTCATATAATCCCCAAATCTGTTCTTCAGTATTTTTTCTTGAGTTTCCATCAAAAGATATATTGAATATCGAGGAGTTTATTGGAACTTCTGTATGTTTCCCATTATCATTTACAACTACTAAAAATTGCGTATTTCCCTCTGGTAATCTTACATTAGAAACTTTTAATGTTCCTGGATTATCAGCATCCCAGTATATATATTTTTTATTTGTTTCTGTGTCTACTACTTGATAAAGTGTGTTATTATAAGTAACAATTACTCCAGTTATTCTTATCCAAGAATCTGCTGGTGAGTTATCTAATATCAATTTGTACCAACTCCTTTACAATCCATTTTGTATATTTTTTTTAGGAATATACTTATCTGGTAGGTTAATTCTTTTCTTCTGTTGCTGAATAAATAAATGTCTTTTAGAGTTTAATGTTCTTGTTGCATGTTCAGCTTTAGTCAAATAATCAGCTATAGTCCTTTTATCATCTTCTTTTACCTTTTTATTACTTAAAGTCAACTCCAAGGTATCCAATTTTCCATTTTTCAGATTTTGAGTAAAAGATGTAAAATAGACTAATTCTTCTTCCCTAGATTCTTTGCTATGTAACACTATAATATCTCCTAAACTTAAATCACCCTTCCAATGCTGTCTAAAATTAATATCTATTATTCTATCTAAGAAGTTTATAACATCCAAAGTCCACTCCTTAGTTGGAATACATTTTAAACTTAATTGTCTCTTGCCTTCTGCTATTAAATCTTCAACTTTTAAAAAAGCATCATTTGTATAAGTATCATAATAGAGAAACTCATTTAACTCATCTAATAGGACTTCGTTAAATATTAAGTATCCATCCTCATCAGTTGAAGTTTCTCTCTTACAAAGAATATTTATATCTTTTATACTTTCATCTAACTTGGCTATTTCTTCTTCTAAGTGTTTTATTTGAACATCTAATATGACCTTTTCATCTTCTAATTTACTTATTTCTGCTGCCAACTTAGCTGATTCCTTTTCATCTTTATGCTCTGGATTATCATAAGTTTTCTTTATATCTTTTTTAGCATTTATAGTCTCTATTACATGTAACCATTCATTACTTTTACTATCACGTTCTCTCTGTTTCTTAAGTTTCGTATCTATTAACTCTCTCCATATTGGCTCTCTTATTTCATTCATTTCTTGATATTTCTTTATAGCTCTACTAAGTTCTTCACTCATTTCTTCATTGTCTAAGAAATAAGAATAATTCTCAATGTAATCATATCCTGTAACTGTAGCTCCTATTATATCCATGTCTTCACTGCCTTCAAGCTTCAGTCTAGTTACTATATCATCACTATTTGTAGTTCTTTCAAGAGATTTGATATAATTATCATGAGATAAATATAACTGAATGTTATCTCCAAAAGAATCTATATGATATAAATTAACTAAATTATTGTAAGTATCAAAGTCAGTTATACATTCAAACTGTTCTTTTAACTCATTATTGAAATAATCAAGCCAGTTAGAATTAATACTCTCTTGCCATCTTACTTTTTCTCTCTTATTTCCTTCTTCATCAGTTTCATAAGCTATTGAATCATCTACATGTCCTAGTTTCCAGCCTGTTTCTTGTTTTAAATAATCATTGAGAGATATAATAGAAGCTTCTTCATCTTTTGTAAACATCTGCAACCCATAGTCTTCAATATTTACATCAATTTTTCCTAGTTTAACTTCTTTAGATTTAGCTGTTACTACTTTTAACTTATCGTCTGTTGTAACAACATTCTTAATCACAAAGTACTCTTTATCATTAAGACAAATAAGACGTTCTTCTTTAATTTCATCAAATAGAGGATTTATTACTTTAGAGAATTGAAAACGTTCTGTGATATATTTAGGAACAGTAAGCTGTATTTCATCTATTCCACCAAGCTCACGCTTTATATAATTTAGAAAATTGATTGGAATTTGACCTAGGAATGACTTGTTCATCTTGTGAATGGTTAATGTGTAATCAGATTTTATCTGTTTAAGATTCACATTAAAACGCATATTTTATCACCTTCTTTGCATTAAAAAGTCTATCAGTTAAGATAAACTATAAATATTTTATTAATTGTAAAATTATGGTATAATTTAGTAGAGTAAGGAATTATAAATCGAAAGTGCTAAGAGTGGTTGTTTCTATATTTAGCCTACTTCTTCAAAGGAAGGAGGTGAACCTCGCTTTATTTTTTTATAGGGAGGTGAATTTATGGAAACAGTAGTGTTTAATATTTGCCTAAATATTGTATCAAGTTTAATAGCTTGTTACATATATGATAAAGCAAAAAACCACTCAAACGCCAATAAGAGTGGTTTCAAAAGATAAATTGATTTTTAATTAACTTTAAGGAAACAATCACTCTTTGTATTAAATAGATTAAATTCCTTACTTTTATTATACCCTTAAATTTATTAATCTGCAATAATTATAGCTTGAATTAGTATAAAAAGAGCCACTTGTTTAAGGTGGCATAGATAAGTAGTAATTCTTGTGTAAAATATTTTTTATTTTCTGTTATTTATATTATATCTTTATTCTACTCCCGTAGTCAATATAATATTAAATTCAACATTATAGTAAATTATGGTATAATATTTTTTAGAGACTACAGTTTAGACTATTAGGGTGATGGCTCTTTAGTTAAAATCCCCAGTAAGAAAGGGGGTGAGACTATGGAGTACTTAGTTTTGTTTTTAATAATGATAATTATGATTACAAGAATAATCAATCATTTGACAAAGCTAATAGATGCAATCTCAAACTTGAAAGCATCTATTAGAAAACTAAAGAATCACCAGACTGGCGGGTCTAGTGATTCTGAAAGTAATACATAAATCTATTCTTTTTATTGTTAACTTTAAGAACTACACCCTACAGCAAATAGTTTGTAGTCTCTTTTTTATGTCTTTATGATATAAATTTATATCATTTATATTACTATTATACTCCAATATTATCACAATAGTCAATGTTGTCATTATCTCCATTGAAAAATAAAAAGCTATACTATTAATAGAATAACTTCTTAGAACACAATATTCTTTTACAATTGTAGACAATATAATATTAAATTTAACATATTGGTAATTTATGGTATAATATTTTTAGAGACTGCATAAAAAACTATTAGGGTGAATCTTCATGTACATAAGCCTCCCAAGTCACATCAAGAGGGGAGGTGATATTATGAAATATCTGATTTGTTTGCTAACGATAATCACAGCTTTCACGGCCATAATAATCGGTTTGATTAAATTGGTTCAGAATTTGAATAGACTCTTTAAAGAAATATATGAGTTTAGAAAAACGTTGCAAAAAATCAAGAATCACCCGAATGGCACTTCAGGTGATTCTTCCTCTAATTAATACTTAGCTTATTTATGAAGAGACACCCTAGAGCAAATAGTTGTAGTCTCTTTTTTTTATGTCCTTATGATGTAAATTTATATCATTTATATTACTATTATACCCTAATATGGTCATAATCGTCAATATTGTTAGTAATGACAATAAATTATATTTATTTTATATTTAATAGCTTTATTAATTCTTCATGATATTCCTTAATCACTCTAACAGATTCTTTTATTGCAGATTCACGAATACCTAATGCAAATTCAGTTGTATAATTCTCACTATCTAGGTTTTTATATTTTTCACTTAATTCTTTTAACATATTTTCTTCTATTTTATTGAAATTTATTTCCATCAATTTTACTCCCTTTATTATGATTTAATATTTTCTACTATTTTTCTATATACTCTATTCTCTAAATCTCTACCAAACTTTTCTAAATCTTTCATAGTATCTTTAGTTACATTTCCTTGCACAACAAAAAATGGTGAATTGAAGTTAACTGATGATGTTGGAGACGCACTTCTTGAGCGAGAATTTGAAGGTGGTGTATAATTAGGCATAGCAAATTTACTTAAATCTAATTCATCTAATATGCCATTAATATCTTCTAATGTCTCTTTTCCTTCTTTTAGCGTATCAAGCCATTCTTGTTTAGTAACAGAACCCATTGCCAACATACCGTCTTCATATTTGTTTATGTATTCAATGATAGCATCTTGGAGTTTTTTAACTTCTCCATCTAAACCTACAAACTTACCACTTGAAATAGCCTGATTAATTAAATCAACTAAGTTTTCATCTGAGTATTTTTTCTCCAACTCTTCTTTTAATTTATCTGCTTCTTCTTGTAATCTGTCAGCTTCTTTATCATACATATCATTAACTTGGTCATCAATGTGGTCTTGATTTAATTCTTCAAGTTTCTTCTGTTCTTCTTTTATTTGCTTTTGTATCTCTTGAAGTTGCTTTTGACCAGATAAAGTTGTATCTCTTTTAAGTGATTCTTCTTTCTTTCTTAATTTATCAATAACATCTTGTTGTTCTTTTAGTTCATCTTTAAATTTAGCTTCTTTTCGAGAATCATTGTAAGCATCTTGTTGCTTTTTAAGAGAATCAATTTTAGCTTTAGTTTCTTTGTCTATCTCTTTAAGTCTTTCTTCAAGCTCTTTTTTATACATGTCTCTAATTTTCTCTTGTAGACTTTGAGCTTCTTTAAGTTGTTCTTTATAAGCATCTTTAATCTCTTTATTTAATGCTTCAATTTCTTCTTTATTTTGTTGGATTTGATTATTGGCATCAGGTAAATCCTTAAGAAGTAAATCTAAATATTTCTGAGCATTTTCAGCTACTTCTTTATACTTATCTGCGTCTAATTCATTTTTTAGCATTTTTAACTGTTGTTCATAATTCTTTATGCTTTTACCATCAGCAGAAAATTCAAACCCTTCTTTTGATAATCCCTCTCTTAAATCTTTTGCAGTATCTTCATATACTTTTATAACATCTTTAATTTCTTTAGCTTGTTTAGCTAATAATTCTTTTTTCTTCTCAATTAAATCTAACTTTTCATCACCTTCAGCGTTTTTCATGAGAATGTCTATCAAGTCTATTTCATTCTGTATTTCAGTAACATGTTTTTGTGCAGATGTTAAAGCAGCTTCCTGTCCAATCTCTTTTAATTCTTTTTTAAATTCTTCTGCTGCTCTAGTTGATTCTATTAAAGCATTTTTTACCTCTTGCTGAGCATCTGCAACTTTTGGTATCTCTGTAAAAGCAATTTTTAAATATTCCTCAACTACTTTTTTTTCTTCTTCTATCTTCTTTTTACGTTCTTCACTTTTTTTACTACCCTTATCGCTCTCTGATTGCTTATCTAACTTTTCTAATTCCTTTTCTAATGCAATTAACTTCTCTTCATAGCTAGTTAGATTTTCATCACCTGAAAAGCTATAGTTGTAATCTTTTTTAAGTCTATCTTTCAATCTATTCTTTTGGGTATTAAGTGCTTTGTCTTTCTGGTCTAATAATGTTAACTCTTCTTTATATAAAGAATTTTGCTCTTCAAGATATTTGAGATTATCTGCTCCACTTGCATATTTCATTTTTTTATCTAAAAGAGAGATTCTATCTGTAACTTTAGATATCGCATTTTCCAATTCTTTTAATAGCTCAATGCTATATTTTACTGCTGCATCAATAGATTTTGTATCTAAGGCTATTTTTGGAGTTTTAGTTATACGAGAGAATTTTTCTGTAAGGGTTTTTATTGGTGTTGTGGCTCTTGATACTGCTCTTGAGAATAAGGATGGTTTTGTTACAGGAGTTTCGTCACTTATTGGTGCTGGTTCTGAAGTTCTAGGTTTAGTTGATAGATTAGCTGGAATTGGAGTTCCTCTAGTAACAGAGGTATGTTCAGTATTATTTTTATTAGAATTATTTCCCCCGCCTCCAGTAAAAAAATTGGTTACTTTTTTCCATATCTCTGTTATAGTCACAGTTACAGATTTATTTTTTATTCCATCTAAACCAGTTTTTACACTAGCTATTGTAGGAGTAGCGTTATCTGTTGCTGTTATTTTTGTTTTTTTATCTTTTACCTTTTTATTATTAATTTGATTATGTTTATTTAGTGCGTCTGTTGCGTCAGCTTTTAATTTAGCTAATTTGTCCTTTAGTGTTTTTTTATCAACACTATTTATACTATTCATAGCTCCTTCAACTGCTGCAATTACCTTAACTTGTTTTTCAGGAGGTAATTTTTCTATTTCAGCAATTAATGAATTAACATCTCCATTAGTTAGTGATTTTATTATATTTATTTTTACATCTTTATCTAAGTCTAAATCATTTAAATTTTTAACTTCATCTAAGGCATCTGGATTATTTACTATGAGATTAGTTATAATGTCTTTGTTTTCAGGAAAATCATTATAAAGCTGTTCTATTAAATTTAGTTTATCTAAATTATTTACAACAAAATTAATAACAGCTTCCTTTTGCTCGTCTGGAGCTTTATCAAATAATTCTTGCACCATTTGAAGTTTATCTGCATTTTCTATCATGAAACTTAAAGTGGCTTCTTTTTTACCAGATGGTGCATTATCAAATAAAGATTTTATAACATCAATATTATCTGGATACTGTATAGAAAAATTTGCAAATTTTTTCTGTAAATTCTTATCTGTTATACTATCAAATAATCCTTTCACTTTTTCAAACTCTTCTATACCTTCTATTTTTATTCCATATTTCAATGCTACATCAGGATTTTTAGCAAGATTATCAAAAATATCCTGATAGTCTTTTGCATCTTCAATTACATCTTTATTTTCTTCCATAAATTTGAGAGTCATTTCTCTATTTGTAGGAAGTTTTTCTATCATATCTTTGACTTTGCCTACGTGTTCTTGACCAATGACTTCAGTATCAATTATATATTTTGCATCTTTAGGTAAGGACTCATAGTCATTTTTCATTTGTTGAAGTTTTTTATCATTACTAACATCTATATCATATTTTACAAGATTTTTAAGTGGAATATTTTTTATAGCTTCATCTAAAGAATTAACACCTTCAAATGCTTGACCACAATCAGCTATAAAATTTAATTTAGTATCTTTATCTTTAAATTTGTTTAATTGCTCATCAAGAATGTCTAATTCTTTAACAGATTTTATATTAGTATTATCTTTTATTTTAATAGCAATATCTTTATCTTTAAATTGATTTAATCTAGTTTCAAAAGCTCCTATTTCTTCAACAGCTTCTTTATCATTAAATAAAGCATCTATATCTATTTTATCTAAACCTTTAGCCTTTAATTCTTCATTAATTTTTTCTAATGCTTGTCTTGCTTCTTTAGTATCTCCTTGTTGAAAAGCATACATTACTTTTATTGCAAAGGCTTGTTCATCACCAGTAATTTCATCTATAGAAAAATTACTTAACATCTTACTGATTTCTTTTGGAAGGTTTTTATTTTGAGAATACTTTTCAACCATATCTTTTGTTAGATTTGGACTCATCATGTCTTCTAAAGTATTATTGACAGCTTCAAATTGACGTTTAAGTGTTTTAGCCATAGAATCGCCATTTCTTAAATCGTTATCTGTTTTATTAAAAGATTTTAAAAAGGATTCTACTCCTCTTGAAGCTTCATATGAACCCTGCGTTATTCCATCAAGCATATCTTTCCAAAAATCAACATCATAACCAGTACCATCAGATGCTAACTTAGCTAGTTCATCTATCTTTTTATTATAATCTCCAACACTAATTTGACCACTTTGAAAAGCTTTATTTGTTTCATCTAATGATTTTTTAAAATTTGATAAATCAATTCCAGATGAACCCAATGCCATTATTGCATTTTGTATTTTTGGAAATTCCTCTCTTGTAAAATCAGAAAAATCTAATGAACCTTGAAGAGATAGTATTTCACTTTGAATTTTTGAAGTAAAATCAGAAAATGAAATATCAGATTTTATACCAGCAAATATTCCTACTCCTGCTTCATTTGATTTTTTCTGAATTTCATTAAGTTTACTTTGATATTCACTTTCTCCACTATCAACTATTTTTTGTCTTTCTTCATAGTATTTTTGATATTCTGCTAACGCTTTTTCTCTCTGCCCATCATTTTCAGTTTGAGCCATTAAGAGAGCTTTATTCATCTTTGATTCAGTCTCTACAATTTTTGAATTCGTTTCATTTTGAATACCTGCAAGTTTCTCTTTTGCATCTTTATAATTAACTACTTGGTCAAAGAATCCATTGACACCTTGTTTTCTAACTCTTCCAGTATCCTTCTCATTTAATTCATCTAATGCAATTTTACCAGCCTCTTCTTTATCACCAGCCATTAAAGCTTCTTTTCTGGCTATAGCTTCATCTAAATCAGAAATTAAGTCACTAACATCTCCACGCATATTTAAAATAGCATTTCCATCATTATCAGTTCCTACAACTAATTCAGGCATCATTTCTGCTATTTCTTTTGTTAATGCTTTATACCTTTCTAATTCTTCTGGAGTCTTATTTGATTTATTATACAATGTGTCATATTCTTTTTGAATACTTTTCAAACCATCTTTTTGATTTTTATATCCATTTATTTCATCTTGAGCAACTTGAATTCTTTCTTCTGCTTGTTCCTTAGCTATTTCATTTCTACGGACATATTCATCTATCATTTTTACAGCAGTAGATATACCTGCTGTTGCAAGTCCTAAAAATGCACCATTTAATAAAGTTACACCTGTATTTGCAAGTAAACTACCAACCATACTTCTTTTCATTCCATCATTAAGTTCATTTACACCTTTTGAAGCTGAATTAGCACTTTCACCTGTTTTTTTAGATGCTGAATTGACTGCATAAAGCGAACGAATACTTTCTTTTCTTGCATCAGCATTTTGTTTCATAGCTTCGGCACTTTGTTTCATTGAATTGGCAGTTTCTTTACTAGCCTTAATTCCCTTCATTGAAGATTCATTTACTTTATTATTTACTGAAGCAACTTTTTGACCACTAATATATAATTTATTGTAGTCATTTACCATTTTTCCTGTTTCTTTATTATAATTGACAACTGGTAAATTTCTTTTAGTATCATTATTAAGTTTATTAACATCTTTGGAAGCTGAATTTATCATGTAAAGAGAACGTGCATTTTCTTTCATAGCATTAGCAGTTTCTTTACTAGCCTTAACCCCTTTTACTGAAGATTGATTCATTTTATTATTTGAAGATATTACTCTTTCAGTATTAGTGGAAAGTTTGTTGTAACTATTTGACATTTTTCCCAATTCTTTATTATAATTAACAATTGGCAATAAACCTTGTTTCTGATAATTATTTAATTTGGCTTGAGAATTAACATATGATTTTATAGCTTTTTCAGTATCTTTAGTATCTACTGGTATTAATTTATTCATAGTGTTAGCAAAGTAATTAGGTATTGCTCCTGTTGTGCCTAATCCTTTAATCGTTGCAAATAGTCCACCAATTGAACCTACAGCTAAAGGAATGCTCATTCCTATTTTTTCAAATCCACTGACAATTTTATCTAAAACATTTACAAAGGAAATAGCAACATCTAATACTCCTTTAAACATATCAGTAGATATTGTTGTTGTTACTAATTTCTTTAATCCTTCAGATAGCTGTATCATCTTTCCTTCTGCACTATCTACGAATCTTTTATTTTCCTTGTCACTTGAACCTACCATTAACCCCTGTTTGTACTGTTCCTGATAGGCTATGACATGTTTCCAGTTGTTCATTAGGGCAACAAAACTATTTATGTGATATTTTCCAGCTGCTGCCTCAGCGATACCATTTCTTTGGTCATCATTGAGGTCTTTCCATTTTGTATTTAACTCACCTAGAACATCCATTGTTCCTTTTATTTCACCAGTCTGTTTATTCCAAATATCTATATTTGCTAGTTGTTTGAATGCTTTATTTGTTTTATTAGCCTCTAATGTTCCTTCCTTCGCTGAAGCCTTTACTCCTGCTAGGTTCACTGCAATACTTTTTAAAGCTGTACCTGTCTTTTCTGCATTTTGTGTGCTTTCCTGCATTCCAACTACTAATGCAATTGAATCTTCCATTGAAGTTCCAAATCCAGCTAATACACTTGCACTTCTTTGTAATGCTGCACCTACCATTTATCTTCAATTAAGTTCGCTACACTCAATTCGTTCTCTTACGAACTGCTATATGTTTCCATATAGATGAGACTATATCTTCATCCTTTAAGGATGCCCCCTATTTCCATATCCAATAGCTTGATATGTACGGTTTATAACCTAGTCGTTGAACCTTACTCTATTTGAGTCTTGGCTGCTGATTGTCCCTATCTTTTAGATTGTTACACTTGGTACTAAAAGCCTAACAGGAGTTTCCAGCACTTAAAGGAGTTTTTAACTATATATTACTATATAGTGCGACTAATTTTAATCGCCTGTTGTAACAGCAAAATTATTTCCAGCATAATTGGCAAGGTCTGAGAACTTTGTTAGATTATTATAATCTTTTCCTGCACCTTGTAATTCAGTACGAAGAGGTTTTAAACTATTGGCCACCCCACCATATGCAGACATTATTGATGTCAAATATGTATTTGCATCTTCTGACGATAAATCTGAAACATTTGCAAATTGTGCTGATTTTGTAGCATATTCCATCGCATCATTCATATCTTTTATACCAGTTTGAAGTGCCTTAGCAGTTCCCTGTATTATGTCCGTACTTGAACGAGCAACACTTACCCCAGCTTCAATTGCTGAATCTCTAAGTGAATTTAAATCCTCTGTTGTTCCTCGAAAATTATCTGGAGCAACTTTCATCAAATCTCTAAAACTACTATCTAACTCTACAATTGTTGTCTTTATATTTCTAGCAAAACTCATCATACCCATACCAATCATGTTTCCAAGCGTAAAGGTACTCATACTAGAATATAAATTTTGAAAAAATCCATTTGTGGTTTTTAGGCTAGAGTTCAAACCTGAGAAACTAGATTTCATACCACTTATTTGTGACTTTATTCTAGCTAATTCATTAGCCTTTTTATCCATTGGTAAATTAGAAAGTTCTTTTAATTTAGCTTCAAGCTTATCAATTCCAGAAGTTGATTGACCTAATTCTAATGCCTTTTGTCTTAATTTATCCAAATCAGCTTGTGCTTTTGATGTATTTATATCAAACTTAGCATTGAATTTAGATTGTTTAGTAGCTGATTCTAATTCTTTATATTTATTTTTTAATGATTCCATTCCTGATATAGCAGCGTTCATTCCACTACTATTCATACTTTTAAAATTTAAATTTTGTATTTTCTTTAAATCACTTGATAATGCTTTTAATTTAGATGTATCTACATACCCAGATTTTCCTAATGAAGCTAATTTACTTTGTAAATTCGTAGCATCTCTTTGTAATTTAGCAAATTGGCTAGAAGCTTTACTTATACCAGAATTATTAAATGACTTTCCTCCAAATAAACTATTTTGAGTCTTTGCACTTAAAGCATTAATTTTAGTTAATACTGCTTCTAATTGCTTTAAATTATTTAAAGATGAAGTGTTCATCTGTACATCTAATTTAATAGGTTTTCCTTTAGTTGATTCCTGCAAAGTTGCCATTTGTTTTTTAGCTTTAGAATCATCTAGCTCTATACTGGTTCTAATTTTAAACTCCGACATTAAATCACACTCCTTTTTTTGCATAAAAAAAGACAGTCAATTGACTGTCTTAATAATTTAACTATATACTCTAGCTATATTCTCATATTTAGGTTTAATAACTATTTCACCATTCTTGTTTATAACTCCCCATTTATCATTTATACATACAAATGCCAATCCTTCTTTAAATGCACATGCACTTTCAAATTGAGGCTTTATAACTATCTTACCTGTTTTATCTATATACCCCCATTTATCTCCAATATAAGCCACTGCTAAGTCTTCACTGAAGTTATATAATTTTTGAAATTGAGGCTTAATAATTACTTTTCCTTCTCTATTTATTGCTCCATATTTATTGTTTTTACTTTGAAATACAAATAAATTTTCTGATTTAGTATATGGTATTCGTAATGATTCTTTTGAAATTACATTTTCATTTTTATCTATAGTAAAGTATGAACCCTCTTTGTATGCAGAAGCTAAACCACCATAAAAACTCATTAAAGAGTCATACTTCGGTTCTATTATAAAATTTCCTTCTTTATCAATACAACCATATTTATCATTCACTCGCACAGCAGCAAAATCTTCATAAAAATTTTCTGCTGACTCATATTTAGGTTCTATCACAAACTTACCTTCTTTATTTATAAAACCATATCTATTATTTACTCGAACTCTAGCTAATCCGTTGCTAAATGAAAAACTTTGCTCATTTTTAATATCTATTATAATATCACCTTTTGTATCTATATACTTATCTTTTCCATCTAATTCAACTACAGCTAATCCTTCACTAAAATCTAATGCTAAATCATATTGAGGATTAATAACTATGTCTCCCTTTTCATTTATATATCCATATTTTTTATTATCTCCAGTCCCAAATTGGCAAACAGCTAATCCATCAAAAAAATATCCAAGATAATCAAATTCTGGTTCTATTACAGTATTACCCTTTTTATCTATATATCCATATTTCCCATTTAGTTTAACTCTTGCTATTCCATCCTTAAAAGCATTTTCATTTGGATTATCATGCATTTTTTTTTCTGAGTAATAAATATCTTCATTTGTATCTTCATTGCTATCACTACATCCCACAATACCAAACCCTAATATACTTATAATCCCAATTAATAATATCTTCTTAAACATAACATCCTCCTTATATTCTGATACTTCAATTATATCAAGAATATACATTCAGGAAAACCATTGCTATTCGACATTATTTTCTTTTGCAGATGTCTTCAGTGATGCTAATTGTTTCCTAGCTTTTTTATCATCAAGTTCTATACTGGTCTTAATTTTAAATTCTTCTGCCATTCAACCAACTCCTTTTTTAAAGCATAAAAAAAGACAGTTAATATACTGTCTTAATATTTTTATTTAATTTTCTCTAATAATACTTTTTTCTTTTCATTAAATTCTTCTTCTGTTAATATCTCTTGGTCTTTCAAACTCTGTAATTCTTTTAATGAATTTGAAATTTTTGATATATCATCATCTTTTTTTATATCATTATTGCTTTCTATTTTAGCATTTTTAAATTTAGCTGCTTCATTCTCTACAACTAATTTAAATCTTTCCATTTCTTTTATTTTTTCTTGAATATCTGCATTATTTATATTTTTATATTGTGGAATATAAAATACTTCATAAGTATTAAGTTCAAATATCAAAGTTAAATATATTTTTTCTACAAAAGTATATTTATCATATGTAGGAACTATAGATATTATCCTCATCTGATTTTTTTCACTAACTTGCATGTTAAACTTAATGCTTACTAAATCTTCTATATTTTTTTTAACTGCTGTCTTAAATCCAGCATGAATGATAGATATTTTTCCATTATTACTTAATATCACACTGTCACTGTTTGAATTACCAAAAGCTTGACATTTAGCCATTGAAATATTTTTTTGTATAGCTTTTTCCACCTTTGTTTTTTCTCTATTTCTTTCTGCTATTCTCTCTAATCTAGCTTCTTTTTCTTTCGCATCATTTATTACATTTGATATAAAAACTGATACTGCAAATGTGCCAACAACAACTAAAATAAATATTAATGCATACATAATATCCCCCCTATATTCTGATACATTAATTATATCAATTCTAAAGGAAAATTTATACTACAAAAGGAAAGTGACCTCCAAATCTTTATTAATAAGTTAAACTTGTAACCACAGTGTCTTTTGTTGTCTTACATATATCTTCTATAGATTTACTTTCTAGCTCAGTTATACCATACAAATCATATACAAAAGTATTGATTGTATTTTCGCATACATTTATATCGTATATGATTCTATTAATAGCATCTTTGTACTTATTAAAATATTCCTCTAACTCATCAATATTCTTAAAATAAAGCTTCTTTTTTTTGCTAAGTTCATTGTAAAATTCATCAAAATCTAATAAATAAAAATTATATAATTTATTAGATGGATTATTATCTATGCTCAATATCTTAAATACATTTTTCAAAAATTTATTAGTGTATAAGTATAATTTACCATATTTATTTATTAGTATTTTACTATTATTTATAACAATTGATTTATCAACATTTTTTAAATTTGGTACTGGTATATTTTTTACTGCATCTGCTGTCAAGTTAGTATTTGATTCTCCATAAAATTTATTATAAAAGTAATTTATTAAACTAGAATTTATAACTCCTATATAAAAATATATATCTTCCAAATTATCTTCTTTAATTAAATTTATGATATTTCCACTAGGGAATATTATAGTACCTTCAATATCTACTGTTGCAATTATCTTATTTTGATTTTGACCAACTATTCTTTGTGTTATTATCTTAGGTGATTTGTGCCACCTCATAGTTTTGTCATCCATGTTTTCAATATTTACAAATTTATCTACTTTATCAATATAGTATCTATGTATATCCTTACCTTCCAAACATTTATTTAAAATTCCATTTAATTGGTTATTATCTTTTATATCATTACTACTTAATATTTTTTTATCATATATAATTCCATCACAAATTGTTTTATTAGGAACACTCATCCAACCTTTATGTAAATTTAAATAATCCCCTAATTTATGCTTACATTTGAGTATTTTTAATATTATTGGGTTGCTTTGTATAACAATTTTATTATCCAAATCATTTATAATACTTTTTATAGTAATTTTATTTTCAGAGTTGTATGTATTACTATTGAAAATCTTAATCTTTTTCATATTTTCTTTATTTATACTTATAAAATTTATATTATTTTTAATATTCGGCAGTTTTTTATTAATTATAATTATGGCGGTTTCCTTGTTTACATCTTCAAAAGGAAAAAATCTATATGGAAAGTCTAAAATAGTATCAACACATACATTTTTAAGTAAATATTTTCTTAAATTTTCAAAGCTTTTATTTGTAAAGTACGTATTAGGTGTTATAAATCCCAAAAATCCATTTTGCTTTAATTTATTTTCACAAAACTCATATAAAAACAACTCATACAAATCCATTTCGCTAATTAGTAAATCCTTATATTTTTTCCAATAATATTCTCTATGGTTTTCTGGAATCATTTTAGTTGAAACATATGGGGGATTTCCAATTATAATATCAAACCCTCCTGACTTCATTACATCTTCAAATTCAACATTCCAATCAAAAGCTTTAGCACAATCGACCTCTTTGTTATCAATAATAGAATTTCCACATTTTATATTATTATCTAAGCTAGTTAATAAACTATACTTGTTAGCTGTTTTAAGCCATAAAGACAATTTAGTTATTTCCACAGATTCTTCATTTAAATCAACTCCATATAAATTATTTTTTAATATATTAGCATCTAAGTCAAAAAATGATATCTCACCATCAGTTAAATCACGAAGTATTTCATTTACTGATTCAGCTTCTTTTTTTAACATAGAAAAAGCCTCATTCAAAAAAGCTCCACTTCCACAAGCTGGGTCTAAAATTTTTATATTTTTTACAACGTCTCTATAACTTTTCCAAAAGTTTATATATTTTTGAATTTTATCAGTTTTATATTCTACAACTTGTACACGTTTATGTTGTATATTCCTACCAACCACAACTGTTTCATAATCTTCTTCTTTTAGTTCTGGAAGCTTATCCTCGCCTAATTCTTTTTTCTTCTCATCTAAATATCTTCTTATAGTGTTATTAACAATATATTTCGTTATGTATTTGGGAGTATAAAATATCCCATCTTTGTTTCTCTTACTATCTTTTTTCTTAATATTAACTTGATTTATTTCTAGTTTTAGTTCTTCTAAGTCAGATATAGATTTTTCAAATATATGCCCTAATATATTTTCATTTAAATCACTGTTAAAATCATATAAAGATAACTTGTATAAATTCTCTAAACATTTATTTGGTATTTTTAGATTATTCAAAATATTATCTTCTGCAAATAAGCCTCCATTAAATTGATTTATGCCCTTTTCCTGATTACCTAAATCTATAGATTCAAACAGACCCTTTACTTGTTCCCAGACTCCAAACCTAGATATACTTTTCTTCCCTACTTGAATACATGTTTCAAATATATTCTCTGATATTAATCCTTTATGTTCTGCAAAACAAACAAATATAACTCTATCTAATATTTTTTGTGTCTTTGTCAAACAAGTTCTTACATCCAAAATGTCTTTATTATTTAAAAGTATATCATTAAATAAATTTAATCTAGTATTTTTATATAGGTCATAAAAGCCTTTTTCTATAGCTTCCTCTTGCTTTATATTCTCTTCCCAAAGTGTCTCAACCCTAGATTTTCCATGTTTGGTGATTAAAGATTTAGATGACAAAAGATATAAAAATTTTTTAAATACATCATCTTTTTCATATATCTCTTTAATAGAAAAAAATTCATACTCTGTAGCATCATTAGCATTATACAATCTAATTTCCTTGAAGTTAGAGACAATAAGCCATGTGCAATTTCTTCCATATTTAGGCAAGTAAGAAAACCCTTGTTCTACTGGTGTATTATGATTGTTTTTTCTTAGTTGTTTTGCATCTAAATTAGTTGTTGGTTTTTTTAATTCTATTGCTACTCTATAGTCACTTTCTTCATTAGAAAAATAACCTAGTACAATGTCAGCTCTTGTTCCATCAATCTTAGTTTTTTCTTCTGGTTTTATATTATAATCCATTATATTGTCCGTAAGACTTTTATACCTAAGAACTTTGTTTAAAATATCCGATACAAATATTTCCTTAAGCTGAATTTCATTTAATTTATCAATAGATTTATTATCAATTATATCTCTCCATTTTTCTAAAATTAATCGTCTTTGTTTATAGTCATATAAGTCTAAGTCTATTTCCATATTATATTTTTCTTTTAATAGTTTTTGATTAAAAAGATACTTTTCCATACAATTCCCCTAATTCTATTTAAATAGTTTCTATTTTTTATTATATCAAGTATAAATGGTAAAATATACCAATATACACTAAAATATAAAATCATTCATTAGATAAAAATATGATTATTTGTAATAAATATTAGATAAGAGGAATTCATTCTTGGTAACACACTAATAAAATAATAACTATCTGTTATAATAAACTTTTTCATTCTATACAAAAAAGACAGCTAGATATAAGCTGCCTTAATATTTTTAACTTCTCCATCAATATGTTTGTCTAACCAAATAATCCATAGTTCTTCTGAAACCATTTTCTGCTTTTAATATATAAGCTTCTTCAAATCTACATTCTATATCAGTATACCTATTCAATGTATCTATATATCTACATATCGTCTGAACAGAAACTCTCTCAAAGAATAACTCATTTTCTATTATGTATCTCACATTCTTCAAATTGTAATCTTTCACACTATCTAAAAATCTTTTAATTATAATCATCAAATTACTATCGTCTTTAACATTCCTTATCATCTCAACCCTTTTTGAATTTCTTTGCAGTGTATCCCCATCAAATTTGTGAACTGTTTTAATTACACACATAAATAGTCACCACCCTAATTGTTCCAAGTGTATACATCATCTATACTTTCTATTCCATCTATCATAGCATGAACCTCATTAAACTTAGCAATAGGTATGTCTTCCCATTTCTCAACATTATATATTGAAAATAGTCTCATTACTGTGGTTCTATAGTCATAATTATAAGCATTAACATCATATCCTTTTAATTCTGATAGTTTTATCTTTAATAACTTTGACAACATTCTTGTGTTCTTAGCTTTGAAACCTATCATATTTTTCATTTCTTGGAACTGTTTATCTTGTTTTTCATATTTCTTATCTAATTTATCTTCTATTTGATTAAATCTATTATCTATTTTCTTATCATTTTCTATTGCAACTTGTTTAATCCCAGCAAGTATACCATTTAATATCATGGGAGTTACTCTTTCTTCTAAGTTGTTTATATCATATGAACCAGTTTTTCTTATACTTGGTAATACTTCTCTTGTAACCCAGTTTTTAAATTTTTTAGCATTCGGTAATTTACTACCAAATATCAAAGAATACAATCCACTTTCATTTATTATTTTCATATTTCTATTTTGGCTGCCGTCGTAAATCACGACATCGGCTATATCTTCACTGTCAATATGTGTTCTCAATGCTTCTCTTGTATTAGAATATCCTAATGACTCTGCTACATCCTTGCCTACAAACCAAGCCTCATTATCTATATCTATTGTTCTTATTTCTCCAAAATCTTCATTTTTAAATATCTGTAAATTATTCATCATATAAAATCCTCCTCAAATTCATTGTAAGAAGTATCACTCTATGATAGAATATTTCATAGAGAATAACTTCTTGTATAAAGTAGTCCGTTTGCTTTGGTCGGTGCGTGGGCTACTTTTGTTTTATTTTTGTAAAAGTAAATGGATTCCCTGACGTATAGCCTCTGCTTTTGTAAGGTTATTTTTTTTGCAATACTCTTCTAATTTTTCATTAGTTTCATTATCCACTCTAACCTTAATATCATTTACTTTAGGGCTTCCAACAACAGGTCTTCCCATTTTTTTAGGACTCATATCATCACCTCACTTTTGAGTTCTATAATTGAATTATATAGTTTAGGAACTCAAAAGTCAATGCATTTTCCAAATTTTTCTAATCATTTTTTCTAATCAATCAATTTGAGGAAATTCAATCTGCTTAATAATTTTGTCTTGGCTGATGTCGTGAAATACTACTTCAGATATACCATGTTTTAAATCAAACTCTTTTACTAATATTTGTTCCACTCTTTGATTAATTATTTCCATAATTAATGTCTCCTTATAAGTTGTATTTTCTATAAGGAAATGATATATAATTATAAGTAATATTGATTATATATCATAAGGGGCTATTCAAACTTGGTGGGGAGAATAGCCCCTTATTTTATCCTTATTCAAACAACATATAGTTGAATTTTCTCATCTATTTGTTGTTTATAATTACATATTATATCATCTATTTGTTGTTGTCAATGTTTTTTTATTTACTTTAACAACCAATAGTTGTATAATTGTATTAGAGGTGATTAAATGAATTCAATTTCAGAGAAACTAAAATACTTACGAGATTTAAAAAAACTCACACAAAAAGAAGTAGCTAATAGTATTGGTGTCACAACAAGTGCCTATGGATTTTATGAGCAAGGGAAAAGAACACCTTCTCCAGAATTGATAGTTAAACTAGCTGAATACTTTAATGTCACTACAGATTATCTTCTAGGTTTCAATAAAACTAGTTATTCAGTCAATGCAAATATACCTGGTATGCCATCAATTGTATGCGAAGATACTTCCATCTATGATATAGTTGATGAAGAAAAAGACATTGAATCTTTAGAAGACATAAATAAATTGTTAGAAAACACTGATTGCAATGATGAAGTCAAAGAAGTTCTTAAAAAATATATACAACTAGATGAAATGGATAGAAAAGCTATAGAGAGAATGATAGGTAATGCATATGAACGATTAAAAGAGGATGATTAATATATACCTCTTTTTTGTACCACACTAGTCCAATATTGAAATTTCAACATGTGTCCATCATGGACACACTTTTATTTTATGGAATTTATTTTTTTACTTTAAGAGTCGGTATTTCACCTACCCCCCTTTTATAATCTTACCATATCCCCATTTTAGGAATGTGTTATCATTTCTAATGTTTCCTTATAGTTTTCAAAATAAAATAATATATAGTGAAATAACATTATAATTTCAACACATGTACATAATAGACACATTTTTATTTTCCACAATGGAAAATTATTATGCCGAGAGGTGTTGTCAATTTAGAAACACCTCTAAAATTCAAATAAGGTATATGCCGTTTTGCCACCCACCTATACATTTAAACATCTCATACCCATGTCATCATTGAATTATAACATAAAAAGGAATAATAAAAAGCCTACTTTAAGTAGACTTCCTAATTTTCTATTCATTATCTGCTAAACTTGTAAGTGCCACTTCTTGTAACACTTCATACTCTTCGTATTTTTCCTCTAATAATTTAAAGTCACAGCTATTGATAACAAGTTGAGGACTAAGCTTTTTTGTAACTTTAGTATATGTCCTTTTTGCTAAATTTAATATTTTTTCTATATTTTTTAAACAAAATTGATATTCTATATTTAATAAAGTTCTATATCCAACATCGTCTTCCTTAGATATATCCTTATATTTTAAACAATGTCTGGGAACTGGAAACATATAATTAAATCTTATAGAAGATTTAACATCTCCTTTTTTATCTTTAATTAATATATTTTCCTTTTGTTTTATTTTATATGAAGATATAGGTGCATAGTAATTAAATTTATCAATATTAAATACTACTCCACATACAAATTTATCATTTTTATTGTATTCATAATTTGGAATTTTAGTAAAACCTCTTTTATTTATCTCAGCTTTCCTTAGAAACTCCAAATAGTCTCTGTCTACAGTATAAAATCCTAGCCCATCCATTGCAATCCTCCATAACATAAGAAAAGATAAGGAATTAACCTTATCTATTTTCCATTAAAATTCACGCTTAAAGTGGTGAAACACTCAACATTAAACAAGCTCTTAAGGCGGCTAAACACCCTACATTAAAATTCACGCTTAAAGTGGTGAAACACTCAACATTATTAGTAATTTAAGTATACCATATTATATACTTAAATTCAATAATCTCTACTTAAAACAATGTTTTTTATTGCACATTGTGAAGCATCTTTGTAACATGACAATGTTTCAGCCGTACATTGTGAAACGTATTTAATAATTGTACTTACATGATACCACATTATAGCAATTAAGTCAATTTTTATGGAGGTTTAATTTTGCATTTATTTTCCTATTTCTTTATCATATATTTCTTCTATTTGTTCTTCTGTTAAAATATGCATCTCTATCTTCTCTTATTTATTATCTTTAAAAGTCTTTCATTTCTTTCTATTTCCTTTTGACTTGGCTTACTAAATACTTGCCTTATAAATAATTCAGCATCTTTGCCTGATAATTCAGGTGTTGCTTGTATTAGCTTACTTTTATATTTACTCATATTTCCTCCTCAATTAATAAATATTTTTTAAACATAATTATCACTGTCACACTTCTGTCATCGTTGTAATTACTATAAATCAAACGAAATCTTCCTAACATAATACTAATTAAAATCAACCTTATATATTCAGTTTTAAGCAATAAATGTATAAATATACAAGCAGTCACTTATATAAAGCCTTAGAAAGGTATATACGAGTTCACATTTTCCCAATAAAAAAAGATACCCTCTCAAAGAAAGTATCTTTTAAAATTTCATTATTAATAATTCTAAACCGCCTATCTAGGCTGAAAATAATCTAAACCATCCATCTGGACACTTATATTATAACATACAACATACTATAAATCAATCTTCTTTAAATATGTTTTTTATTATTTTTTTTGATTCATTAACTTTGATATTATTATTTGAAAATAAACTCAAAATTATGTATTTTCTTCTTTCAATATTGTTTTTTGTATATATCACTGAATCATATAATCTTCTATGATTTTCAGATTTAAACTTATTCCAATTTGATTCATTTAACTTTCTCATTACTAAAGAATATCTTTCTCCATCAATAAAACATATAATTATTTTCTTTTCATCAATAGTATGTTCCTTGAAATGTTCAATATATCTATATCCCAAATTTAATATCTTATTATCTTTTAATTCATCTATATCTAAAAAATAATCACTTCTCATATTTATTAAAATATCGACTAAGTAATCACCTTCATTAATATAAAACAATTTTATACAATCTGAGATGGGCTTTATATATTTTTCATCTATACTAAGAGGAATTAATCTTTCATCCATTTTTTGAAATTTTCCATTATTATTTTGCTTATATATTAACTTAACTCTTTTTCTTGACACTTCCATCATCTTACTTATATATACATAACTGTTTTTATTAACATAATTATTATTATCATCCTTTGTTATAAAACCTTCTATTTTACCTAAAAAAAGCGTTCTTAAAGAATTTTCTTTTTTTTTGCTTGTTAATGGTAAAATATTTATAGTTTCTTCACAAGAACTTGAATTCCAAACTACCGCAAAATGTAAAAAATCTAGTTCATTACCAAGACCAGTAAAATTACACTGAACAATATATCCTTTTTTTAATATAGGTTCATATCCTGCCTTACTTTTATATGGTTTAATAGAATGTATATTCGTTGTACGAATTATTGAATCAAGTAATTTTAAATTTTCTACATCCTTTTTTAAAATTAAATCCCCCAATTACTTTTCCCCCTATTTATAGTATAATCTAATTAATTATACTATAAACTTACATATATATCCATATTTCAAAAAACCATAAACTTATTCTATATAAAACTTTGATATGTTGATGTAAAATTTATATTTCCATTTAGTCTTATATTCATTGTATCCAGTTGAATATCCAGTATCATAAGCACTTTTCAAAACTTCTTTTTCATAAGTATTATTAGGTTTAGCACCTGTAAGTCCTAAATTATATCCAGCCACTTCATCTGCCTTTTCTTCTTCCTCTAATTTAGCCTTGCCTTTTTCATATCCTTATGAGTACTTTAATTCATATGTATCGCTATAATCTCCACTATAACTTGGTGAACTATAGTTTTCTTTATAACCATCCTCGTATCCTTGATTATATCCTTTTTCTCCAACAGGTTTCTTTTGCTTTTCTTCATTGTTTACTAAAATCATTGTTCCAGAACTATTTCCATCTCCAGTATAAGGGTAAACCCCATTGTTATGTAAATGACCTGGATATCCACCACAATGATAGTGATAACTTCCTAAACAAGACTTATTTTTGTTATCACAATGACCTCCTGATGAATCGGTTCTTCCTGAATGAGCATATGAAAAACTTCCTATACTAATCATAGTTATACTCATTACTACAGTTATTAATTTTTTCTTAAACATAATATATTTACCCATAAAATATTCTATGATTTTATCATATCAGTCAATATATTATGTTCAAACCGTTAAAATTCGACAAAGATAAAATATTTATTCTACTGGCACTCCCAGTCCATTCATAGTTGATTTAAAACATTTAGGAACTCTTTCTTGTGCTTTAGAATTACTCTCTTCCATTATATTTGTTTGAGGTCTATATCCGCCAACACCCCAGACTTTCCCCTTTTCTAATCTTTCCATTGGAAATGCTGAATTACGTGTAAATGCATCCACCCAATTTCCATTATTTTGTATCTCTGAAGTGACAGAATTAGAAGAGAGTTCTGTGACATCTATAGCATCTAATAGTTGTCCTGTCCTACCTCTCCAAATATTAGGATTCCATTCACCAACTGGAGTGTAACCAGAATAAACTTGTTTATTTACTTCTTCCTTCATGATGTCCTTCATTTCTTTCCCAACTTCTGGCATAGATGCGGCAATTTTATTCTTTGTATAAGCAACTAAATCATCTAAAGACTTAAATACCATCTAATTCACTACCTTATCTTTGATATTATTAATTTTTTCAATTTCCTCAGTCTCTTTGAGTACTCTATCTTGTAATATATCATTTTTTAACTGACCTAACTTAATCTCAGTGTTCATTAGTAAGGATGCAGTTAATTCATTCTCTATTTGACCTATATAATACATCACAGTTTCTAATTCACTAGATATATTGCCATCTACTAAATCTTCTATTTCAATATTTAATTCTATATTAGTCAATTTATCAATCAACATTTTAAGAATATCTTCTTGAGATAATGCTAAATCTGGATTTTCCATACCAATCCATATTTTATTTAATATATCTTCCTTAGTTTTATTATCAGGATTTCTAACTTCTATATATTCCTCTTTACCATTCTCATCTACAATTGCTATTATAGCTCTAACTTCATCTTGTATTAACTTATCTGCTTGTATCTTATTCATATCTATCTCTCCCTTATTTTATTATTGGATATTTACACTTAATAGAAACTTTACAGTTACCAGTAAACTTCAATATATTTACACCTCTTCTTAACCTAATCCACTTTCTATTAACAATATTAAACCTATTCTCTCCATTGTCATTTAAAACAGTATAGTATAAATTATCTATTGTTATTTTCTCATTTAACTCTAATCCACTTATTATTAAACTATCTTCTTCATTATCACTAATACTATCATTTCTAATGGTTATATCTCCTTCTTTTAAACACTCAATATCAACTATTGGAGCATATTCTTCATCTACATTAGATATATTATTTAGTTTAATTTCCCTTGTATCTTTAACAGTTATTGATTTTTGAAAATTTTTATATGCATAATTTGTATATGGTTGGAACTCTATTTCTAGGATTCCTCGTTTTGATTTGTCATACTTTTTTGTTATTTTTCTTGCCTTCAAATAATAAATTTCTTCTATGTTATCAAAGGATATGAATGGTTTAAATTCTCTCTGCCAGAACCAATTGCATATATTTTCTAAAGTATAATCATCCCACTCATAAGCCTCTCCATGTTCACTACATAAACAAAATTGTAGTGTTATAGGTTCAACAGTAGTTTCATCTTCACTGTAACAAGGATTTTTATTAAAAGTATTATCAGATTTAATTGCTTCTTCATATGGCAACCCATACTCATTTAGTATTTCATCATCACCTAAAGTAACTAGCTTGATGTTCATAGATTCACTTGAAATATTGTCAAACAAAAACTTATCATCTAAAAATACCAACTTATCACCTTCTTTCATTTTTTTAAGTTCAAATCCGATTAAAACCAAATTTAAACGTAAAAAAATAACCTCTACTCAATTAAGAGTAGGGCATTTCACTATTTCTTAGATTTAGTATCTTTTTCATCGATTAATTCAACACCTAACATATTTGCCATTCTTGTAGGGCTAAGATTTTCATCTCCTATGAATGTAAATGTAGCATATTCTTTATTTTCATCTGGTAAAACATCTAATGTCATATTAAATCCAGATGGATTTTCAGCAGTAAGATTTAATTCTATACTTCTTTGTGCTTTAGCATTTGGAATAGTCATATATAAAACCATATATTCACCATCAGCAGTTTTAGCCATTACTTCTGCCTCTATAACATAGTTTGGAGCAGTTGATTCTTCTTTTATCTTTACAACTTTTGCTTTTGGTATTTCTTCTAAATAGAATACTGCCACATTATCTCCCGCATTGAAATCAGCAGTAGATACTGTTATCTCAGTATTAGCACCTGTAACACTTGAAGTAAATTGTAATGACTTGATTATAGATATACCATCCTTCTCTACGCTATATACAGATATACTATTTGTAACTGGTTTTACATTTTCTAAAGTAACTTTCTTAGTACTATCAGATGTTAATACTTTTCTTTTTCCGACTTTTGCAGTTCTTTCATCTATATCAGAAGATAATAACATTGCTAATTGTGCCATCTGTATTACTTCTTGTTCCATTGTCAAACTTGATGTTATTGCTCCATCAAAGGCTATCGTATTTGCACCTTTTGCTTTTGCATAAACTGACTCTGAATCTAATTTAAAGTTAAATGCATTCAAGTCTTGAGTATAAAACAATACTTCTCCTGTTACTTTATTTTTTACTATTACATTACCTGCATCTTTTATTGCAAATCTTTTCATATTATAAAATCATCCTTTCATTTTCCTGATTTTTGCATAAAAATAGCACTGTCATCTAACAATGCTAATTGGGATTTTTATTTCTTTAGACCAATGCTTAATCTTATCTGCATCAACTTGATACTTGAAAGACCTTGCAAAGCCCAAACTTTCATCATAATTTTTAAATTGTATCTTAGTCTTATAAGCATTAATTAACTGCCAATAAGTCATTTTTAGAATCACATCTATTGGTACATATCCATCTATATTTTGAACTATGTTTATATAATCACATAAATGGTATGCTTCCTTTTCTCTTTTCTTTCTTTCCTTCTCTTTAAAGTATGCAATTAACTGTTTTTCTCTTTCAGAGCCAGTATTTTCAATCCACTTATCTTCCTCATCTTTAAATAAATTCTTTTTATCAATACAAAACATCTCTAAAATTAAATCTGATACTAGTCCAAAATCTTCTCTGCTTATAAAAGCATTTTTCTTTTTATCATCAAATTTAATTAAAATACCGATTTTAATATTATTCATATACTCAATATTTTTAATATCAGTTTTATATAATATAGATAAAGATTTTTTTATCTTATCACTAAGTAATTCAACTTTCTCTAAAGAGTCTTTCCTTGATGTTAACATCATTAAATCTAAGATGGGTATAGTGTCATATTTACACTTTAATTCAAATGATTCCTCATTACATAGCTGAGAATAGCTCTTTTCGAGTATTAAAAAAGGATTTACTATTTCTAAATTAGCCATATTTAATTCAATAAGTTCTCTAATAGTTGGTTGATATATAGTTCCTAAAGTTTCACTTAATTTTATCGGAAGTCCTGTCACATAATAATTTTCTAACATTATATATCACCAAAACTTTCGGCAGACACTATTATAATAAATCCATTATAACTTGTATCTAGATTATACATGGGAGAACAACCCTTTAGCTTTATTTTCCCTATACCAGCTATTTCCTCATTTTCAGTTATTATATCAACTATGCAACATACTAATGCAGCATCTCTTAATCCGTTAAAAGTATCTTGACATTCATCATGACATACTACTCCAATTTCAATATTAGTGCTTTTTATTATTCTACTTCTATCTTTATAAGGCTTATATTCAGATAGTGTTATGTAAACTGAAACATCTGCTTCTTTTAAAACTTTTTCTACTCTTCTATTAAAAAATACTTTCTTATTTCTAAGCTTTTTAACTGAATTTTTTATATCAGGCATAGATAAAATATCTTTTTGAGATTCGTTATTATAAATCATAAATTTAGCGAAATCTTGATTTGACATCAGAGTTGTTCCAATATTTGAAATTAACTTGTTAGGGAAAACCATATAAACTCATATACCTACCCCCTTAGTGTTATCTTTTTAGTATCTATAGTTTCATTTGTTTCTTTGTCTTTTGCTAATAATAAAATTTCTAATCCGGAGTACTTAGCCAATGTGCCACTCTGTAACGTGCATGTTTTCTCGTCTTGATTAATTATATTACAAAATCTATACTGCTTGTCTAAGAGCCACTCAACGTCTCTCATGTAGTCTATAGTGTATTCATTTTCTTCTCCTAGGGTTATAAATTCATCACCTATTATTTTGTCAAAAGGTATAACTACATTATCATTTTCAGATAACTCATTATAAGCAATATTATTTATTGTATCATCTTTTGAAATTAAAGCATCTTGTAAACATATCGCTTTAATAAGTCCATCTACCCCTGTTTCTCTGCCATTATACTCAAAATCATTAATACTAGTAACTCTAAATACAGTTTTACTAGTAAGCATTATCCTCGTGTCAATATCTATAGTTTTAGTTATATGATTACTTCCAAAATAAAGTTGTCTTTTTGTATCTGAGACAGAAGTATATTTATTATCTGCCATACCATCTGAGTAAAGAGTTAAATTTTCAACGGCTATAGGGATTTTATACATCTGACCTTTATATTTATAATTAAAGAATTGATTACATCTTTTTATTATGAAATGCTTATATGTGTCCATTTCTTTATGTTCTTTAAAGATAGTCAACCAATAACAATTATCATAAAAAAGATAGCAACCTACATCTACATTTAAATCAGATTCAACTAATAGATTTTTTTCATCTAATGACCTTTTATCATTATTAGTTATATCATTAATTGCAACTACAGCTCTTTTAGTATCTTCTGTTATACAAACTTCATCTATATCAGTTATGGGTACTTCAATACAGGTTGGTGTTTCTTTTAAATATTTCTTAAAACTTAATCTTAGTTGTAATATTCTTTTTTCTTTAGGAGTTGAACATCCAAGCCCAATTCTTTTTTTAAAATTATTAATATAACTATTCAATTTTATCCCAACCTTTAAAACCTTTGTATACATATCTTGTCTTGTATTTGGCCAGTTGCTCTCTAATTTGAACTTCTAATAAACAAAGTTTTGCTAACATATTCGCACCAGACTTAGTATTATAATCTGAATCAGTCAACATCTGTTTTAAGTTTTCTTCTCTAAGAATCTTAGGTTGAAGCCACCAAATCATCATTCCATAAGCTAATATAATTATTTCATCTAAATTAAGGTCAGAAACTATTTCACCCAAATATTTACTCTTAAATAAAATTTCTTCTTCTGTTTCTGTTTCAAAGGTTATTACACAATTTTCTTCTTTAAATTCTATAGTATAGTCTATATTGATTTCATATTCTTTATTTGTAGATTTACCAATCAAATAAATATCACAATTTTTATTAATTTGATTAAAAACATATTCTGACTGGTCAATTGGAATTGTAATACAAGACTCTTCTTGTCCTATTATAGATAAATCTTTTTTACATTCAAAAAAATCAAATGTAGCCTTTTGAAGATATGAATACATCATATCCTCAATTATTTCCTCTTCAAGTAATAACATCTCTTCATCATTTATTAGAGAAAGAAATTGTTTATATATCTCTTTTATTGGTGTAGCCATAACATCACCTCCCTTTTATAAAATAGGTGATGTTGTACACCACCCTAATCCTCAAATAAACTTTGTAAACCTAGTCTAGTAGCTATTAAACGTTCTTTATAATGAGAATCAAATTTACCTTTTTTATATAATTCGATTACTCTTGAACCTAAGCACTCTATTAATCCATAATTAGCCTTTTCAACTAGATTAACAAACTTATCATTATCTAATTTTAATAATATATGATTTATGTAATCTAAGTCGTATTCATCTAAATACTCATATATGTCTTTTAAATTCAAATATTCTAATATATCTTCAATTGTATAATCATCACTATCAACATCAACTATAGTTATAAGATAGTTTTCAAAATATCCTCTATGTTTATTTGATATTTCATATAAATCAGATAACAATATAAAAGTTTTTTCTCCAGCTTTATTCATTTCAAATATAAGTCTTTCATCTCTATCTCTATAAAGAACAGTACCAGTATCTAAGTTCATTATTTCAACTTCTATTTCGTCTTTAAGTTTCCTTAATTCGCTTCTCAATTGTTTATATGTTTTTCTTGAACTTTTCTTTTGCAATATTTTATTTTCATTAGCTTGTTCAATCTCATTTGAAACTTCTTTTTTTACTTTTCCAGCCATTTTTAATCTCCCTTCTAATTATAATGTTATTGTATTTTATACATACCAAACTTAGAAGCTACGACAACACCTAGATGCATTTTTCTTGACATAAACATCTCTATTTGTTGGTCATCTCTAACTGTTCCATCGGTATTTTCTATTATCATTGTGTCGCCTTCAAATCCTAATTTAATTATCTTTTCGTCATTTGGTATAACATATAAAATATTATTGCTTAATGCCCATTTATCTCTTTCAACATCATAATAGTTAGGCAATTCTATTACTGGTGTCCCACTGAAATTTTTAACATATCCAAAGTTTCTCTTATCATCTTTATCTAAGTCAGCCCCAACACCTTCAATATTTCCTACTGCTTCTGGAGTCCCATATATAGCTACAGATTGTCCAGTAGCTCCTTTTACTTTATTAACTATTTTCTTTAAGTCCTTATCTGAGTAAGCAGCACTAGTTTTTAAATTAGTATGTACGGATGTGTAAGCTCCCTCCATAGTAGATGCTATTGCTTCTGCTATATGATGTTGGAATGTAGCCGATACTCTATCTACCATTTCAGACCAGTCTATTCTTCCAGTTATAAATCTATCGAATTCTTCATATATAGCTATTGCCAATTTAAATGCAGATGTAGGAACTTTTTTACCTAATAGTCTTTGTCTTCTTGTACTGTTTTTACCTTCAGCTATATTTGCAATTCTTAATAAATCAGTATTTTTAACTGTAAATTCTTTTTTATTACCTAAATCAAAATTTTCTACATCACAAAAATCTGAAAATGCTTCTTCGGTTAATCTATTTACTTTATCAGTTATTGTTTCAGATAATATTTGAAATATCTTATACTTATTTTCAAAGAACGTATATTGTCCCCATTTACCTCCACATATATCTATTATTTCTTTTCTTAATGCATCTTCGCATTGAGCATAATTTTTTACTTTTCCATTTAATATATCATTTGATAAATCTTTTAATGCTATTATATCTATAGCCATCTTTTTTCCACCTTTCATTAGTCATTTTTTGCATAAAAAAAGAACTGTTTCCAGTTCATCTATTTGTTATTACATAAAAGATACATATACAGACTCTTGTCCATTAAAGTTATACAATTCCTCAACTCTTGCAACTACTGAACCTGTAGTTTTTTTTGTCAATTTATATGTATCTGCCTTAAGTTCTAATTCATCACCAACAGCTACCACACCATCAAAATGCTTTTTAGCTAAAGTCATGCATAATCCCTTATGAGGTAATCTAACTCTATCTATTTCACTTGCTTTTAATTCATAATCTCTTTCATCTAACCTTTCATCATATTGAAGTGCAACACTATCTAAGATTCCAAATCTGCACCCTTCTGATAATTTTTCTATTTTATAACAATCGTTTCCTAGCTCTGAATCAACTAAGCCACCTAATGCAACTATTGCTCCATTTTCTAGTACATCACTTCCATTCTTTGCTGTTACAACATCTGGATATTTATCTATATCACAATTTAATATCGCTTTATCTGCCATTTTTGTATCTCCTTTTCCATTTTTTATAAAAATAAACACTACTTATTTGAGTGTTTTTTTAATATTTGTTCATATGATTTTGTATTTTTATTCTCATCCTCTAATGTAGATGAATAATTTATTTTTGCTTCTTCAATTATAAGCCCCTTATTAGAATTAAATTGTTTTGTGTTTTCTTTTAACTTAGCATAATCCAGTAAACTTAACTCTTTTCTTAATTCCTCTAAAGATAGCTCTTTGTTTATAGCAGATTCTTTAAAGACCTCAACTTCATCCTCTGTTAAAGAATTAAATTCTGAAATAACATTAGAGACTTCTACTTTATACTCTTCCATTTCTTTGTCAACCTTGAACTTTCTTAAACCTTCCAACTCTTCAGTTAGATTTTTTATCTCAATTTCTTTTTCATTAAATTTTTCAAGTACTAATTCTTTTAAAGTATCCTCTTTAGAAAAAGTTTCTATAACTTCCCCTTCTTTTTTCTCTCTCCATTCTTCTATGTATGATTTTCTATTTTCATAATCTAAAACAACATCATCTCCATTCATAGAATATGGCACACCATAATAGTTACAACAATTTATATTGTCTTCTAAAATAGCAATTTTTTCTTCTGGTAGAATAGTTCTTAAATAATATTCTCTAGTTGTATATTTTCCTCCCCAGTAAGGGTCTTCAACCTCAACCATCTTATTTTTTAATTGACTATTAATAGAAATTCTTATATTTTCTGTTGATAGTCCATAGTTTTTACTTGTACTCAATATATCTTCCTCCTTTCTTTTAAACGAATACATTTCTTTGCAAATATCATAAATTGCTTTTTTATATTTTGAAAAATTACTATATGTGTTTATAGATGCTCCTTCAATTCCAGGTGCAACATCATCTCCCAAAATAGTAATTCCTAAAAAACTAAATTTCTTAATATTATAATAGCCATCAGTCTTATCAACTTCTCCATCTTCAATAACTATTTCCATACTTACACTTTTTGACTTTGACTCTGTCAGTAATTGATATGCTGAATTAGAATAGTGTTTCCATATAAGTCCTGTACAATTTAGATATGTCTTTCCATCTTCTTCTGTATAAGTTATCTCTGTATTATTTGGAATAACTCCAAGTGGTCTTTCTAAGAATTTATACTCTATAGAATATCCATCATCATCTTTTACAACTTTAGTTATCATATTGTGTTCATCAAAATCTATGACATTTTCTTCTTCATCATATTTTATATATCCAAGTATTGGTATATCTGATAAAGTTGATTCTGCTTCATTTATAGTTGACAAATCAAACTTAGTTTTATTTAAATTTTTACCTTCATGCAAAATCTTTAATTTTACATTTAACTTTCTATCATCTTCTTCATTAGAAAATGTCTCAAATCCACATGGAAGACTAACTATTTTCAACCTCTCACCTCCTTAAATAAACATTACATCACTAAAACTTATATCTTTAAAATCTTCCTTACTAAAATTAAGTATTTCAGTAGGTTTATTTTCAAATAAATAAAATGATTCTTCACCACACTTATTTTCATTAATAAAATAAAAGCCTCTATTAGTTAGATATTTTTTCTTCTCTTCTGTTAATGCAATAATAAATCGCTTATTATTTATTCTCATCTTTTCTATCTGCTTTATTTCCATTTGTGCCACCATCACCTTTATCTTCATTAGTAGGTCTTCCAACATCAGCATTTGAAAATGTATATGAAGCTTGTTTTACTGGTAATAAATCATCTATTTCCATTAATTGTTCTGCTTTATATAAATTAGCAATTTCAATTGGCTCTTTTCCAGTACTAGCTAAATATACTAGTCTACTATCTCCTACACTGTTTATATTTTCTCTAAGTTGTTGTGATATCTTAGATTGGTTAAAATGAGTTGTACCAACAAAGTAAAGTTGAAATGCCTTAGACGAGTTCTTTTTATTTAATTCATAATTTATCCATGTCTCTATCTCATTTTGAATCCTCATAGGTATTAAACTATCTGCTATAACACCATCTGCAATTGATTCTGTGTTTATTTTATCTGAGTTGAAAAGAGCTGTATTGATTCCCGCATTATCAAATATAAATTCTTTTGCTTCTTTAACATAATCATTAATCTTTGATTTTCCATCACTTAGATTAATCCCTTCCATATCTAGTGGAGTTACTGCTACAGATGTCCCTGCTGGTAAATTAGATTTTATATCATGGTAGTATGCACTTAATAAATCAAAGGCGACTAATGGTTCGCCATCTTTACCATAAGGTACTTTTCCATGTATCAACTTAATACTTTCAATAATTGCATTAGAACCTTTTAAATCTTTCATATCTTCAAGTTCTAAGATATCATCAAATAAAAAGCTAAAAAATGGTATTCCTTTTGTTGAATCAATGTCTATATTAAACGCTACAGCATTATCACTTAGTTCATAGTACTTATTTTCTATTAAGTCTTCTTTTTTTAATATTCCATGATTCAATTTTTCATATGCTTCTTGAACTTCTACTGGAAATGCCGATAAAGTCTTTCTATTTATTTTTCTTAAATCAATTCCATACCTTAATACCCCATTTACTTTAGATGTTATTGTGCAATAAGAAGCTGGTATTTGTTGCATCATTATACATTTTGAATCTTCAATTTTATATAAGTATATTTCCCCTTGTTCTAATACTTTTTCAGTTATCCAAGGACAAATATGTTTAAGTTGATATTTTTTTAAAAGAGTTGCTGATTTAAAAAAAGAATTGATATAATCATTTTTATCTTTAAATTTAGAAATGTTTGTTGGTATTATATAATGGTCAAATGTATTCATGGTTGAAATCATATTTAGAATTCTTTTATATGTACCAGACGTTTCTTTAAGTAAAAGACTAACCTTTTGTAGTAATTCTACATTTTTGTAAGGGTCTATCATAGCTTTTCTTACTTGATCTCTACTTATATTTCTTATCTTGTACATTTCATTTGATAGATTTATAGTGTTTTCTATCATTGCATAATTTCTTTGTCTTAGTTGCTCATTTAAGTATTTTATTTGCTCTAAAGTATAATCTTTTTTATCTCCTTTGAGTTCTATTATGGTTTCCACCTCCTGACCAGAATGAAATTATTTGTCCATTTTCTTTACTATTTCTCTTTTTTAATTCTATATCCAGTAAATTTGCTAGATAATTTCCATATGCTAAAGAAGAATATCTATCTTTTCGTGCTTTCCCTTTTTCTTTAACTTTAAGCCACTTTTGACCATCATTTTTAACAGTTTCTAAGTTAATTAATTCATTTACAAGTAGCGTAGTTTGTTTATATGGCAATATCATTCTCGCTTGATCTGTATAATTTTTCTTTGCATATCCAGCTGTACTACTTAACATATCATTTGCTTCTACATCATTTATAGGTAATTTTATTCTATTTTTTAGAAATACATCAAGCAACCCAATTATACAATCATGATTTATTTGTCCATATGCTTTAATTTCAAATATAACTGGATAATTCTCTTTTGTGATAAAATTATTATGTAAATGATTTGTATTAGCATGAGAGAATGCGTTATATTCCTTATTTCTAGTATCATCATAATTAACCCTAAGTAAATCAGATAAAACACTTTGCCCTACTCCTTGAGTATCTATAACTAAGAAATCAGCTTCAAAATCAAAGAACAGTTGCTTTAATCTTATTGCTTGTTTATCTGGCTTCATACCATTATGAGATTCTATATGAACAACCATTCTTTCATAATAATCTTTCTCGGGCAATAATCTCCAACATGTATATACTGAGTTATCATTATTGTCTCCTTCTGCAATAGCAATGTCAGCTGAAATTACTCTCAGTTCACCTTTTCTTTTTTGTAAATTACACTTTATTTTTCCGTTTTTAGCCGATAATACTTCTAAATCTGTTGGAGGATAAAACGGATTTTTTAATGTCCTACATGGATTTACATAAGATGATTTAAATATTGCATCTTCATTTTCCCCAAAGAAAAGTGATTCCATCTCCATAATCCAAGAAACGGCATCCATTTCTCTTTTCATTTCATCTGCTCTTTCCTTATCAAGTATCCCATGATGAAGAGAAAGTTTATAATTACAATTAAGTACAAATTTATCTCTACCATCTACCATATCTTTCACATACAATTTAAATTTGTCATATGCTTCATGCATCCTAAACCATGCACTACTTAAATACAATTCTTTATTAGGTTCTGGAGGATAATCTTCATATTTTCCATCTTTTTTAAATTTTAGATTTCTACTTACATTTAAAAATGGTTTAAGAATTCTATCTTGTATTTCTTTTTTTACTAATCTAAATTCATCTACAATAAGTATATTGAAACGAAAACCTCTTGATTGCTCATTTGAAACTATAGCTTCTATAGTGCTTCCATTGTGAAATGTAACTTTAGAGAATTTGTTGTTATATTCTATTTTTTTTATTTCTCTAGCTAACATAGGAGATTGTTTTACTAATTCTTTTTCTATCTTCTCCCGTATAATAAGCTCTGCTTGTGATTTAGTAAATGCAGCTATACCAATTTTAGAATTTGGATATAAAACGGCTCTACAACATGCATATACAGCAGCAATCCAGCTCTTTGCAAAACCTCTGGCACATATAAGCATTGCATAATTACATTTATCAAACATATATATAAGAATAATTTGAACTAAATATAAATTAAGACCAAAATAATCAATACAAAATCTATGTGGATTTTCTCTATAGAACTTAGTCCATTCAATTATTCCTTCTTCAAAAGCTTTACTTTTATCTAAATTAATTTCGTTATTATTTAATTTTCTAGTCTTGGTCATCATTTGGATTATCCTCACTAGCTAAATCAAACACTTTTCTCATTTGTCCTATAAACCATTTATCAATATATGTTTTTATTTTATCTACATCTTTAAATTGTTCTGAAGGCTCTCCTATTGGTCTATAATTTTCTATTTTATCAATCCATGTACCCCATGTAATAGTCTCATTTTCTGCTAAACTTGCCTCTTGAATAGGTTTTATATTTGCATCATTCATAAGTTTTGATATTAAGGTATTCATTTTCTCAAACCCTGTAGCATCACCATTTCTTAGTGCTTCATCACTCTTTAGTAAACATTTAGAAATTTGTTCTAACAACATTTTTTCAGCAGGTCTTTTACATTGATATGCCATAGAAAACTCATTAAATTTACTCTCTAAGAACATATAATCTTCTTTTTTTAATCCTGCACCCCATCTTTCAACCATCTCATTATTTGTTTCTATTTTATTTAATTTAAAATCAGAATCAATATCATCTTCAATTGGATTTTTTGAATTAATATTATCGAGACTTGATTTACTTACATATCTAGCATTTGCTTTAGTCTTCATGTACTCGCCTAACCATTTAGATTTTCCTTTAGTTTCCTTGTTAACACATAAATTATACAAATCTTCATCATAGTAAACATCTAACATTATAAATAGTCTCTTTGCTGCTATTTTTTTATCACCATTATACTTGCAAACCAATTCATCATATAATTTTTCAACACAATTTTTACAAATAGGAAAAGTACCTAAATTCTTATGCAGCTTACTGGAGCTACTATAGAAATCTCTTGCTGCCGACTTTTCTTCTCTACAACAAGAACATTTAATTTTACCTTTTCTAGCCAATTTATCACTCTCCTTTTGAGATGAAAAAAAGAGAGGTCAGCATGAAACCGACCTCAGAAGGGAGATTGAATTAGCCCATTAAAGGACTAATACCATATCATAATGATGGAATATTATCGTATTAGTCCTTTAATAATTAGCTCTATTTAAGCTTAATATTATAAGTACATACTCTCCCTTCTTCATTGAATATCATAAATTTCTGCATTGCATATGAACTTAATCTTAGATTCTTAGCATATGTATCTGTTCCAGAAAAACTTCCATTTACACATATTTCACTTTCCCCATACGTATCTTCTTTGCAATTATGTAAATGAGCCATAAAGACATAATCAGGAATTGTTCTTATAAGAGATGTTAATTTAGGAATTGCAGTAGACATTTTATCTTTATCTCCATGTACTCCAAAACATGTATTTCCACATATTTTAGTTACTATAATGTTATTATCATATATATTTTCCTGAAATATCACATTATCTATATTCTTAACTCTCAACTTTATATATTCATCTATCAATAAATTGAAGTTATCTTTATCTAAATTTTCATCTTTTTTAGGAAGAACCCTATCATGATTTCCACCTACTGAATAAACAATAATTTTATCAGTTTCTTTAGATAGTTCATATATAAATTCACTAAGTATTTCAGATACTTCTATAATTTGTTCAACTATATTTTCTCTATTTTCTAATCTTACAGAATTATTTGACACTCTCCCCTAGATTTATCTATGGGGATTCTTGGTGACTAACTCACTTATTTATACTTAAACAGTACAACAGAGGTGATTACAAAGCCAAGCTACTTGGACGGTGTCTTCGCCACTACTACCTTATATAGTAGATACTTTTAAATTAATTGGTTGGTTGTGGTTTATTTTAAAATCAACTAAATTATATTTATGTTTTTTATTTAGAATATTCCATGCACCAACTATATCTCTATGAGTTGAATAGCCACAAGTACAGTTATAAGTTCTACCTTGTGGTTTGTGTTTTTTGGAACACTTTGGGCAAGTTTGAGAAGTGTAGTTTTCTTTAACCAACTTAACTTCGATACCTTGCTCTTTAGCTTTATATTTTATATAGTCTTTAATGCGACCATACTCCATTTGAGATATTTTTTGTCTATTTACTCTATTTAGTTTTTTCTTTTTCTTAGTATTCTTTTCAATTCCTTTTATATCACCTAAAACTATTTCACATACTTGTTGCTCTACACAAAAGTCTATAAACTTTTTCGTTGTTTGGTGATATAAATTCATTAATTGATTATCTGTCTTAGTCCTTATTTCATTTTTTAATTTCCATAACTTCCTTGATTGTCTACTACCTGTTTTACATCTACTTAACCTTTTAGAAATATAAGCATACATTTTATTTCTAAATTGCTTAATACTTCTGCCTTCTCTATTAGATATTATAAGTCCTATACCTTCATTAGTTACACTGGCTATTGAGTGTATTTCTCCTAAATCTACACCTATGGTGTTGTTACCTTTCGGTGTTGGATTAATGATTCTGTCATCAAATGTATAATATAAATAATATCCATTTCTCCAAACTATTTCAGCAGTTTTTATATTTGGAATATTGAAATTTAATTCTAAATATCTACCTGCACTTAATGTTATTTTTAAATTACCTTGTTTATTAGTCCTTATATCTTGGTTCTTAAATGGTATTATATAAAACTTCTTTTCTTTATATGGATATTTGGCTTTAGTGTTACCTTTTTTTCTAAGTTCTGCAATAGTCTTTCTATTAGCGCAAAACTTTGTTGATATAGCCTGAATTGTTTGTCCTGATAAATTAAATTTACCTTTAATTAGTTTTTGAATATCATAATTAGAAATCCATTGTTTATGTTCAAAGTAGTAATTTTTTGATAAATTAATTATGTAATTCCAACAATTTGCTGATTCCCTTTGCTTCTCTCTTACTAGTTCAAATTGTGATTTAGTTAATTTTAATTTAACTCTATGTGTTTTTATCATTTCTTCTTAGTCCTAACTTTAATGTATTTAGAATTTAAAATCCTTTATTTATACCATTTTATTTTATACAATATATACACATCAATGTACTTGTCTAAATAACCAATCCATAGTCCTTCTAAAGCCTACTTCTGCCTTCAATTTATAAACTTCTTCAAAGTCACCTTCTACATAAGCATATCTATTCAATAAATCCATATATCTACATATGATATCAATAGAAACTCTCTCAAAGAATAACTCATTTTCTATTATGTATCTCACATTCTTCAAATTATAATCTCTTACATTATCTAAAAACTTATTAATTATAACTGATAAATCAATATCTTGTTTTACAAACCTTATCATTTCAACTCTTTGCTCATTTTTTTCTAATGTATCCCCTGAAATCTTCCTACAGTATTGATTATACTCATACCCAACCTCCTTATATTGACATTTGTATTTTTTATAAGAAACCTCACTCTTTGTCTAAAGTTTGTAAGTCTTCTTTTTAATTACTCAAAGTAATTTTATCACTTAAAGTAATTTGTATTTTTATAATACACTCCACATAAAGTAATGTCAAGTATAATATTTTATTACTTTATGTGATATAATAACTATAAGGATACTTGGAGGTGAAAAAATGTTCGGAGAAAGATTAAAAGAACTTAGAGTCAAGTTTGGATTAAAGCAATATGAATTAGCTGAAATATTAAATGTATCACAAAGTACTATAGGCATGTATGAAAATGACCAAAGAACACCACCAGCAGAATCTATAGTTAAATTAGCTGAATACTTTAATGTCACTACAGATTATCTTCTAGGTCATACTAAAGCTAATTATTCAGTTGATACAGACAAAACAAAAATTCAATCAATCATTGATTCTTTAGCTTCATATGAATCAATTAAAATTCCAAAGGAAAAATTTAGATCTTTAGATGAATATATTGATTTAATTAACTCTGATGAAGATATTAAAGAAACAATAAAAATGTATATGAGACTAGACAAGGAAGACAAAAAAGCTATAAGAAGAATTATAGAAAATTCATTGAAATAATAACGAAGAGGATAAAGCATACTCTTCTTCTTTATCTGCTATAGTTTAATGTGATAATATCTCCCTAATATTAATAAAAAATAAATAGCCTAATATTGATTTATTTGACTATTGTTTCACTTAATCTAATTGTTATATTTAAATCTGTATCACCAGTATATTTATCTAAAAGTTCACTAAGTAATACTTCATTGTCTCCATCTTTTAAATGTTCTACAAATTTATAACTACCATCTTCTTGTTTTACTATTTCACATTTTTCTAATACTGTTCCTTTATTATTCTTCATATATTTTCTCCTTTATTTTTATATTATTTATAACTCTACTGGGAATATATTTATTTGCAAATTAGGCAGCCTTGTAGCTAACAATAGCTAATATAAGTTAACGCATTTAGCATTTATCAAGGATTTTATATAACTTTTTTATTTTATTTTTACTATTTTAATAATTTAATCTTTTATCCTTGAGATTTTACATTTGAATTTTTAACTTTAAGCTTTATATCTATTGTTCTCTTTTATACATTACAATCGTTTTGTTTGTATGTACCCATCACTTTTTATATAAGCAGTTTGATTTTTAACCCAAAATCAGTGGGAACTTATAATTTATGTTATTCGCCTAACCTGCAAATTAAAAAATAGCCTAATTAAAGGCTATTTTAAATCTACATCTATAATTGTAAGTGCATTTGATGTACTCAATGCAAAATCAACTTCTTTTTCAAATTCTTCTATTTCATCTCTTAACTTTTCTATTTTCTCTCTTACTTTTAAAGGGTCTACTAAAGACCATTCCTGTTGTTTTTTATAAAATGAAATAAGTTCCACTCCATCTTTACTTTTTTCTTTTTCCTCAAACATTTTATCTGTATTTCTTTGCACCTCTTCATTTTTACGATTTACTTCAGACATCATACAATCATAATTACTAACCATTTGTCTCAATAAAGATTTATCTAATTCTATACTATTTTTTCTTTTTATTGCTTCTAAAACTGTATAATTTTTATTACCAATTTGAACATTTGTTATAGCATTAGAGATATTAATTGCTTTATCTAATGCATTATAATTATATATTAAATCTTCTATTTGCTGGTATTTACTTGAAACTTCTACATTAAAATCTTCTACGCTTGTTTTTGTTTCATATACATTTTTATCAGAACCTTTTTTAGTACCTACAATTCTAAAATTATCAATACATCTGTCTATCTTATCTTCTAATAACTTTTTTTCTGCTAAAGCTTTATGAACATTATATTTAACCATAAAAACATCTCCCTTTTAATTAAAATATTATTTAAAAACAACAAACTTTTTCTATTGGAAGAGAGGAAGGGATTTGAACCCTCGTATCAAATTAATTGACCTAATAGTTTAGCAAACTATCCTCTTTACCACTTGAGTACCTCTCCATATTTGGCAAAGCAAAAGACTCGAACTTTCATAGTATAATACAAAAGTTTTAGAGACTGTTGCTTTACCAATTAAACACATCTAATTTTCTTTAAATATACTTATTAAATATTATTTAGTTTAATTGTAGGAATAATAGGAATAGAACCTATGACCTTTCAGTATGAACCAAATACTCTAACCACCTTAACTATATCCCTTTTGAAAACAAATTTAAATTATATTACCAATTTAAAATCTATATCATTTTCCTCCAACCAACTTTTAGCTATCTTCTCCATTTCCAATATTTCTTCATCTGAAAATCTAGCTAATCCTTTACCTTTTCGATTTCTAATATTAATGCCAAGTTTATAATTAATGAATCTATAAAATTCATCCCATGCTTTACCAAACATACAATTAAATTTTTTAACGGATATTGTCCTAATACATTTATTAATAACAGCTTTACTTTCTGTTATAGTAACTGAATTAGTTACAACATCTTCTAAATGAGATATTCTTTTATTTTTCAAGCCTATTAGCTCAGTCTGTAGTACAGATAATTTATTATGGTCGCCAGAAATTATCGCTTCAAGCATATCTTATCTTATATTTTGTTCAGTTCTAATTTCTTCTATTACATCATCTACAATTTTAGTTTGTTCTTCTGCATCATGTATGATATCTAATAATCTAGTTCTAACTTCTTTAGCAACTTCCGAATCTCTAAGCAACATACCTATTCTGAGAATTGCTCTTTTTGGTATTAAAATTAATCCCGTATTATTTATAGATACACTTTCATTGTTTTTAAATGTTACTATTGATTTTGTTCTTTCATTTTTTACGTTTTCCAAATTAATTGGATTTCGTTTAAATATAGATATTATCTCATTTTTCTTATATTTCTTTAGTCCATCATTCTTTAGTTCCTCTTTGTTTAATCTTATGCATTCTTGAACTGTAGATTCTTTAACTTCATAATAATTAGAAACAAGTTCTACTGTACTGAAATCCGTATTTCCTAAAGTCAATATTTCTTTTACATGCTCCAATACATCTACTCTATCTATATTTCTATCTCTTAATTCTTTATTTTCTATAAGTTTTTCACCATTCATTTTATCAAATCTCCCTTTTAGTATTTAATAAAAAGAAAAAGAAAGACTTACTGCTATCTCACGACATGTGCTTTCTTCCAGTTCTGAAATGGTGAGTAATTATCCCACAAATTTCACGTTGTAGTTTAATATTTTAGTGACATCATCATCCTATATTTTAAGATACCTATTATTAGTCACCAGAGCTTCTCAAATGAGCTATCTCTGCTAATTGTATTAACTTTTAGCATATTCTATGTTTGCTATCATATGTCACCATATGAAGGGGTTTTTAACCCATATGTATTAAATTAAAAATAATAAATCCGAAAGCTTTAGCTGAGGATAACAACTGAACGGAGTGAAGGCGTTAGCAATAGCTACCGCATCACTAGCGTTCTTTGGTATCACTTCGGCTAAAGCCTTGTGATTTATTATTATATTCATATAGTATGAGTGTGCATTTTTCGGATGTCCTCATTCAAAAACATCCATTTTTTGCACAGTTATATTTTATTTATTTTATATAATGTTTCTTGCTTTTTGTTTATTCTTTTTCTAATTTTTTCAATTTGATAAGAATGTATTTTTAAATAATTAATAAATTTATTAACTGAGATTAGTCTTCCTCTGTCATCTTTTAATCCATATTCTTTTACTAAATTTTCTAGTTCTACTTTTAATAACCATTGATTTAAGTATTCATCTCTTATAGTAATTACATCTACTTTTTTATCATCATCAGTTCTAACTACTAATAAGTCAACATCATGTCTTACTCTACCTCTAGCCTGAACTTGTTGAGTTAAATTTGTAGTATTAACTATGACTAATTGCATATCTTTATCATATATGTTAACACCTGTTTCTGTAGCTCTATTAATTATTAGTACATTATATGGAAATTTTAATTCTCCATTTTCTATTAAATACTTTCTTACTTTTAGTTGTTCTTCTGTCATTTCATAATCTTTATTATTGTTAGACCATATACATATTGGGTTTAATCCTTTGTCTATACACATTTGTTCTATGAATTGCATGTTACTTATACTTGTTGTATATATAAGACATTTCATATCTGCATATTCAAATGATTGTTTATACTCATCCAATTGAAATTGTATTTGAGAAATATGATTTATATATGATTCTCTTTTATTAATATATCTTTTAATTTCTTTACTAGTTGAGTAATCAATTGTATCAAAGTATTTACCTATATCATTATATCTGCTTTTTAAATCATTTATATAATAAGGCGTAGCAGTAAACATTAATATTATTGTTTTATTATATTTTTTCATTAATGCTCTGATTGCATGGGATAAATCTGCATCATTAGAAAAAGTTTGATAATCAATAAGATTATGTATTTCATCTGCTATTATTAATTCAAATTGATTTATGTATTTGTTATCTAAATCATATTTAATTTTGTATCCAAATGCTTTATATGTCATTACAGTTATATCTGTTTTTTCAAAGCCCTTTTTAGGTAAATTATTTTTTAAGCTCCTTGTGTTATTTTCTAATAATATTTGTTCTTCTAAATTACTATTATCGCATAAATACAATACTTTTTTATTCTTACATAAATAGTTAATAATATAATGTGTTTTACCCGAACCAGTAGGGCTTATTATTAAGCTATTTTTATTAAACTTTTTGTTTTTAAATATTTCATTTAAATATTTTTTTTTCATTTATCCTCTCTTTCTTAATAAAAAGAAAAAGAAATACTTACTGCTATCTCACGACATGTGCTTTCTTTTTATTTAAAAATGGAGATTAATGGAATCGAACCATTAATAATCTCCTATATCTCCATAATGATAAGCCTAAGCAAGACTTATCTATTTTGTTTTGCATTTTATTTAGTTATTAACTATTTTAATATCATATGTTCTTTTACAAAAGAAGTTATAAATTTAACTGTTGGTTTAGTACTGGCTGGTACAATATATTTTTCTCCTTCTTTTCCTGGTAAAGTATGTGTTTTCTCACATGCTTCTATCTCTTTTCTTCCTATTTTTAGAAATCCACCTATAGTAGCGTCTTCACCTGATTTAAATATATCTACAACTAATTCTTTGAATATATCTAATATCATTTCTACTTTTTCTCGTGTTAATTCTAATCCTTCTTCTTTTAGTTTCTCTCGAAATAATTTTACGTACTCATTTTTTCTCATTCTCAATCTCTCCTCGACTTTTATTATACATTTTATTTATTTGTAGAAATATTAATTACCCCTACATATATTAATGTCTTTTCCAGCCGATTTTATACCCTATTTTCCCCCACTTATTTATTACAATCTTTACAGTTTGAACGGTATCTTCCTTTTCCATTTCTATCAAACCTTTGTATTAGCTTGATTTCCCCACATTTGCTACATTTTTTATATTTTCCTTTTACTAAATAAACATAATAATATTCATCTTCATATATTTCAGTATATTTATCTATAAATTTATTTACTATTCTATCAATATGTAAATTTACATTTTTTTGTGCTATACCTAATTGCTTGGCTATTTCATTTTGAGTAATTCCCTTCTCCCATGATGACAATATAATTTTTTGTGTATCAGTTAATTCTATTTTATTTAATATATCTTGCTTACTTAATGCTATCTCATCTATTAAGTTTTCATTGTAAGGAATTTGTAATAATGCTTTTACATGTACTGGGTCAAACAAATCTATTAAATCACAATCCATAATATTATTATTACCACTATCTTTTAATGGAGCTTTCCATACTATATTTTTATCTTTTTGTAATTTTACTTGTAACATATCATCTGTAACCATAGCCATTTGTCTCAATGCAAATTTATAAACATCGCCACCTTTTGTAATTTTGAGTTCTTTATTATTTATATTTTTATCTTTTGCTAACTTTTCTCTAAGCTCTTTACTATTTTTTAAATTTAATAAATACTGTTTATACTTATAATAATTTTCTATTTCTGGATACTTTACTCTATCTTTTTTAGTTATTTTTATATCTGGAGCTAATTTGAAATTTTTTTGATTTTTTAATATTCTTATTGGTTTTCCTTTTGAATATTCGTTATTTCCATTCTCGTATTCTACTACTTCTCCATGTTTTCGTATCTTTTTTTCTTGCTGAGTTATTCTTTTGAATTCTGTTAAAGATGTATATATTTTTACATTTTCCTTTTCTTTGTTTTTGTTATCTTTTGCTAATAAATATGTACCTAGTCTTTCTAAAAAATGACTTATATTAGTGTTTGACCATAATACATCTGTTGTGTTTAAATTAGCTTTACATATTCCTCTATCAAATATTTCTTGCCAGAATTTATCATCGCTGAATTTAAGACCTTCTATATCTTTTAAATTTAATAACTCATTAATAAACTCTTTTCTTTCTTCTAATGTTTCTAATTTAGCATTCAATTTAGATATATAATTCCAAATACTTTTATTATCTATTTTCCCTTTGAAATCGCCATTTACTAAAGCCATAGGCCACCCCCTCATCATTATTATGTCTATCACATTTATTACCATGATATTGGCATTCTGGACATTTATACATATTTCTTTTCCCAATTATATTCCAGTCATCTAAAAATTCACTATAATCCTCTCTTAATATTTTTATATTTTTGTTTACCATTTTCTAGTCCTTTCATCCTTTTGTATTCTTTAATTTTCTTCATATCTCAACCTCCATTTTATTTTTTATTTTTAATTTTATTTAGTTGTTAGTTATTTTTCATATATAAATTTCCTCCTATTAATTTAATAATTATCTCTATTTTATCTATAATTATATATTAACATTTTATAATATTTTTGTCAATTTAGTATTTTATTTAGTTTATCTCACTGTTGATAAGTTGTTGATAAGCTGTTAATAATCTGTGGATAACATATAATTTTATCCACAGATTGCTTTTTATTTGCATGTATAAATCTAAATTTATTATTTTTTATCCGTGTTACGTTTTTTCGACCAAGGATAAAATAGGTTATCGAGTAAATAATCGAAAAAATATTGAAATTTAGACATTATTCCGATATATTAAAACTTCCATAGTCGGAAAAATAGACTGCTGATGTTTTCGACAGTTGACAGAATAGGCTATTAATAATAACAAGGTTTTAATATCTTTGTTTTTGTATTTATTTATTTAGAAAAGAAAAAAAGGCTTGAAAAAACCCGAATAATAAATTACAATAATCTTATCGAAAGGGGGTTGAAATTTTGAATACGAAGAAAAAAAATATTTTTGAAGATACAAGCATAAGTTTAAGAGCAAAAGGATTATATGGAACAATTTTGTTTTTTAAAGATGACCCATGTTTTTCTAAGAAATTTCTATTTGAACATTTGGATGTAAAAAGACATTCTTTTAGGATGGCGTGGAATGAATTAAAAGAGAATGGATACCTTGAAGTAAACAGAGTTTTGGAAAAAGGCAAATTTGAATATCAATACAAATTGAATTAATATGACTGATATCTTAAAACTCAACTCTAATGATTCAATTGATATTCAAATTGAAAACGATAGTATTTTGTCTGACGGGTATGGGATATCGCCAAAATACTTAATGAAAAATCCTGAAATTCCAATTCAAAGCAAAGCAATATATGCATATTTAGCTTCATACACAGGTAACAAGAAATATTGCCATCCAACAATAGAAACTATTTGTAAAGATTTAAATGTTAATAGGTCAACACTAAATAAATATTTAAAGATTTTAAAAGAAAAAGGTTTTATCAGAGTTTATCGAATTCAAAATGAGGACAATTTGTATAAGAATAATGTATATGAAATTGTAATGTCTAAATCACAAATAAAAAATAACACAAATAATAATCACAAAGATGACAAAAAAAATGAAAAGTCACCTGAAGAAGTAGCACCTTCAACAAGTGACATGAAAGAAAAAATTTTAAACAAAATTTATAATAACAATATTATAGCACAAAAAGAAAAAGATGTTCAAGTATTAAAAGAAAGTGGATTTACTGAAATAGAGATATATTCTATGTCAGAAGAAGAAATTAAACAAACTGCAAATACAGCAAGAGAGATAACAAAAAAACAACAAAAGAAATAAGAAAAGGTCACTGAGATAGTGACCTTTTTAAATCTATTTTAAGCGATTTTATTTCTGAATATGAATAAATTATCATGGACGGGCATGCAACCATCTTAAAATGGCTCTCATTAAATATTTTTAGTATTATTGTTCAAGGTATCCAATTACATTTGCATAGAAACGAGAATCATCGTCCACTTCTAGTTGTTTACTTATAAATTGACTAGCATATTTATTAAATGTTTTATAGCCCCCTCCAATACCAACAACATAATATCCATCTAGCTGACCAAATTTATTAGTGATTTTATTAATCATATCATCAATAATAGGGTACATGGCATCAATATAATCATCTAATTTGTATTTAGAACCCTCATACTCTATAACATCAATATCATTTCTTAATATTACATCTATTTGACTTATTTTTATATCTGCACCATTTTTACTATTAAATTTATTTGCTATTGCTGTTTCAAAGTCTATAATTCCTTTTTCTATAGTGTCTGTTACATTAGGATAGTACATATCATCCTCGTAATCATATTCATAGTTACATAAATCTGTAGTACTGCCTCCAACATCTATTCCTAAAATATTCTGTTTAGTAGTAATCTTGTCTACGAGTGAAATAAATCCTGAATATCCTTCTGCTTTAACATCAACATTAAGTATTTCAAAGGTTTTTTGTTTTCCATCAATAGTAATTTTTATCTCTCCAGGTTGAATAAAAATATCTTGAAATAATTTCAAATATTTTTCATTAAACATTTGAGTTGGTGGTAATCCAGTTATCAATTCCACAGAAAGACTATCCTCATCAGGAAATATTTCATGGATCATGACTAAAACTTGTTCTAATAAATTTTTTCTAGTATGTTTAAGAACATTATTATTTAAATCTCCCACACCTAGATAGATTACCTTACCATCTTTTTTCATAACACGTGCTTTTGGTGATATTGTTTTTTCAAATTGAAGTTTATTTGGTAACTTTTTTAAAATTAATTCTTTTTCAATATATGCTGCTGAATTAAGCATACTATTACCTAAGTCTACTGCAACTTTTACTTTTTCTTTTTTCATAAGTAAATCCCCCTAAATTATTTTTGTGGCTTTAAAGCTCCTACTTTTCTTTTTTTAGCTGTTTCATTTTGATTATTAGTATTAGCTTCGTCAATATCAATATTATTATTATAAATTTCATCTGCATGTAATTGTAGTACTCTTTTACAATACAATCTTAAGCTTCTTTCATCTTTTTCGGCTAGTGATTTTAATTTATCAGCCAATTCTATTGGAATAGGTATCTGTAAATTATAAGTATCCTTTTTTATAAAAATCCCCTCCTTTTATAGCTCATTTAGTTTAATTATATTTCAATTGGTATATAATTACAATGTAAATTTAATATAAATTATATATACAATTAAACTATAATTGTAATACTATATATACTACAATCGTAAAGAAAATTATATTACAATTTGTTTTATATTTAATTATAAATTTTAATACAATTAATATACAATTGCATATTAAATATTAATAATTTTTATAAAAATCATACATACACTCCCTAAATTTGAAAATTATTTTATAAAATTTATCATTTTAGATTGACTCTCTGGAGTATAGTGTCTACGAAAATTGATATGAAAAATTATATGAATTACTATATATTTTTCTATAAAATAGGCATATTTATATGTTTTAATCTTGAATAAATTGCATGAAGTATATTTTGTTTGCATTGTATTGAATTTTAAGTAAAAAATGATAACTTGATAGAATTAAAATTTTGTCTATATGATTTTGAGATATTCAAATTTAAAACATACACTATTTAAAATTATTTTATGATAATTATAACTTAATTACAGTTAAAAATATGTATTTTATATAGTTTATATATAACCAAAATAAAACATACACCCCCTGTTGACGCTTTAACCTTATAATATAGTCTTAAAATAGAGATAATGCTATTTTTTTATTGTGAATAGTAAAACATGAATATTGAATTAATACTATTTTACAGTAGTGGGAGACGGTTTAAGATTGCTTAGGAGTGTATGTTTGAAAATTTAAGTTAGGAGTGTAATTTTGTCTAAGTGCTTATTTTAAAGGGTAAATTAAAAATGGGATGTAGAAGAAAAAGGACTATAAACTGATAATGATTATTATTTGATAACAAAGTATGAAAATAGCCCCCTTTTTTGCTGAATTAGTGTTAACGTCGCATAATCATCTTATTATGCGACGTTTTTAATATATGTTAAGAAAAGAAATTACTTTGCTGAAAACTAAGAAAAGGTACGAAATCATACTTTTTATTAGAAATGATAATACATCTTGTTTTAAAGATGATGATATAAGTTATTATTTTTTTGTGTTCATTGTTAAATAAAAATGCTTGTAGAAGTAGAACTCTTACATTATGACATTACGACATTATGACATTACGACATTATAGAATCATGACATATCTACTACTATCACACAATCATTACATCACTCATCACACTAACATTTATTTTCTTAATCATCAATCAAATTTACATATTATAGTAGATATAAAAAATATTTCACACAATTATGTACTCGTAAGCTAGTAATATCAACATGTTAAGCAATATTTTTATATGAACAATAACTAAATAAAATATATAAATATCATAGAATATATTGACAAATATTGTAAAGTAATGTATTATATAATCATCAACTAAATAAAATGAAAAGGAGATATGACAAATGAATACTTACGATGACACGAGTTGATTAGAATATTACGATTGATTGAATATAACATTAGAATTATGTTATAATAATAAAATAGGAGCGTGGTCGTGATGGAAAATAAGATACTAGAATTATTACAAGAAATGCAAGGCAGTATCAAAGAAATGCAAGGTAACATCAAAGGTATACAAGGTGAAATCAAAGGAATCAATACTAGACTTGATGGCATGGAGCATGATATTAAAGACTTAAAAACTGGACAAGTTGAAACTAACAACAGATTTGATATAGTAGAATCTCAATTAAAAGAGAATACTCAAATTCTTAAAGCACTAGAACATAAAGCAGATGTAAGCAAAGCAGAACATGATAAAATGTCTTTTGATATATCACGTGTTCAAGGTGATATGACTGAAACAAAAGAAAATATACAAGAGATAAGTAACAAGCTAAATACTTTAGAGACTGTTACAATAGACAATTGGAAAGATATAACTAAACTTAAAGCAATCAAGTAGGAGTATAAAAGGAATGAATGAAAAAATATTAGAACTATTACAGAAAATAGATAATAGACTTAATGGAATTGAAAATGAAATAAAAGAAGTAAAAACAGATATGAATACCAGATTTGATAGTATTGAAAAGAAACAAGATATACTATATAATCAATCTATTTCAACAGCTGAGGAAATAACTTCTATTAAAGATAACTTTGATGTAGTTGACATTAAGTTAAATGCAATAGAAACTAGAGTAATTAAGATTAATAGAAAGCTAAATGGAGCGACTGACCAAGTAGCTAGAAATATGGAACAGTTAGAAGAAATAAAAATAAAATTACAATAATACATAAAAAGTACTTGACATTTTGTTAAGTACTTTTATATTTTTATGATTTTTCCGACAGGTTGCATAATGATATATATATTTATATAAGTATGTAACCTATCGGATTTTTTGAAAGAACTATATAATAGTATATTTATACAATATAATATACAATACAAGCTATTTAAATCCATTTTAAGGGTATTGTAATACATTCGTCTTATGTTTGTACCTTTGAATTTTAGAATCGAATATAAAAAATAAGCTAGACATATATATCTAGCTTACAGTAGTTTCTTTAATGTATTAATTTGTTCTTGTACTATTGTTTTACTCTTACTATCTAACTCTCTATAATTATCTAATAGTTTAACTTCTTCTTCTTCAAGTTTTATGTTTTCTTTTAAATCTGTTTTACACAATATATAATCTATACTTACATTGTATATATTTGACAACTCAACTAATTTATCTATATCTATTTTTCTATTACCATTTTCCCACTTCTTTTCTTTATATATCATGTTTGACAAAATTCTATTATTAAAATATTATATAATATATACAACAAAAAGGGTGTGATAAGATGAAACTTGATAAATTAAAAGAATTAAGAATAGAAAGAGGATATAGTCAACAACAATTTGCTACTTATATAAATATATCTCAAAGAGCATATAGCTATAAAGAAGCAGGAAAAAGAGAATTTTCTATTTCAGAAGTTGAAAACATCTTAAAATTTTTAAATGTAGAACCATTGGAATTACTTGATTTAGAGTAAATTCCAATATTTTTTATATTTTTTAGAACATTTTTACTTGATTTTTTGTTCTTAATGTCGTATAATTAAATCATAGCAAGAGAGAACAAGAAAACACAGAGCCACCTCTCAAATGAAGTAACAGGTTAAGAACCTTCTTAAATCTCTAAAGCTATAAATAATATTAAGTAAATAAAATTAATAAAGGTTTCCAGTTAAAGCCTATAAAAAATTGAGGTATCAACAATGGTTGCTCCTATAATGGCACTCAATACAATTTAATACGACATAGCAGTTGTGAGATACTGCGTTATCAAAAGTACTAAAGATTAAGCATTAAAATTATAGTTTGTACTGCTTAACACCTATATGGTTATAAACTATCTAATATTTACTAAGATAATTTAAGCTATTTATATTAGATTATTTTAGTAAGTGTTAGAATATAACACTTAAATTATGTTATAATAATATATAGGAGTGTGAACGGTATGGATGAAAAAATATTAGAGCTATTACAAGAAATGCAAAAGGATATTAAAGGAATGAAACAAGATATCAGTGATTTGAAAGTTGGACAGAATGAAATTAAAGACGACTTAAAAGAAATAAAAGGCGATATAATAAAATTAGATTTAAAAACAGAGGATACAAAAAGAAGTATAAAACTTATGCAATTAGACATTAATAAAATAGAAACTATTACTAATTATAATCTAAATGACATAGCAACACTTAAAGCAATTAAGTAGGAGTGTGGTATTAATGGATGAAAAAATATTAGAATTATTACAAAAAATGGATAGTAGATTTGACAGAATCGAAAACAGACTAGATAGTATGGATGGTCGTTTTGATGGGATTGAAAACCAACTTAGCGATTTAAAAGAAGGACAAGAAGAAATCAAAAATAAACTAGACTTAACTTATAATCAAGTTGCTAGAAATATGGAAGGTATAACAGAAGTTAGCGAAAAAATAGACACTTTAAAAAATGACATGAACTTTGTAGAAATGGCTACATCTAAAAATTGGAATGAAATAGCAAAGTTAAAATCAATTAAATAGTAGTACATAAAAAGACACTTGAATATTGAGTGTCTTTTATATAAGCTCTTAGTATGGTATTATTATTCTATGATAATACTTGGAGGGTATAAAATGAATTTAGAGAGGCTAAAAGAATTAAGAGAAGAGCATGGTTATAGTATGCAACAATTTGCTACTTATATCGGTTTGGCAACTACAACATACAAAGACAAAGAATCTGGTAAAAGAAAATTTAAGGTTGAGGAATTAGAAAATATTATTAATTTTTTAAATATTAACCCTTTGGAATTACTAGATATAAAAGAAAAAGAATAATTTTTATATAATATCGATCGTAAAATCGTTGACAATTAGCGACCGATATTATATAATTAAAACATAGAAAGGAAAAGTTTAAAAATAAAAGTCGTAAAATCGACCATAAAATGCACATTGAAAACTTAATATGACATAGCAGTTGTGAGATACTGCGTTATCAAAAACACATCAAGTATTTATTAGAGTAATCTATTGATTGTTTTAATAAGTACTTGAATATAGTACTTACATTCATGTTATAATAATAAAAGGAGTGTGGTTATTATGGAAAATAAGATACTAGAATTATTACAGAAAATGGATAGTAGTATTAATGAGATGCAAGGAGAAATAAAAGGAATCAATACTAGACTAGATGGTATGGACAAGCGATTTGATAGTATGGACAGGCGATTTGATGGTATTGAAAATAGACTTGATGTCATTGAAAAGAAACAAGATATTTTATATAATCAAGCTATTGCAACGGCTGAAAATATAACAGAAATAAGAGAAGATTTAGGAGATGTACAAGTCACAACAACATGTAATCTAAATGACTTAAAAGAATTAAAAAAACTTAAATCAGTTAAATAGTAGTACATAAAAAGATACTTGAGCTATTGAGTGTCTTTTATATAACTCTTTAGTATGGTATTATTAAACAATAATATCATTGGAGGTACGATGAATGTATGAACAGAGAAAAGCAAAAGTATTATTTACTACAAGTGGAGGAACTGCAAGTAAAGGTTCAGTCACAAATAGAATAACAATTCCTACTAATTGGATTAAACAAATGGATATAACTAAATTAGATAGGGAAGTTACACTAACTTTTGATGGGGAAAAAATAATAATAGAAAAAATAACTGAGTAGATGTAAAATCTACTCAAAAAAACACTTGACTCATTCGGACAGAATGCATTATAATAAAAATATCCAAACAGATAAAAAAATTTAACAAATCATTCGGACAGAACAAATGAAAGGGAGATATAAAAATGAAAAACCTTTATTGTTATTTTGATTTAGAAGCTTTTGCAAGAGATTTAGAGCCTTACAAAAGCAGAATAATTGATGACTATATAGATGGAGATGAAATAGAATACTACAACAATATGGATACTATTGAATTTGCTAAACTTTACATTGGAGAATCAGAAAATATTAAATACTTAGCTAAAGAAGTACTTGAAAGATATTTTGACTATGACAAGTATGGAAAAGATATTCTATTAATACTATCATCAAATAACTAAATAAAAAGTTTTAGGGCGTTCTTTAAAAACGCCACTTCCAATAAAAAATTTGAAAGGGGAATAAGTTATGAAGAAATTAATAATCAAAATAAAATCGTTGTTTAAAAAAGATTTAGATAGTAGCTATTGGAGTAATACGGAAAGTGTTATCTCGAAGTATGGAACTAGTAATCAATTAGGGTTATTGAAACAAGCTAATAAATATATGTAAGTGCCTAATTTCAAACATTATTAAAATGTAATACTAGTTTTAGAAAAAGCTTTAAGTAGTTTTGAACATTAAAAATTAAATACAGAATATTCAAACAGAGATGATTGGATTGAAATATGAGAAAACAACGCTTCGTATACCAGAAGGCGAATAAGCCCAAAAGAGGACTTATTCTTTTGTTTCTTTACATTTTTCAGCATTTAATTTTTCTAAACCTAATTTGATTAATTCAATAGTGGCTTGTGTTCTTGTAGAGAATCTTTTATCAAACCTAAAATCATCAATTTCTTTTAAAAGTTCGTCATCAACTGTTATTGTGAACCTTGGTTTTTGAGTAGCCATAACATCACCTCACCTTAAGTGTATTATACACCAGTGGTGAAATGGTGTAAATATAAAAAATAAAAAGATAATAAAAAAGCATTGACATAGTTCACCAGTTCACCTATAATAAGAATATGAAGAAGTTCACCACTGGTGACGAGGGAGTGGAAATGCCAACTAAATCAAAAAGAATTTCAATAACTATATTTCTTGAATTAGAAACAGATTTAGATGTTTTAAAAAAGGAAAAGTTTTATGAAAAATCTCAAAGTATGGAACTAGTAATCAATTAGAACTATTAAAACAAGCTAATAAATTATAAGGAGGATGTAACATGATGAATTATTCTGAATATATGACGGCAACAGATTTAATAAATATATGTGACCTTTTAGAAGGTAAAATAATAGGAGAAGCAGGAACTTATAATTCTTTAAATACTAGACTGAGCAATTTAATCGGCTTAGAGTGGTCTTTAAAAGGAGAGGAACTAAGACATCAATTAATACGAAATATTAATAATATGATGTATTTAGATAATGAAAATAAAATTCAATATAAAGAATTTTAAATAATATAAGAAGAGAAATAGTCAATTTATAGGAGGATTAATATGAATAATTTAATGGTATTTGAAGGTAAAGAAGTAGAAATATTTGAATTTGATGGGAAGATTTTATTTAATCCAAGACATGTAGCAGAGTGTTTAGAATTAAGTGAAAGTGCAACAAGAAATCATTTGTCTAAAATGAATGATAAACAAGTAGTATTGTTAAGAAACTCTAATGTCCGAGATAAGGACTTTAGAAAATTGCATAATACAGGAGAAAATTTTTTAACAGAAAGTGGAGTATATAAGTTGATATTTGCGTCTAAAAAGAAAAAGGCAGAGAAGTTTCAAGATTGGGTAACAGATGGAGTATTACCAAGTATAAGAAAAACTGGTTCATTCAATATTAATAGTGAAAATATAAAAGAGGTATTAATGCCAGTGATGCTAAATGGCATGTTGGCAGGGTTTGAACAATTATCAATCGAAAATGAGAAGAAAATAGAAGATAAGTTCAATCAAATAGAGGATAAATTAGATAAGAAGTATGAGAAACAAAATAATCAATATGAAGAGATAAAAAATATGGTAGGATTTAAAACTAAAAATACTATGATGTTATCAAAATTATTAAAACTAAAATTATCAGAAATGGAAGGGCATAATATTAATGCATATAGCTATATTTACAGAACTGTAGTGACAAGATTATTTTCAAAATATGATGTAACAAAATGGGAGGATATACCTATCACTAAATTTAATGAAGTACATACTATGATAGATAAAATAAAGAGTATGGAAGACATATATAATTGGAATAATTAGGGGGTATTAAATATGAGTATAATAAAATCTTCAAAGAAATTTGATGGGAATACATTACAGAGAAATGCACAAAGAATAAAAATGATAAAACGTATAAAAGAGGATAACAGTCTATCAGCTCTAACTAAAATGTTCTTTGAAAATGTAAAAGAATACAATTTATATAGCGTAAAATACATAATAGAAAACGAATTATTTTATGAAATTGTTTCTATCGACATAATTTATAAGTATATAAAATATATTAATATGTTTAAAAATATAGAAAACAATTTTGAGGAAGTTTATAAACGAAAAGCCCAAAATGGTTTTAAAAGAACTATGGATTGGTTAATCAATCAAAGTTATTGATAGTATAAAATCCAATTTTAAGATAATAGGAGGTAATAACATGAATAAAATAGTTGTATTTTATGATGAAGAAGGATATCCAGTTTTCCAAATACTTGTAAGAAATGTAAAAAAATATACTAGACAAAATAGAATTTTTAAATTGGTTGATAGTTTTATTAAAAGAAATATAAATAATATTAATTTAAGTGATGGGAGAATATATGATAGCTCTAGTTGGATAATTTTTACTATATCAAAAACAGGACATTATAAATTAAAACTTAATCTTGATATAGACTATGATATATTAATTAAAAAGTTAGATATCAAAAAAAGTAAAAGAGAAAGTAATTCTAAAACAGAGAGAGAATTATTTTATATAGGAACAGGATGGTGTAAAAGAAAAGAAATATACAATTTACTAACTAGACAAAATCAAATTGGATACGAAGATTATGATACTTTAACAATAGATGGCGATGTTTATATAAGAACATATAATGAAAAATGTAGAACAATATTACTTCATAGTAATTATCAAAAAATATTAAAAGAGATATAAATAAAATTCAACTTTTAATAGGTAAAATATACAGAGAGGGTATGAGATGATGAAAAATATAGTATATGATGAAATGTGTAAACTCTTAACAGAGTATGAGGAAAGTATAGAAAATGTGGATATGGAAGATTTTTACGATATGTTAGTTAAAATTCAAAATAACTGGGAGTCAATAATAACTAAACAAGACTAAATAAAATATTAATTTTAATATAATAGGGAGGTTTGATTAATGATAATATCAGCATGGCAAAATAGTAATTCTAAGAAAGTTTTAATAGAAGCAAAAAAGGATAAAAAAAATATAGATGCTTTAATAGCATATACTAATAAAATAAAAGGTAAAGATATGACAATGGTACAATCTTGGATACTTGAAGAAGTAAATAATACAAAAAATAATGGTTATGGCATATATGAATTAATATAATTGGAGGGAAATAAAATGACAGTGGTTCAAATAATGGAAGATTATGAAAAAGGTAAAGGAGGTAAGACGTGTAAGGAATTAGCAAGACATAAAATGGTTACAACTAAGAATCATTATACAATACAAATTGAAGGTAATTATTTTAAGTATAAAAATGAATTATTTAAACATATAGAAGATGTTTTCTTCTCAGACTGGGACAATGGCATAGTGAGAGCAAATGACAGAGGAATAATTCCATATAAGTAAATAAAAGAATGATTTTAATAAGATAAACAGTTTATCAAACTACCATCATTATAGATATAATACTATAAATCAATTGATAATGATATTGGTTTGATAAAGAAATGAAAATTATTATATTAGGAGTGTGTAAAAATGAATGAATTTAAAAATAAGGTAAATGTAATAGTTGAACTAATAAAAAAAATCATGGTAGAAGATGATTATGTAAATATAAATGAATATCTTTGTTTGGAAAAAACATGGAGTGGAGAAATAAGTAATAGTGTTCTTATTATTCTGGATAATGACACTAATATATATGTAAGAACAAATGGTGAGTATAAATATATTAGCATAGATAGTGCCAAAGATGGAGATTGGAAGGATTATGATATAAAAGACATTTATGAATATGAGGACACTATAATTAAATATTTGGAAGATTATATAAAATAAAAAATATGAGGAGAGTATAAAAATGAATAAAAAAATAATTGATTTAAATAGAGAAGAGTTAAAAAGAGTTTATAAAACAAATAGTAAGTTAAGAGAGCATATAAGAAAAGATTATGAAGAAAATCAAATGTACATAGTAAGTCAAACACTAGATTATTTTAGAAACTCATTAGAAAATTATTCAATTGGTCTTTACAATAATAATTATATAAATATTCGTAATAAAGATAGATTTCTTGAAGGAGTTATAAGAGCAAATAGTGACCATAAATTATTTTACAATAATGATGATACAATTCTTTATGAAACTATAGCTATACAAAATGAATTACAACACACAGATTATGACGAGGAAAATTATAAAGTATTAGAAAATAAATTTAATTTAATGATTGAAGAATTAAAAGAAAATGTTTTAAAAGAATTTAATAATATGACAATGCAAGAAAGTGAAAGTTATTTGTTTGAAGCATTTACAATGATATATGTTGATGATGAGATTAATGACGATGATTTTTATATAGATGAAGATTATGTTTTATATAAAAGAGTGTCATATCTTTAATATAAAATATGAAGTAATAAAGTGTTTAAAATTATATTTTTAATAGGATATATGAGTTATCAAATTACTATAATTCTAAAACTTAAATGATAATGATAGTAATTTGATAAAAGGATTTTAAAAAGTATAAAAATGCAAAGGTATAAATACATTAAGAAGTTATTCAAAGAGCTTATACAAGCTTGTACGAGTTCATAATTATAAACTAGGAGGCTATTGAGATGAAAAATTTAAAAAGTATAATTATAGGAATGTTGTTAGGTTTAATTATTGCAGGAGTTGTTGGAGCAAAAAAAGTTGAGGCTGCCGAATTAGATAATTTTTATGTTGAGACTACAGATAGCGTTATTGAAGTGTTGGAAGATGAAAGTGTAATTCTGTATGATACTAAAGAAAAAGTTTATAATTTCTATCCTGCTTGCTTAGGTGATTGGAACTATAGCTTTGATAATAAAAAAGAATTGGACAGAGCAATTAATACTTACAAAGAATTATCTAGCAATATAAGTCATTCAAGTAAAACATATGTGGTTAATAAGTTAAATAACGATGGAAACATTAAAGTGTTTCTAAGCGATGGAAGTTCAATTGTTTATATAAAACAGGATAATAAATATTACTTTTATCCTTCTTGTATGGGTGACTGGTACTTAACATTAGATAATATAGATGATTTAAGAAGTTGTATAAACACTTATTTCGATGAGGAGGTATAAAATATGATAAGATATATAAAAGATATAAATAATATAAGTTTAGAAGAAGCAAAAGAATTAAGTGAAAAGGGTATTTATTTTATTATAAAAGATGGAAAATTAAAAGGTATTAAATTTGAAAATATAAATAATATATAGAAAAATTTTGACTTGCGACAAGTATAGTTCATCAAGTGTTGTTATAATTAATATATAAATTAAATGGAGGTATAAAATATGATAAGAAATGTAAAAGAATCTACATTAAGAAGAAAAGAAAAAATGTTCACTTTTAAATTAGACGAATCTAAAATTAAATTACTTTTGTCTATACTAGAGTCTACTAAAAAAGAAAATAATAAAGAGCTAAAAGAACTAGAACTTATTTTTAAAGAACCAAATGCAAATGAAGAAATTGTTGAGAAGTTTATATTAAAATATAAATATGATAAATATACACAAGATTCACAAAGTATAATGTTGAATAATAGAATATACTCAGTTAAATATGAAAAAGAAAAAATGGCTGAATTTGCATCTATCGAAGACTTTATACCATGTTATCGAAATTTTATAGCAAATATGGACAAATATAATGATGCAAGTGTATTTAAAGAAAAGGAATTTTATATTGATAAACTAAATAATTTTAAAAAGTCTATTAAAAATTTAGGCATATTAATGAAAGAGGATAATCCAAACGAATATGACGAGTATAGAGTATTTACGTATTTCTATTTGCCTATAAAAAATTTATTAGATGATAATTTTATTAATTTATTTATTAATGTCTTAGATGATTATAATAAAAACATAAATGATGAACTAGTCTATATCTATAGACACTAAAAAAGATAGTTGTTACATAAATTGAAATGAATTATTCAAAATAGAAGAGGAGTGTTATATGATGAATGAAAATATAAAAGATAAAACAAAAACTTTTGAGTTAGAAGAATCTAAGCTTAAATTACTGTTAAATTTATTAGAAAATGAATTAGAAAAAGAAGATAATAAAAACTTAGATGAATTGAAAGAATTAAATCTTATTTTTAAAGAACCATATTTAAACGAAGAAATTGTTAACAAATTTATATTAAAATATAAATATAAAGAACCTTCATACTTAGACTTGCCTCGAAGTGTGAAATTAGGTGATAAAATATATGCAGTCGAATATATAAATGATGATACAATTAAATCTGTAGCCATAGTTGATTATATCCCTTTTTATGAGAGTCTTATAAAAGATGTTGAAAAATATGCTAATAGTGGAGTATTTAAAGAAAAGGAATTTTATATTGATAAACTAAATAATTTTAAAAAAGATATAAATAATCTAGGAATAGAGATTGAAACAGATGACGAGTGTGAATACAAAATATTAACTATATTTCATTTACCAATCGAAAAAGTTTTAGATGATAATTTTATTACATCGTTTATTGAAATTATAAAAGAGTATGAAAAAAATGTTGAGGAAGAATTGGTTTATATATATAGAAAATAAGCTGAATGGAGGAGTGTTCTATGAATATAGAGTTTAGCGACATATTAGACTTAAAAGTTAATAGAGAAAATTTTAAAATAGGGTACGAACATGAAAGAAATACTTATATGTTAGTTACAGAAATTGGATACTTCATTCTAGATGATGTTTTAAATGAGAAAATAGATTATGCTGTTAATTATTTCAAAGAAAAATATAAGTTTAAAAATATCATAGATTTAATATTAGAACCAAAAGGGAGTTTAAACTTATATACAGGTGTAGAAGATAAAGAACTCGACGAGTATCTTTATAGGTCTAAGGATATTATGAAAAATGCAGTTGATTTTGCGATTTTTGATTCGCAAATGTAAGATAAAAAAATACATTATGGATATTAGGTGGGATAGAAATAGTAATTAAATTTATTTTCAAAAATTACAAAATAGAATTTAAAAATTATAAAGATGTATTATTAAAATACATTTTTATAATACAAAGAATATAAATATACCCTGAATGATATTTAAAAATAGGAGGAATTAAGATGAATTATAAAAAAATAAAAAGATTTTTAAAAATAATAGATAAGAATATAGATAAAATAGAAGAGGAAGCCATAAAAGCTTATAAGGAAAGTTTTTTAGCAGAAGATAATAATATAAGAATATATATCAATTTAGAAGGTAAAGTTGAAGCTATATCAGTTCAGAGCTGGAGCAAATATATAGAAGATATTTACGAAAGAGAAATTTTTATTTGTGAATTAGATAAAAGAAAAATAAGTGTTAATGAATTACTGGGAGAACCTTGTTACTTAAATGATTATGAAGAATTTGAAAAATGGTGTAAAATTAAAAATGAAGATTTGAATTGGGAAAATTATAAAAAATTCAACAAAGACAACTTTGACGAATTAGTTGAAAGAAATATAGAAGATAGTTTGTCAGATTTTTCAGAAGAAATAAAAAAGAATATTGAAAATCGTAAACAAGAATTGCAAGAAATAGTTGAAAGAAATATAGAAAATTATTATTATCATGATATTATTCTTTAATTAACAATTTGCTTAATAATAATTGATTTAACTTGTTTATTAAATTGCAATAAAATAATAAGAGAAGTATCAAAAGAAAATTAAATGATGAAGAATGTTATAAGACAAGCTATACTTATAATGTACAATATGAAAAGCTGGAGGAATATATATGTTTAAAATAGAAGTAGGTAAGAAATTAGAAGCAGAAATACCAGGTGGCTTGAGTATTATTTTTGGTGAAACTGGATTTACAGCTATATTCAAATTAAGCAATTTATCAGACAAAGAAATAGTTGAATTTAGAAAAGGTAATTTAAGAATAGATGTGTCTTTTTTAGACAAAATTATTTTCTTTGTATTTACAAATACAATGGGTATAGGGGATGCAGATATACCATTCACAATTCATTTATCTAAATGTAAAGAATTTCAAGAACTTGGTGAAAATGAAGGATATGCAATGGATTTAATGTTAGTAGAAGCTAATAACAATATCGCAAAAGGTTTCAGACGTGTTGGACTTAATACAAACACATCTAAATATTTGAAAAAATGTGTTATGGAACAATTAAAGTATAATTTTAATATGGATGAACATATGAGAAAGGTCAAAGAAATACAAAGAAAATACAACTCAAGAGAAATAAGAAAATTAGCAGGAGCATATTCTAAATTTGAAAGAAAACAATAATCATAGTATAAATTATATACTTTAAAATATTTGGGGGTTAATATGAAAAAAGAATTATTGGCTGGTTCATGTAATTTAAATAAAAAGGAACAAACATTAGTTGAACATATTAAGGATTTATTTAAAATATTAGAATCTATATTAGATACAGATTTGTATTCAGGTAAAGATATAGAAATACTAAAGATATGTTGTGTTTTGCACGATTTAGGAAAAATTAATTTAATTACACAACAAAAAATAGAAATTAACAATAAAATATCATCTAGTTCTTCAAAAAAAGAAATAAAAAAATTAAAATTTGAAAAAAAATCTTTAGAAAAGATAGCAAAACACAATGTGTTTTCTGGGGCATTTTTGAAATCAATATTAGAAAAAATGAATTTATCAGAAGAAGATGAATTTTATATATATAAAAGCATAATGCTGCATCATGGAAGTTATATAGATTATATGAAATTAACTACTAGTAAAGTACAAGAAGAAATTTATAAGTATATTGACAATGGAATTTTAGAAAACAAAGAATCATTTAATCTGAAAGATATAGAAGATTATATAAGTGAAATTTTAAATATAGATTTTAAATTTAATGAAGATGTACTGGATTATGATTACTTAGATAAATTAAGTGAAAAAATGGTTATAGAGAGTGATTATAATAATGGTCAAATAGATGACTCAGTTTTAAATCAAAGAAGAGCTAACTATATTTTGTACAAAGGTATGTTGAATTTAATAGACCATGTTGCACAAGGCACGAATAAAGATATAAAATTTTATAACGATTTTACTGATAAAGAAATTGATGAAATGATTTTAAATGATATCTATAATAATCATGATAATTTAGAAAAAAATAATATAGAGTTCAATACTATACAAAAAAGGCTGAGAGAGCTTTCTGGAAAAAATGTTCTGACTGTTGCATTTACTGGGTCAGGAAAAAAAGTTGCTGATTGTAGAAAGAATTTTAAAAGAAAATTATTTTTAGTTCCAAATCAATTTTCATCAGAAAGTTTTTACATAAAAAATATATTTAAAAATGATTATCTTGGATTACTTAATGGAGATATAAATTTATATTCATATAGTGAAGATTATAATGAACAAGATTGTGAAGTAACTTTAAGAGATATAGATTTGAGTTTGAATCTTTGTAAACCATATTTAATTGCAACCATTGACCAATTGTTATTAAGTATGTTTAAGTTTCCAGGGTATGAAATGATATTTGCATCTATAAAAAATGCATCTATAACTGTTGATGAAGTGCATTTATTGAATCCAAAGATGTTTTTAATTTTAATATATTTTATACAGTTTGCATGTAAGTATTTAAATGTTGATTTTCACTTAATGGCAACTATGCTTCCAAAATCATATAAAGAACAAATGATAAACAAGGGAATTATTTTTCAAGAAGAATGTAATGAAAATATCACTGATAAAGGAAAAATAGTTTTTATTGAGAGCAACAAGAAAGAAGAGATTTGTGAAGGTAAAAATGTAAAAGTTTCTTTTATAAAGGAAAAAGAAATCAAGTCAATAGTTGAAGGTGCTTTAGAAAAGAGACAAAGAATTTTAATAATAAAAAATACTATTGACTCAGCTAATAGCACATATAAGTTTTTAAAAGAAAATTTATCAAATAAATATAATGATGCAGATATAAATGTTTTACATGATAGATTTAAATTTAAAGATAAGGAAGAAAAATATAATAAAATATTGGATGAAAAGGGTGATATTTGGATATATACTCAAGAAATATCATTAGACTTAGATTTCAATATAGTAATAAGTGATTTGTCGCCTATGGATAGTTTAATACAAAGAATGGGTAAATGTAATAGCAATGATAAATGTGAATATGGGAATTTTTATATTCTACCTAGTGAAGATAAAATTTATGATGATAAACTTAAGAATATAACTAAATCTATTTTAAATAAAATATTAAAGACTGAATATATTTTTACGATGAGTATTAGAAAAAATATTTTGAATGAATATTATGATAATAGTGTAGTTAAAAAATATTTTGAAGATAGTTTTATAAATTGTGATAATGAAATTAAGAATATTTTTGGTATGTATAAAGCTGATTTAGATGGTTTGGATTTAATATTTAATTTTGAACCTTATAAACATATTGTTGATAATGAGAGCGAAGCATCTAAGCTTTTTAAAGCTACTTATGCAAACTGTAAAATTATTCTTGAGGAAGATTTTTATCGAGAAGATATAGATTTACAATACAATACAATTCAAGTATCAGGATTTATATTTAATAGATTATGTTATTTGAAATTAATAAAAAAATTAGAAGGATATATGGTACTAAAATCTAGTAATAAATTAAAGTATAACAGCACTTTAGGGTTGATTTTGTAATGAGTATACATATAAAGTCAATATACTAAATTACAGCATATTGACTTTATTATTTACTTATTAATAGGTGTAATGTTGTAAAAAATGATATAGTTTAGAAAGATATGTAGATTAAACATAGAATTAAAAGATTAACATAGTATGACAATAGTAATCTCATGTAGTATACTTGATTTAGAGGTGAGTATATGACTTGGAATGATTTAAAAAACAATGATATAACATATATAGTTGAATATATTAATAGTAAGTTAAATAACAACAGGAGCTTGACTAAAGTTGCCATAGAGCTTGGTGTGTCTGAAAGTAGTATAAGAAAATATCTTACTAAAAGAGGCTATAAACGTATAAATGATGAGTATATATTTATTGGTGACAATGGTATGACAAAGGTAGTGAACAATAAATCAAAGAGTAATAATGATAATATATTTAATATGACAATAGAAGATGACAACAGTAATAACATAGTAGTTGACAATCAATTTAAAAATAATATAATTTCTTTAGCAAAAGACTATGACAAGATACAAGATGTATTAAATTGGTTTGAGAATAAAGAAGATACAAATGTAATAGAGGTTGTACAGGATGGTATTAAGATTGATTTACCTTCTAAAGATGCTATAAGAACTACAGTTAGATTGAATAAAGATGTATGGAACTTATTTGATGAGTTTTGTGAAAAATTCAGAGAGTTTAATAAGTCTGATTTGATGAGTATGTCATTATTGGAATACATAAAGAAGTATGGTCAATAACATTTTTGTATTGTTGTAATCATTACTATTTTAGGGTAATATAAATATAACTATAATATAAAATGAAGGTATTATTATGGTCGATAAAATAACAATAGATGAAGTACTTGAATTTATAAAATCAAAAAGTTATATATATAGTCAAGAAATCAGAAAAGAATTAGATAATCTTTGTTCTATTTCTGACAATGAAATAGATAGGTGTATAGAAGAAAATGATGATATATTCAGAAGGTTGGCAAGTAAATGATTATACTTGAGTATACATGTAAAATTAACTTAAATAAACTCGTAGTTTTAGTTTAATATCTTATCAAAAAATTTTATATTTTAGTAAAATATTAAACTAAATAAAATATAAAATAAATTAAAAATATTGACAACTAAATAAAATATGTATATCATATAAATATAATATAAAAGGGATGTGATACATATGACTGGAATAGAAGCTCTAGAAGAATTTTTATTAAATTTAAAGTTATATAATGATAGAGACGAGAAGACAATAAAAGCATATAGGGCTGATGTAAAAGAAGGCATAAGGTATTTATTTGAAAAAGAAGATTGTACAATGGAAGAACTTGATAAAATACTTTTTACAGATATACAAGAAAAATGGTTTGTCTTATTAAAAGAAAAAGGAATGAAAGCAGCCACAATAAATAGAAAAAGAGCATCATTTAAAGCTTATTGTGGTTTTCTTAAAGCTAAGGGTAAAATTGAAAATAATCCAGTTTCATATGTCAAAAAATTACAAGATAAAGTTCAATCTGAGAAAAAGATATTAACTAAAGATGAAATTATTAAGTTATTAAAAACTGTAAACAGCATATATGTTGATGATGAAAATTATGATACTTGTAGAAATAGTTTAATTATAAATTTACTTATTTCGACTGGCATGAGAATTCATGAAGTAGAAAAAATGAATATGGGAGACATAAATTTTTCGAATGGAGATTTTGAAGTAGTTGGAAAAAGGAAATTAAAAAGAAATGTAAGTTTGAATAAACAAGTTTTAAAACTATATGTGAAATTTTTATATTTTAGAAATCAAATTGAGGGGAAGGAAGATAGCAAAAATAGCAAAAATGCTTTATTTTTATCTAAAAACAAAACAAGATTGACTACAAGGTCAATTGAAAGAATAGTAAAAAAAGTATTAAAATTAGCTGAATTGCCTCACGTGACACCACATAGTTTTAAACATAATTTTGTTTCAATAATGTGTGAAGAGGGTGTAAAATTAGAAGATATAGGGAAGTTTACAGGCAATAGAAATATACAAACTATGTATAAACATTACATGCATCAAGCTACAGAAAACAATACAAAAAAAATGACTGAAAACAATCCAATATATTTTAATCTTTAAGAAGGAAATTGGTAAATATCATGTATTTAACTATAAAACAATAAGTAAAATATCTTTCAAAAGAAATATGAATTTTCTGGGAAAGGGATAAAAAGAGGTTTGTATTAGACAAAAGAGGAAAAATTCTTAATGCAGATGTAAATGGAGCGTTAAATATATGTGCTTAAAAGGAGTGAATTAAAAAAATGATTAATAAATTAGAAAGTACAATAAAAGAAGAAGAAGTAAGACGCAACAGAATAAACGGATACTTAGAAGAGTTTATAACTAAAGCTAAAATAGAAAAAATAAGTAACTTAAATGAACAAAATATAGATAATTTTATAAAAGGGAAATTAATAGGGGAATCTGCTACAACTGTATATACTAATTTAAGAATGCTAAGACATATATTAAAAGAAAATAATTGTAATATAAATATAGATACTAATAAATATACAGATATGATAAAATTTAATGCTAATAAATATTTTACAAGAAATCAAATAAAGAATATCTGTAGTGCATTTTTAAATGCTCAAGACAAATTTATAGTTTATGCACTATTTGAAGGTATAATGGGGAAAGATTATACAGAATTAAGAAATTTAAAAGTTTCAGATATAGCAGAGGATTATTCATATATAGATCTACCAGATAGACGATTTATTTGCGATGATTATATGAAAGAAATATTAGAGGATGTTATTGCAGAAGATTATTATACTAAAAGCGAAATAAAGGGAAGCACTAAGGAAACAGAATATAAATTTAATATGGATTGTGAATATGTCATAAAAACTAGGCCTACCAAATTGACCGATCATGGCATGAAACCTATTAGTAAAAATGGTATACAAAATAGACTGAAAACTTTATCAGTAGCATTTTCAGATTTAAACATACATCTAACTGGTAAGACTTTGCAAAAATCAGGAATAATATACGATATGTACGAGCAAGAAGCTTATGAATGTGTATCATGGACTATTCCTGAAATAAAAAAATATTTAGATCTAAAATGTTTGAAAGGTGATGTAAATAATATATATAAATCATATCATCAGAGATATCATAATTTAAAAACCAATCGAGAATAAATATCTTTTTATAAATGTGCATATTGGTGCATTTATAAAAAGATTTAACAAATCTATAAAATCAAAAAATAAAAAATAATGAATAAATTTTAGAAAAAACTGGTAGAACAACTGTTCGATATGTTATAATATAAATATATATAGGTTGGAGAGGAGAATCAGATGAGCATAATAAAAGCAACAAATAAATTCAAAGGTAATACATTAGAAAAGAATACACAACGACTTGAGATGATAAGAAAGACAAAAGAAGATGTTAATTTATCAGTTGAAATTAAAAAGTTTACAGATTATGTAGTAAAACATAATGTATATGAGATTCAATACATGATAGAGAACATACTTTTTTTTGAAATAATACCAATAGATATTATAGATAAATACATAAATAAATTAAATAAATATGAAGATATAGAAAATGATTTTGAAGAAGTTTATATATTAAAAGCAGAAAATGGATTCAGAAGAACTGTGGATTATTTGGTGAGAAGAGTACAATGATTAAAGTTGTTTTGTATAAAAGAATTAAGCTATTCTAAGCTATTATTAAATCTTAGAATAGCTAATAGAATATATTATGAATTTACATTTTAATAAAATTAACAAATAAATAAAATGCAAAATTATAAACAAGAATATTTTTAGAATAAGAAAGTGTATAGGAGGAATTAAAAATGAGTGGAATGGTAGTTAGATGTATAAATAGTAGAGTACAGCTGCTAGATGAAAAAAGTAGAATTATAAAATCAAATTTTATAATAGCTTTATGGGTTAATCATTCTATGAGTCAAGTTAGAAAAATACAAGCTAAAAAAGGTAAAAATAATTTTGTAAGTATGAATTATAGAATTAAAGATAGAGCTGTTGAACAAATGTTGAAGACTAACATGCTAAATATAAAAATATACAAACCAATATGTAAAAACAATTTTAAGTGGCTTTATGTTTTAAGTATGAAAGAGGAAGGACTTAAATTTGAACTTGTAGTACCATATAATAACTTTAAAAAAATAATTGAAATTCCACATGAACAATTAGAAGAAACAAATATACATAAAGATAATTTTTATATAGATGGATACCTATTAAAAGATTATAACTATAGTTGGTGTAGCCTTAAGTTTTCTAATGAAAACGTTGAAAAATCAAGATTAAAATTAATAGAAAAACTAAAAGAAGCTTCAATATAATAATAAAAAAGAAGTGGAGAAATAATTAAATGAAAGAGTATCAATTTAACTTACTGGAAAAGATTTGTACTTAAAGAAAAGTATACAAGAGATTTTTAGAATAATTGGAAAATGTGGTTGTAGTAATAAATGTAATAAGAAAAATTGTAAGATTCTAGAAAAACTATAAGGAAGTATGTGTGTGGAGAATAAAGTTGAATTAACACAGGAAGATATAAAAAACACTTTAGTTGCTTTAAATACTATTAAATATATTTGTACAAAGTCTAAACACTGTAAAAATTGTCCTCTTGGATATATGGAAGATTTAGATGAATATAATTGTATGTTATATAAATTAATGGAAAATGATTTATTGCCAGTTGACTGGCAAATAAAACAAGTTTCAAGATTATTAGATGCAACAGTTAACCAATAAAAAACTTAAAGGAGAGTTCAAAATGAAAGAAGAGCCAGTAAAAGTAAAAAAATGTGAATGTGGTGGAGATATATATGAACTTAATACAAAGATAGGTATTATATATCAATGTAAAAATTGTGGTGAAATGTATAAATAGTGCTAAAATATTAGTTAAAGAAGATGAGGTGAAATCAATGAGTAAAAAAGATAATTTATCTGTATTTATCAGTTTAATATTAAGGCACAAACCAGAAACCATTGGAATTAAACTAGATAACTATGGGTATGCAGATGTTAATGAATTGATTGGAAATATAAATAGTACTGGAAGAAATATTAATATGGAAATCCTTGAGCAAATAGTTAAAGAAGATGATAAGCAAAGGTACAGTTTTAATGATGATAGAAGCAAGATTAGAGCAAATCAAGGGCATTCAATTAATGTTGATGTTGAATTGAAAGAATTAGAACCACCAAAATATCTTTACCATGGAACAGCTACTAGATTTTTAGATAATATTAAAAATGAAGGCATTATTAAACAAAATAGACTGTATGTACATTTATCAAATGATATAGATACAGCTGCTAAAGTTGGGAAAAGGCATGGTGTACCTGTAGTTTTAAAAATTAACACAGGCAAAATGTATGAAAATGGTTATAAGTTTTACTTATCTGAAAACAATATTTGGTTATGTGAGTATATACCATTTGAATATGTAGAGATTTTTGAGTAGTTAAATAAAATTATAGAAAATAGGAGGTTATTGAATGGATTTCAACTTTAGAAAGATTTGTGAAAGAGATGAACTTACTGATGATTTTATGGTAAAAATTTAGAATTTGAATTTAATAAAAATGAAGTGTTTTTAACTGGAAATGCTAATGATAGAGAAGAAAAAAAGTTTCTTATGCTTTGTGAAGAAAATAAGGTTTGTGTCAGATGTGGAGATGAATTAAGAGAGGGGTGGGATAGGGTAGGCATAGAATTATGTAGTAAATGTTATGAAATATTAGATACTGAGTATAAAAATAAAAGGATAATTAGAGAATTATTTTTTAGAGATAGAAATATGAATATAGAGTTACTTTAAGAAATATATAAGAAAAATAAATAGAGGAGGAGTTTATATGAAAGATGTTTGGTTATATAGTTGGGATGACGAATGTTTTAGAAGCGATGAATACGAAAGTAAAGAAGAGGCTGTTGAGGCAGCTAAGGAAGAACTTAAGAGGCTCGGAGAGATTAAACGATGGGTTTATATTGGGAAAAAAGAAGACGCTTATATTCCCGGCATAGATGCAGAAAACATACTAGATTATGTTCAAGATAGAATTGATGACGAATACGGAGAGTATGGAGAAGATTGGTTTGAAAATATACGTGCTGAAGACATATTAATACTAGAGAGTAGGATAAGCGAAGTATTTAAAAAATGGATAGATGACTTTAAATATAAACCATATTGGTTTGCTGTTAGAGATATAGAAGAAATAGAACTAAAAAATGCTGTCAATTAAAACTAGTATTTTCAGTGATGACAACAGTATGACAAGAATAATGAGTATATAAAGGAGTGATGTTTATTAAAAGTTTTAGATGTATATTCAGACATAAGTTTTCAAGGATAAAAGATTGTCAATTAATTACAACAAGGAGTCAGCAATATACTTGTAAAATTTGGATGTGTAAATATTGTGGACAAATTGTGGCTGGTTCAACTCCTGTTTATCATCCTAATATGAAAGTCAATGAGTATTGTATAAAGTGTGAGCTTTTAGCATGTGCAAATAATTATGAAGGATATTGTAACTCTAAAGATAAAGAAATTGAATTTAAGTCTATTTGCTTAGAAGGTAATAAAGAGATTTTGCAGTGTAAAAATTTTGATTTGGAATAAAATTTAAATTGAATAGGAGGATTTTAAAATATGAAAATAAATGTACATGTTAAAACTAATAAAGTTGGTTCAGACTGTGAGCTGGAGATTGAAATAGATGATGATGATTTAAAAGATATGTCTGATGAAGAGAGAGAGGATTATATAGATAAAATTGCATGGGATTATGTTTTTGAAAATTTTATAGATTGGAATTGGTATAAGGTTGAAGGTTAAATTAAAACAAATGTTTTAATATGATTTTACCTAGTAGGCACAAGGAGGTTTTTAATGAAAGAGCTTTTAGAAGTAAAAAAAATATTTGATAGTTTAGCAGCTACATCTAGTAGAAAAGAAAAAGAGAGAATATTAGAAAAATATAAAAATAATAGAATGTTTGTTGAATGTTTACAATTTCTGTTAGACCAATATGTTGTAACTGGAATATCTAAAAAGAAAATATCTAAATCGTTGAATAATATTAATTATAATAATTTAAATGATATATATGATATGATTGATTATCTAATTGAAAATAATACAGGGAGAGATACTGACATTAAAACTATACAAGTATTTGCGACTCAAAATGAAGAATTGAAAAAATTTATAATTGGATTAGCTACAAAATCAATTAAATTAGGTTTGACATCCAAAACTGCAAATAAAATAATGCCAGGAGTTTTAAGAGAATTTGGAGTAATGTTGGCAGAAAATTATGATAAAAATAAAGACAAACTTGATAACAAAGAATTTATTTTAACAACCAAATTAGATGGAACAAGAATAATAGTAATTAAGGATAAAAGCTACATTAAAATATTTAGTAGACAAGGGCAGATAATAGAAAACTTAATTGATATAGAGAAAGACTTTATTAAAATGCCTTCGGGAGTTTATGATGGAGAACTACTTGCAGAAGGTATCTATAAAGATTCTAAAGAGCGATTTAAAGATACTTTAAAAAGATGCAGAGTCAAAGGTATTAAAACTGGGTTAAAGATGGTTTGTTATGACTATATTCAAAATATAAATGACTTTTATGCAGGAGAAGATAAAACACCATGTTATATTAGAAAAAATAAACTTGAAAGGATATTTAAAAAACTTATCAATGAACTAAAATATGTTGAATATTTAAAACCATTATATCAAGGTAAAGATGTTAGAATGATTAATAAATATTTAAGTGAAATGATATCCAATAATGAAGAGGGGGTAATGATTAATATATCTAATGAATCATATCAATGTAAACGTGTAAAAAGCTTACTTAAAGTAAAAGTGTTTAATACATGTGATATAAGATGTATCGCTATAGAGGAAGGCGATGGTAAATACAAGGGTTTGTTAGACAATATAATATGTGATTACAAAGGATATAGATTAGGAGTTGGCTCTGGATTTACAGATGAACAACGCAAGTATTATTTTATTAATCAAAATAAGATATTAGGACGAGTTATAGAAGTAAAATTTTTCGAGGAAACCAATAATGAAAAAGGTGAACTATCCTTAAGATTTCCTGTTTTTATAAGAGTTAGAGAGGAAGGTAAAGAAGTTTCATATTCTTAAAAAGATATATACAAGGTATTTAATTGTGCGAATATAAATAATAAAATCATAAACTAAATAAAATGCAAAATAATCGTTGAAATAAATAAAGAATTATGTTATTATTATAAATAAGGAAGAGGAACTAAATATAATATGTTAAGAATATAAACTAAATAAAATACAAAATTATATAGGTATAAATATATGGGATGGGATAGGATTTATTTTGCAAAAAATAAAGATATGGAAAATTTTCATATAGGTAATAGTAATAGAATTGGTTTTAAGACATTAGGAGGCTTGAAAAGTTCATTAGAACTTAAAAATAAAAATATTGAACAATATAATTTATATTATATAGATTTAAATTTTAATATTTATAAATTTGTAAACTGGGAAAAGGTAGAATAGTTAAAGGAGAGAGTTATGAAAACAATAAAACCCACAGAATAGCTGGAATAATGCAAAACTAGCTGAGTTAAAAGATAGGGTCACACATGGATAAAAATTATATTTATATTTTAGATATAAAACATGACACAATTGTTGATGGAGAAGGGTTTAGAACATCTATTTATTGTTCTGGATGTAACCATATGTGTAGAGGCTGCCACAATCCTCAATCTTGGGATATAAAAAATGGAACTTTAACTAAAGTGTTAGATATTTATAAGGAAATCATTTCAAATACATTTTCAGATGTAACATTTTCAGGAGGAGACCCACTTCTACAACTACAAGGATTTGTTCATTTAGCTAAATTAATTAAAAAGAATACAAACAAAACAATATGGTGTTATACAGGTTTTAAGTTTGAAGAACTCATAACAGACAATGAAAAGCTAGAATTGTTAAAATTAATAGATGTTCTTGTAGATGGAAAATTTGAAGAAGATAAAAAATCTTTAGAGTTGATTTTTAAAGGTTCATCAAATCAAAGGATAATTGATGTTCAAGAAACATTAGATAAAAAACAAATAGTATTATATGAATAAGGGAGGCTTAACCCTCTCTTTGGAGGTGATTGTTATGACCAAAGAAGAATTTAGTGGTAAATTTCTTAAAGAGCAACATAAGAGAAAAAAGGTTTTATATTATGAAGTTGAAAATTTCAAGATGGATAGAAGGTTTCATGAGAGGAGAAAGTCTAGGAGGCATTAAAATATTTCTTTTAATATAAGGAGGAAAGTAGATATATGTATTTTGAAACAGATATTATAAAAAATAAGAATGCTGTAAATAAAATAATAAAATATTGTGGGGGAAATACTGAAAAATTAGAAGATTTGGTTAAAAGAAATAGAAAATAAAAATATCAATAGTTTAGAAGAATTAAGAGAATATCCATTGAAAAGAAATTATATATTTATGTTTTCAAAAGAAGAAGCTCCTAATTTAAATAAACTTATAAAAATAAAGTTAAGAGAGAATTATTTAGAAAAACATGAGATTTGTAGTTTAGAAAATCTCTTAAGTATATTAAATGATGAGATTGTAGATTTAAGTAAAAGTGATATATCTTATGAAGATAATATTGAATGAATTGAGAATTGTAAAAAAGAATTAATTAAATTAAAGGTGGGGAGTATTTGTATAGACTGGTAGGAAAAATTAAAGGAGTGATATTGTGAGATTTTGGTGTGAGAATTGCAATAAATATTTCGATAGAGAAGAAACATTGCAAGAATATAATTATTTTTTGAATGAAGAGATAATGATATGCCCTAGTTGTAAAAAGGATTTAATACCTATAAATAGAAAAACAGAATTATCATTAGGTTTTGATAGTGATACGAACCAATTAACTTATGTTGAATATGATTCTAGTGATTATAGTTTACTTAGAAAGGTAAATGCAGATGTTGAAGATGTAGTAAAACCTATAATACATTACATAAAAAGTTTAAATAAAAAGAGTTTAGATTTAAATGGGATTACAATAACAATGAATGGCAATAGAGAAGGAAAAAGACTTGATGGATTAAACCATGAAGAAGGATTAATCATGGATAATTTAATAAATGCATGGAATGTTTTTTATAAATTAAAAAGACAACATCCTTCTGAATTAGGAGATTTTAAAAATGCTATACATCAAGCCCAACAAATACTAGGATTAAGAGTTCTAAGAAATGATTATCCAGAAGGATGGATTAAAAAATAATAAGGAGTGATGATATGTCTACAAAAAGTATATTAAAAAACATAGATATAAAAGATGAAAATTCAGCAGAAAAACTAATATCAGCTTTAGAAGAATCAGAAGATAAACAATATTTAGATAATAAAGTTTTAAAGTTATATTACATTGCAGAAGAATTAATTCATGAAGGGAAATTTGTACATTTGTATATGCATAGAGTTTGTACTGAAAAAGAAGCTAAAGATTGGGCAGATAGAATGAAAAAAGAGTCTATTGAACAATTAAAAATATCTGAAGAAGATATAGATTATTTATGGTATGAAGCAGTTGATGTAGTTGAAGGAAATTATTATTTAGATAAATATAAAATAAATATATCTAAATTAAATATTATAAATAAGTAAAATTAATGAAAAAGATATAACATTGTATCAAAAGGAGGTTTTAAATGACTAAATACAAAATAAAAGCTGGAGATAATCTTATAATTCATCAATCTAAAAAACAGAATATTAATTTGATTCTAGTTCTAGAAGATGATATTACAAGGCGGATGGTAGAAAAAGCTCTAAAAGTAATTGAAGAAGGGGAATATTATGCTTCTATTGAAGCAGCAATCTTAAATATTGGAGAAGTAGAATTAAAAAATGTTACACTAACAATATTTGAAAGTGGGAAAATTATTCTGAGGAATGAAGATATCGAAATATCTGGATATTATGAAGTGAATAGAGGAGAAAGTAAAGAAAACTAATTAAAAGAAAATACTGGTATAAATTAAATAATTTATGTCGACTAATCATCTTAAAGTTGATATAATATATAAAAATTTTAAGTTGATATAGGAGAGCTAATATGAAAATATTTAATAATAGCCCAATAAAAAAAGATGGAACTATAGGAAAAGCTAAAAGAAATTTATATGGAAATATGAGATACATAGTTATTCAATATTAAATCTTTAAAACTATTTGAATTATATTAAAAGATAGATTCTAATAAAAAAGGAGGATTAGTTTATGAAAATAAAGAAAATAATTTTAGGATTAGAGAACTTAGAGAGTGTAGAGTTAGGTATTGGAGATGTAGGGGCGTTTTATTTAGATAATATACATGAAACTATTGGAGGATTTGCTTTGAATTATATAGGTAAATGCAAGAATGCAGATTATTTACATATACAAATACATAAACGTGTTGATGAAATTCAAAGATTGAATGATTATAAGGATATTACAAATGTAAAGATAGAATACGAAAACGGAAGTGTAGAGTATATATATGTACCTTGGAAGAAAGAAGGGGATTTCTTGGGTGCAGATAATCTTTATCAAACTTCTTTTATTAGTAAACGAGGTTATTTACATATAGTTGTCTCTAAGGATAAAACAGTAGAAGAAGTCTTCAATGAAGAATTTAAAGATGATGAAGAGGTAGAATTTAGTTTTAAAATGTATGGAATATAAAAGTAACTAAAACAACAGTTTTAACCGGAATATAAATTTTAAAATGAAAGGAAAGGAACAAATATAATGAGTTCTTTTAAGAAGTCGATAAAATCAGAGGATACAAAAAAATTAAATGATAAAACAATAAAACCCTCAGAAAGAATCTTTAAGTATGAAATAAAAGCTAAGGAAAATATATTGTATCTTGGCTCGGAATTATTCGTTTATGAAGAAGATGCTGGGAAGTTATTCTTAAAAAAAACTGTATTGCTGTATAATAAAATACTTAAGAAGCTTGTTAATGATTATATTTATAGATTTGGCTTTGGAGAAAGTGGAATTATTAGAATGTATGATGATTTAGAGGAATGTATTATGATTTTAATAAAAAATAAAATAGTAGAGCAATATTCTAAAAATAGTGAGATTAAAGAAATGAGACAAGAAATAATAAAACTTGAAAGAAAAGGCGATGTTGTTATAGATGTCCAGGGTTTTAATAGGGAAAGCACATATATAAAAAAATAAAATTAAACTATAAAATTTAATAGGTGAGGGGATATATATGGGATTAGATTTAGGTTTTTATTCAATAAAAACAAAAGTTACAGATTTAGATACTTACTTAAATAAAACAAGAATACAAAAGTATCAAGAATTAAATAAGAATGAAGACGAATTTTATAAATTTGAAGAATTATTAGATATTGACATAGCTTTAGAAGACTGGGCAATTATTCGTATGATATATAAAGCTAAGTGGGAAAAGGGTTATGAAAGTTATGAAGATGAAGCCATACTTATTACAAAAGAAGATTTGGAAGATTATATAATCCCTTTTCTTAAACAAAAAGATATAAATTCTAGAATATATAATAAGGATACAGAATATTATTATAAAAACGACAAAAAAGTAACGGTTGATGACAGATATACACAAGATTTTTGGGATTTAGTATTAAAAGAATTTCAAAAAATGTTAAATATAATTGATTTTGAAAATCATAGTTTAGTTATTATGTACTGGTATTAAAATACAGGTTTTAAAAGGAGAATAATAAATGGAGGTTCAAGGAAAATATAACAAAGCTAAAATATTTACAGAGAATGTAGATTCGATAACAATAGGACAAATAATAAATTTATGTAATCAAAAGGAATTTAAAGAATCCAGTATAAGAATTATGCCTGATTGTCATGCTGGTAAAGGATGTACAATAGGAACAACAATGACTATAAGTGATAAAGTAGTGCCAAATCTGGTAGGGGTGGATATAGGTTGTGGAATGGCTACTATTCCATTAGAAAAATATATTAATAATATAAATTATACAAAATTAGATAAGATTATAAGAGATTATATTCCTCATGGATTTAAAATACATAATAAGTCAAGAGAAAAACTATTAAAGAATTTATTTAATATAGACATAAATAATCTTAAATGCGAGGTGAATAAAAATAGAGCATATATGTCGTTAGGAACTTTAGGTGGAGGCAATCACTTTATAGAAGTTGATAAAAGTGAAAAAGGTCAGATGTATCTTACTGTTCATACAGGTTCAAGAAATTTAGGAAAACAAATAGCTGATTATTACCAAGACAAAGCTATAAAATATTGTGTTGAAAAATATAAAAAGTCATATGATGATGCAAAAGAGTTTTTAATATCTACTCTAAAAAAGACAATAAAGAACATTTGATAAATAAATATTTGAAAGACCTTAGTGACAGAAAATTGAATAAGCCACATGATGATTTATGTTATTTAGAAAATGATTTAATGGAAGATTATTTACATGATATGAGTATAGCTCAAAAATACGCTGCTGTAAATAGAATGGTTATAATTGCGGATATATTGTTTAAATATAACAGCCTAGATGTAAATTATGACCATTTTATAAGAGATATTAAATGTGATGTTATAGAATGTATTCATAACTATATAGATATGGATAGTAAAATACTTAGAAAAGGAGCAATTTCTGCGAATAAAGATGAAACAGTAATAATTCCAATAAACATGAGAGATGGGATTATATTAGGAAAAGGTAAAGGTAATTCTGAGTGGAATTATTCAGCACCACATGGAGCAGGAAGAATTTTATCAAGAGGAAAAGCTAAAGAAAAAATATCTTTAGATGAATTTGAAGAATCTATGAAAGAAATATTTACAACTTGTGTAGGTCAATCAACACTAGATGAAGCACCACAAGCATACAAACCTATAGAGGACATCTTAAACAATATAGGAGATACTATTGAGATAATGGAGGTGTTAAAACCAGTTTATAATTTTAAAAGTAATTAAAATGAAAAATTTAATAGATGAATTTAGGAGGAAATACTAATGGGAATGTATACAGAGTTTGTATGTGCGATTGAATTAAAAAAGGATACGCCGAAAGAAGTTATTAATATATTAAATAACATGATAGAAGGAGAAGATAGATATGATATTACACCACCTCATCCATTCTTTGAATGTCGTAGATGGAGATGGTTATTTATAATGGATAGCTATTCTTTCTCAGGTAGGAGCAATACGATGTTTGAGTATGACGATATAGCAAAAACACATTATTTAACTATTAGAAGTAACTTAAAAAATTATGATGATGAAATAAATAAATTTTTAAATTGGATAAAACCATATATACAAATACATTGTGAAGACGATGAATTTTTAGGATATAGTCGATATGAAGAATGTCGTAATCCAGAATTAATTTATTATAATGAAATACAATAAAAGCTTAATTTTAAATGGAGGGTAATTATGATGAATATTTACATGGTAAAAACAAATAAGGAATGTTTTATATCTGATTGTGAGGTATTTCAAGGGTATGGTTATGACTATCATAGAACCAAGCTAACTAATATATATTTTGATGGAGAGAAACCAAAAGAAACATACTGTAAAAATTGGTATGTTATAGATAAATATCCAGAAAGAATTGAAACTAAATTAATAGAATATACAAATAAAAGATATGAACTTAATAACAAAAATATGGAATGTGAAAAGTTTCCTAAAACAATAAATGTAGAAGACATAGATAAATTTGATTTTGAAATACGTGAATTTTATACTTTTCAAAAAGATGAACTTCCTCCTAAATTAGTTGAAGTAGAAAATGTAAAAATAGAAGTAATTATGGAATTAGATAGTTTTGAAATGCCAAATAAGATAGAATATGAGGCTAATGGTGTTAAAGAAAACTATAAAAATAGTTCTGTATATAAAATAACAAATGCAGATGTAAAACATCAGTTATTAGATAAAATAATTTTTCCAGAACTAATGTTATCATCAAGACCATGCAAATTAACTTCAAAACAAATGTTTGATATAACAAGACAATATATAAAAGAGAATATAGATTTAAGTAAAGCTAAAATAACATCTGATTATGATTTCTGTTTTACTGTTAAAAAAATAGTACCATTATTAACGCCAGAAAAAATAACTTATCAAAATGTTTTTGCAAAAACTAAAAAAGAACGTAATAAGATTAATTTTAAGATTAAAGAATATAAAGAAGTAAAAATATTTTCAATGACGCACAACCAATGTAATTATGATGGATATACTGCAATAGATGCTATGTATGCAAATAATGAGAATGAATTAAAAGAGAAAGTTGATACATGGTTAAAAGGGGTTGTAGATGCAATTAATAAACCATTAGAATCATGCCCTCATTGTAATGGGACAGGGTATATAGACGATATAAAAAAATAAAGATTGAAAATATATAAAAGGGGATTGTAAAAATATGAAAATAAAAATATATACAAATAGTAATTATTATGAATTAGTAAAAGATGTAAATGATGTTTTATCTACATATAGAAATGATGATATTTTAAATATTAAATATTCTGGAATTGGAAGTTCAGCACCTTATAGTGTTGATGAATATAGTGCTATGATTATATTTAAATAATTAAAATAGAAGAATTTAAAATAATTAAAGCAAAAGTGATGTTTAAGTGACATAACACTATAAAATCTTAATTTTAAATGGAGGGAAGTTATGAAGTATAGAAAAAAACCAATTATCATCGATGCTAAACCATATAAAGAAGGTTTAGAAGATGGATTTAAATGTATGAGAGATAATTGTATATATGAAAATCAACGACTGAATAAATGTGGTGGATGTAAATTATATAAGCCATATATAAAAACGTTAGAAGGTGACCATTACATTTTAGAGACAGATTTCATAATAACAGGTGTTAAGGGAGAGAGATATCCTTGTAAAAAAGATATATTTGAAATGACATATGAAAGAGTTGAAGATTAATTAAAATGATACTTTTAATGTGAGGTAAAAAATGAAAGAGTTAATGATATATGAACATTATGTAAAATGCTTTAATTGTAATTATGAAGAAAAAGATATTTATATAATTAATCAAGGAGATAAGAAAAATGACTATAATTTATAAAAATTCAAATGGAGATACAAGAACAGCAAAAAAAAGATGTTAGTTTTAAAGAATTTCAAGAGGCAAATGATATGCATATACAAGATGTTAGAAATATTATGAATGAATTAGCTTTAAAATTAATGGTTGCTGGAGTTACACATGATTATACTAAAAAATCTGATGAAAAACTATTTTACAAAAACTTTCTATCAACTATAAATAATAATACAGATTTTGTTGGTGATGAATGGTATCAATTACATATAAAAAATGAAAGACATCATTTATTGTCAAGATGTCCAGAAGATGTTAATCTGATAGATATTTTAGAAATGATAACAGATTGTGTATGTGCTGGTATGGCTAGAAGTGGTAATATAAGACCAATTGAAATAGATGATGATATTTTAAATAAAGCTTTGGTAAATACTACTAAGATGATTAAAAATATGATAACTGTAAAATAAAAATAATAGATGAGGAGATATTTAATATGGATAAAGAAGTTGAAAACTATATAACAGCAGTGAATTATTTACTTGATAACTTAGAATATATGATGGAGGATGAAGACTTCGATAATAGAAAGCTACAGAAAAGAATTGATGTAATTAGAAAATTTGAGGGAGAATTATAAAATGGAAAAGGTAAGAATTGTTAATTATAGAAATGTCTCTGATTTTTTAGTTTGGTTAGGATTTGAATATACAAAAAACGAAGAAGGGAAGTACATATTTAAAAGAGATAGTAAATTTGATAGAGCATGGAAAGATTTACATTACTTAAGAGCTAAATATGATAAAAAGGTAAAATAGTATTTAATTGGAGAGAACTATGGAATATGAAAGAAAAATAAAAAATGGAGAAGTAAATACTGAAGATTATAGGCTTTTTAAGAACATTCAACAAGAAAAAGATAAAGTATATAGATACATAATGGAAGAATTCATAAACTACTTAAAGTTGGAAGATAAAGATTATACTACAGAAATATTAGAAAGATACGCACGATATATTGATGAGAATTTAGACAATCGTTGTCCATATTGTGTATATAATATTTGTAGTGAACACGATAGTTGTTTTGATGGAATACTTGAAAATTTAAAAGAAAAAATTAAATAAAAATAATAGATGGGGGAGATATTTAATATGAAAGATACTAGCAAAAAAATATTTGAAGAAATAAAAAAAGAAATAGAGATATTAGATAAATGTAAAAAACATGAATTTGAAATGATTAGTTTTGGTAAATATAAGTGTTTAAATTGTGATTGTACTGTAAATGGAAATTTTGTAGCAGCTTATAGACAAGGTTATGAACATGGACTTAATGTAATAAAATAAATATTTTAATATGAATTATTTAATAGGGAGTTGAGAATAAGTGGATGAAGTTGAAATAAGATGTCCTTATTGCAATAGTAGTGATGTAGAGTGCATAGATTCTCTAGATTGTGAAATAAATTTTGATGGAGGTGGAGAACATTTGAGATATACCTGCAACAATGAGAGTTGTTATGAAATTTTTTATGTACTAATGATAGTGGATGTTGCTGAAGTTAGCATCGGTAAAGAAAAATGGGGAAAGTATGAAATTATTTATAGTAAATAAATTTATTTTGGGGTAAAGGATTGAAAAATCTAAATAATATTTAAAGGAGATTTAAATGATAAAATATTGTAAAGAAAAGTGGATAAAAAATAAAACAAGATTACATGAGGCATTGTTAGAGTCTGATTTCGTTAATAATAATAGTTACTGTAGTTATGAAGATTTGGTTAAATTATCTGTAAAATATATTTTGAATGACAATATCAACGAAGATGATGAGTGGGATGTAAATAATATAAGTGAAATAGATGATGGAGATTTCCAAGGTACTTTATTATACTTAATACCAAAAAAGATATATCAACCATCAGAAAGAGAATATCTTATGACATATGTTGGTTATGGAAGCTGTGGTGGATGTGATACATTAATAAATATACAAGATGGTGACTCGAAAGATAGCATTGAAGATTATATGTATTTATGTAAAGATATAATATGTAATATTATAAAACCATACAATTTTGGATGGAGAGAAGATGATAGATATAATGTTGTAAATGATTAATCAAAATTTTAATTCTAAGAAATTCATTTAAGCAATTCAAAAAATTCTAAATATATATTCCTATTTACAATTCAATTAAAACTAAAGGAGTGAAATTATATTGAAAAAGTTTTTATTAACGGGGTTATTAGGAACAATATTAATAGGCATGTCTGGGTGTACTGAGATACAGAAAGATTCTAAAAACAACACAGAAGATATAAAGACATCTGTAACAGTAAGTTTATATTCTAATAATGGTGAAATATTAAAAAAATATGCAGATAAAAATATGAAGGTAGATTATAGTAATGGTGGAACTGTAGCGTTATATTTTAGTGATAAAAAAGTAATTATGTGTAATGTTCCAGTTATAATAGAGGAGAATTAATTTGATTTTATATATTGGTGCAATTTTAAATTTATGTTTTATGCTATTCAATTATCTATCGGGGAGTACTAATGGAATAATAGTTAATGGATTTTGTGTTGTAGCATTATTACTATTAAGGGATGACATAGATTAAAAGTATTATTTTAAGGAGATTAAAGATGAAAAAAGTAGATGTACTAGGAAATGAGAAATTTGATATAAAAAATTATAACATTATATGTGCCATATCAATGAATCATAATAAAGACCAAAATCAATTTGACCAATATAGACTATATGATGCTCATTGTAATTTAGTTGAGATAGATAAAACATTAAAAGAATATGGTTATGGATATATTTTAACCCATACATACCAAAATGGATGGGATTCATGGGGCGACGAGTATGCTTGTACTGTAAAGGATATTAAAAATATAATAAAAAATGCTAAAAATAAAGAGCATTTATTTATAAAAGCACTAGAAGAATATTTTGGAAAACAAGATTAAAATATTGAGGAGGTATTTATATTTGTTTAAAAGGATAAAGAAGAAAAGGAATAACATTAACCATATAGCTTCAATTACTATTTTTATACTAGGATTTATAATAGCAGCATATGTAGGAGGAAAAGTATTATTTTTAGATGGATTTGTAAATGTGGTTAACTTATTAAAAGCTAGTAACTATAGTGGATTAGAGTTGGGAAAAAATATTTTAAGAATATTGGTAGTCTATCCTATATGTGGAATTATAAATGCTATATTTATATTTATAGCCGTAACAGTAAATGAAATATTAGATAAATAGAGGTGATATTTATAAGTAGTACAAATAGAAGTGATGCTAGGGATTTTCATGTAAGTGATTACTATAGGACTCCAATTCCTAAAATTAAAGAGTTTTTAAATGAGTTTAGTAAATATGAAAATATACTCAATTTAAAGATAAGGATATTAGATCCATGTGCAGGTGGAGATAATACCAATTCAATGAGCTATCCAACTGCAATTCAAGATTTTCTAAATCAAGATATTTTAATAGATACAATAGACATAAGAGATGATTCAAGAGCAAATCTAAAACAAGATTACCTAGAGTTCCGTCCTAAGGAGAAATATGATGTAATCATTACTAATCCTCCATTTAATTTAAGTTTAGATATAATTAATAAAGCTTTAAATGATGTAAAAGAAGATGGTTTTGTTATTATGTTACTTAGATTGAATTATTTGGGAGGTAAGGTAAGGCAGGAACTATGGAGGAATAATATGCCTAAATATATTTTTGTTCATAACAAAAGAATGAGTTTTACAGATGATGGAAAGACAGATAGTATAGAATATGCTCATTTCGTATGGCAGAAGGGATACAATCCAAATTTTTCAAGATTAAAAGTATTAATGAGTCAATAGAATAGAGGTGTAAAGTGAAAATTAAATATGTGGTATTTGAAGGAGAGATTACATCAAAAAATGATGGTCAAAAACATTTTATAAATTTTAGGGATTTAATTAAACTATACAGAGTGTCTCCAAGAGAATGTATAAGAGCAAAGGATTATTACGAGAGAGATGGTTTAGACCTTAAAGATATAAAATTTCTATATCCAAGGAATGATGGGAAATATAAACTATAAAATCATGGTTTTAATAAGAGGTGGTAATATGAAATTTAGTGAGATTTTTAGATATGAAATAGCAAATAAGTGTCTTTGGGATAAAGACAAATATGAGAATAAATATGTAGATATAAAATGTGATAGATGTAATTTGGAAGAAATATGTTTACAAATATGTGATGAATTAGAAAAACAGGAGAGGCTATAAAATGTCAGTTTTAAAGGGGGCTAATCATATATGGGTATTAAGATAGATACATATTCGTTGGAGAGGGAAATAAATAGAAGAAGGTGTGAGTATGTTGCCAGAACAGGAAGATATCCTAATTTTCTTATTTTGTGGGAAGGTTACTATAGCCTTCTTAATATCCAATATATAGAGGATAAAACAAGGAGGTATATTACTAAGTTTAATGGCATGGATGTTATAAAATGTAATGACTTTTTAAAAATAGAATTATTTGAAAAGAATATTAATAATTAAAATTTGTTTTTTAAGTTGAGGTGATGAGTTGAGATATAATAATTATCATAGTCATAAAATATATTCAAATATAAGGTCGTTAGATGTAATCACTAAACCACGAGAATATATAGATAGAGCAATAAAACTAGGCCAAAATACATATTTTACGACAGAACATGGATATCAAGGAAATGTATATGAGGCAAAAACTTTATGTGATGAATATAGATTAAAAATGATTATTGGAGCAGAATTTTACTATGTAAATGATATAAATGAGAAAGATAGAAGAAATTATCACTTAATAGTAATTGCTAAAAATGATAATGGTTACAAGCAAATAAATAAAGCTTTAAGTTTAGCTAATAAAAATGGATATTATTATAAGCCAAGAATAGATGAAAAAATATTATTTGAGATATTTAAACCAGGGGATGTAGTTATTACTACTGCATGTGTAGCTGGAATACTAAAACTTGAGAATAGAGAAGAATTAATAGTAAAACTAAAGAATTATTTTAAAAATAATTTCTTTCTTGAAGTACAATCTCATCCTCATAAAACTCAAGCTTTGCATAATAAAGATGTTTTAGAATTAAGCAGCAAATATAATATAGATATAATACATGCCAATGATAGTCATTATATTTATCCAGAAGAATCAAAATATAGAACTAAATTTCTTAAAGCTAAAGGTAAAAATTATCCTGAAGAAGATGGATTTATTTTAGATTATCCAAATTCAGATGATATATTTAAAAGATATGAAAAACAAAATGTATTAACAAAGGAAGAAGTTGAGAGAGCATTAAAAAATACTCTAATATTTGATGAGTGTGAAGAAATTACACTGATAAATGAAGATATAAAGTTACCATCAATATCTAAAAATCCAAATAAAGAACTGAAAGAAATATTAAATAAAGAATGGTTAGAGAAAAGAAAAAATATACCTAAAAATAGATGGAATGAATACTTAGATGCTATAAGATATGAATTTGATATTATAGAGGAAACTCATATGGCGGATTACTTTATTATAGATTATAAAATAGTTCAAAGAGCCAAACAAGAATATAATGGTCTTCTTACTAAAACAGGGAGAGGTTCTGCTCCTTCATTTATAATAAATAACCTTTTAGGGTTAACTGAAATAGATAGATTAAATGCTCCAGTACCATTATTCCCTACTAGATTTATGAGTGCTGAAAGGATACTATCAGCAAAATCTTTACCTGATATAGATTTAAATGCTGAAGATGCAGAACCATTTATACAAGCAACTAAAGACTTATTAGGAGAAGAAAATTGTGCTTGGATGATAAGTTATAAGCCGTTACAAGATGCATCAGCATTTAGATTATGGTGTAAAGCAAATGATATGAAACTATCTGAATATGACGAAGTAGCTAAAAACTTAGATAAATATACAAATGATGTTTTTTGGAAAGATATAATAAATGAATCAAAGGTATTTGTAGGAGTAGTAGAAAGTGTTTCTTTCTCACCATGCTCTATGCTTATATATGACAAAACAATTGATGAAGAAGTAGGACTATTAAAAACTAAGGATGGGATATGTTGTAATATAGATGGATATTATTGTGATAAGTATAAGTATTTAAAGAATGATTATTTAACAGTGAAGGTGTGGTCATTAATCAGAAAAACTTGTGAATTAGCAAATATTAGTATTCCTACAATTGAGGAACTAAATAGTTTACTAGATAAGAAGACATATGATATCTATAGAAATAAATTAACTTGTACTATAAATCAAGTGGACTCAGACTATGCTACAAGTCTAGCATCTAAATACAAAATATCAAGTGTGGCTGAAACAAGTGCATTTATAGCGAGTATTAGACCAGGTTTTGCATCCTTATTAGATAACTTTATTAATAGAAACCCTTATACTACCAATGTGGAGGAATTAGATAAATTATTAGAAGATAGTTACCATTACCTTATGTATCAAGAATCCATAATGAAATATTTAATATGGTTGGGAATAAAGGAATCTGAGAGTTATGATATTATAAATAAAATCAAGAAGAAGAAATTTAAAGAAGAAGAACTAAAAAAACTGTATGATGAATTAAGACAAAAATGGATAAATAAAATAGGAACAATTGACAATTTTGAGGATACATGGCAAGTTGTAAATGATGCCGCTTCGTATTCATTTAATGCTTCGCATAGTCTTTCATATGCATATGATAGTTTATATTGTGCATACCTTAAGTCACATTATCCATTAGAATATTATACTGTAGCATTCAATTTATATAATGAAGATACAGAGAGAACAAGAAAATTAACAGATGAAATAGAGTATTTTAGTATTAAATTAGAAAATCCTAAATTTAGATTTTCAAAATCTGAATACTTCTTTAATAGAGATACAAATAGTATTTACAAGGGAATTGAATCTATTAAATTTTTAAATTCTGATATAGGAGAGTATCTATATTCTCTTAAAGATAATAAATATGATTCATTTTTAGAACTATTGAATGACTTGCAAGGACATATAAACTCCAAACAATTATCTATACTAATTAAATTAGATTTCTTTGATGAATTTGGAAAGTCTAGCAAACTTTTAAAAGTTTATGATATTTACAACTCAATCTATAATAAAAAACAATTTAAAAAGGATAGTTTACCATGTGATATAAAGGTTATGAGAAAATATTCTAATAAAGAAACAGAAAAAAAGTTTAAAGAGGTAGATACGAAAGAATTATGCTCCTATCTTGTAAATCAAATAGAAAGTGTTGATACCCCAATTAGTAAAAAAATACAAACTAATTTTGAGTTTGTAGGTTCATGTAGTATAAAAGACAATAATTCAAATCCAAGACATTGTTTAGTAATAGATATAGATACTAAATATTCTCCTAAACTCACACTATACAATCTAAAATCAGGCAATAAAAAAATTCTAAAAGTAAGTAAAGCTGTTTTTGAGGATAATAAAATTGATGTTTATGATTTGATTTATTTGAAATCAATTGAAGAAAGAGCTAAATATAAAAAAGTAGATGAAAAATGGATTAAAAGTAATACAGAAACAGAATGGTGGATTCAAGAATATTGGAAAATAGAAAATTAAAAATATTACCTCATATATGGCTTTCTAAGGCTTTGTATAAAATACTGTTTATATTTGTACCTCACAATCTTAAAATGGCATATAAGAGGCAGGTGAAAGGCAGTGATTTCAATACTTATAGATGAGCAAAGACACTATGATTTATTAGAAAAAAATAGAGAATTAAATACTAAAATAGATGAATTAAATGAAAAAATACTCTTTTTGCAAAAAGAGAATAAGGAATATGAGGAAGTTTTGGAAAAGTGGCAAAATGTAAAAGCAGAAATTAAATCTGCATATGAAATTAGAAGAAAGCTAAATATAAAGCATGGAAAGTTAGAAATGATATGGCATAAAATTGAGGATTTATAATGGATGCAAATAAAATATATGAGAAAAAAGAATATATTATTATCAAATCTAAAACTGGATATATTGTATATAATACTAATAAGAAGTTTAAAGAAGGGCATACTCATTTAAAAAGTTATAATGCTGCCAGAACAGTAATTGACTTAGCTATCAGAAAGAAGATGCCAAGAAGCTATTCTGTTTACTTTATAACAAGTCTTAAGAGAATTTCTAATGATATAAACTATATAAAATCTATAAATAAATTCATGGAAACAAGAAGTAATAAAGGTTTAAAAGAAAAATATATAAATTCTAAAAAAATCTAAAATGATTATTACATAGGTAGAAAAATAACTTATGTCATACAATTGTCATCAAGATGTAAAGGAGTGATTAATATTTGAAATCTTATAAAAACAAACAATTTTTAGTGTTTGAATTTGAGGATAGTAAAAATGTAAAATACAATTTGGCAACAGGAGAATGCATTGGTAAATCAGGCAAAGTTGTAAAAGATATATGTGCACAACTTAGAGGATATAATTTACATGAGGTAATAAATTCTTTTGAAGATGAAAATTATAAGTGTTTTTTAAATTTTGTAGATGGAAGAGTAAATAGAAGTAAGAGTAGCAGAACTTGGGGAAGGAGAGTTGAAAGAATAAGAAATATAGGAAGTTTTTTAAATGAAATAAATAATTATTCTGAGTATGAACAATTATTCTCTGCAGGGTTAAAAAAAGTGATTTATCCAATAAATTGTGATATTAAGAGTATACCTAAAGGTCTTATTTCTATCTGTAGAAATCATAGTATTACTTTGAGTGATAGACTGATACAAAGCTATAGTAAAAATCCTAATCTGTATAATAATTTATTAAGCTTAGAATTAAATTCAATAGGAAAAAATAATTTAATATCTCTTCTTGACTATGGTTACTATAGAGTGATATTTGATAGATTAATAGATACATATAAATATAAGCCTCAATCACTTATAAATTATATAGATAATTTGATGACATATGAAGCATTAAATGGGCTTGAAAGTACTCTAAATGAATTATATGATTATGTCATTATGATGAGTTCAATAAGTGATAAATACGAAAAATATCCAAGGCATTTCTTGACAACCCATAAAATAGCATCTCGAAATTATAATCGACTTAAAACTGAATTTGAAGAAGAAATATTCAATAAAAGAATAGATAAAACATTAGAATATACCTATCAAGATTATAAATTTATATACCCTAAAACTACAAATGAAATTAAAGATGAAGCAGTACAACAAAATAATTGTGTAAGTAGCTATATTGAAAATGTTATAGATGGAAAGTGTCATATATTATTTATGAGAAAAAAGATAATATAAGTAAGAGCTTAGTAACAATTGAAGTTAGAGATGGGAAAATAGTACAAGCTAAAGGTAAATATAATAGAGATGTTAATGAAAAAGAACAAGAAGCAATTGATAAATATAACGATAGAATAGAAAGGATGAAGAAAGTATGCAAATAGAAGGAAATAAAATAAAATTAATAAAGGAAATACAAGGTCTTGGAATATTTGAAATAGGAGATATATTTATAGTTACATCTATAGAAGATAATGGAAATATACATTTTAAAACAGATTATGGAATGGGATTTATGAGTTATAGTGAATTTAAGGAGCATTTTGAAATAGTAAATAATAAAGAGAAAAAGAAATATAATTGGGATGATTGGAAAATAAGAGCTTCTCTTAGTATGGGAGATACATGTAGGTATAGAACGAATCATAAAAAAGTGATAGTTGATAAAGATGGATTTAAAGCTTCGGCTACTTGTCATGATATAGATGAATTTGATTTAGATAAAGGTATTAAATTATGTCTAGCTAGAATTGAAGTAAAAAAAGCAAAAAATAACTTAAATTTATTATTAGATGAAATAAACAATAAATAATCTTAGGAGGTATTATTATGGATTGTAAATTTAAACAAATGCGTAAAAACAGATATACAGATTGTGATGGTTGTTGTTATAATCCAAGTGCATATTTAGAAGATTCTTTTGAATGGAATGGGGAAGGAAAAGAGCCGACTGAAGAAGAATTAGATGATGCTATTAAATAAAAGTAATTAAAATTATTATTTAATATGATTGGGAGGTATATATGAGGTGGAGAAACATAATTGTAACAGGAACTTTAATAATTTGTGGTACTGTAACTATATTTGCTAATACAGAAGAAGTTGACACTAGTAATATAAATAAAAACGTAATGCTAAATACAACTAAGAATATTGACTTAATGTATAAATACGAATGGGAGCAATATAAAGATAGTAAAGAATATAAGTTAGAAATGAAAAGAATTAATTTAGAGAAAGAATTAGGAGTTAAAATACAAAAACTAATTCCTATAACATGGGAAGTAAGCTATTATACTTCTTTAAACTGTGAAAATAGTAAACATGGAGATGTGACAGCAACAGGAGAAAAATTAAGATATGGTTTTGTAGCCAATAATCATCTTAAATTTGGAACTAAAATATTGGTTGATGGAAATTTAAAAGTAGTTAAAGATAGAGGCTCTAATAAATATTTTGGTAATTCTAATGCAATAGATGTATTTGTACCAAGAATAAAAGGGGAGAGTGATTATAAGTATTATAAAAGGGTGAACAATATGGGAAGACATTATAAAGAAGGATATATTATAGTTGAAGGTTAGGAGCTGGTGAATTGAAAGTTTATTTAAATGAAATAACAGGGATTGATGATGCTATAGTATCAATGTTCATGAGTAAAAGAAGTTGGACTAGAGAAAAAGAATTAGAAATTAGAAGTATCTGTGATAAAGTCTTAGATAATAGAGGTAAAATAATTATTTCAGATAAATTAAGTTCAGAACTAGAACAATTTGATACATGGATGAAAAGTTTAGTGAAATGGGGATGGACTCATACGACCATGTTAAGGTTCATAGATATGTCTATCACAGTGGAAGGTTTACATAGAGCTGGTCAAGATGATTGGGATTCTCATACTAAAAGATTCAATAATAGAATAATAAGAAGTAGCACAAGATTAGCTGATTTTGAACATGAGATATCAAAATGGTATGAAGATAAAATTATTCCTACAGATATTGCTTTACAGCATGTAAATCAAAATATACCTAAAACAATCAAAATTAATGGAATAAACTATGTAAAAGCTATAAATGGATATATAAGAGAAGATTTAAAAGATAATAAGGATGTAAAAAGAGGATTATATATGTTAAGCATTCCTAGTAATTTTATTTTTAAAGTAAATATGACTGAGTGGAGTCATGTTTATAAAGAAAGAAACAATAGTTCAAGTGCAAATCCAGAGGTTAAATTATGTTGTGAAAGTATAGCAAATCAAATTGAGAGTTTTCATAGTCAATTCAATCGAGATTTGTTCAAAAAAATAAAAAATTAAAATAAATAAAATTAAAAATAAGTATTGAAATAATAAATAGAACATGTTATTATAAGTATATAAAAAAATTAAGTATAGCAATAACTAAATAAAATGCAAATTAAAAAGGAGAAGTGTGAATGGCAGAAAAAAGAATAAACTATAATCAAGTATTTGTATCAGGAGAAGTTTTAGATATATTAAATATAGCTAGAATGGATGAAGGAACTGGTCAAGAAGCAATAAGATTTACCTTAAAAGTTGAAACAGCACCAAATGAATCAGTGAACGTAGACTATTTTACATCAATGTTTAAGTCAGATGGTTCACCAAATCAAATGTTTTTAGGGATAGAGACAATAGCTAATGAAATAAAAACTAGAGCAGAGGACGGAAAAGGTGATATTGTTAGATGTGTTTGTTCCTTAAACAACAATTTATACTATAAAGATGGTGAAAAGAAAGAGAGATTTCAAATATCAGGAACTTTTTGTAATAGAGAAAAATATGACGACAAAGGTAATCCAATTGATGACAAGGGAGAAATAGTAAAACCAATAAAGGCAAGTCAAGTTTGGAGGGCATATGCATTAATTGAAAATATAGAAGAAAAAAAAGATGACTTAGGTGAGTACTTAGAGATTAAAGGTTTAATTAATAATTATGGTAAGCAAGGTTGCAATCTAACGTTTAGAATACATAACAAAGATATGATAGAAGGCTTTAAAAGTTTATATAAGGTGGGAGATGTTGGTCTTCTTGAAGGTACAGTCAAGTCTATAGTTACTAGTAAATCAGCAGGGTTTGGTTCAAGGATTAAAAAAAGTGCATTTACATTTTTAGAAATAGAAGGTGGAGACGAACCTTTGAAAAAAGGAGATGAAATATTAAGTGATAAAAATTATCCTTTCACAGATAAAAATATAGAGGCAATGAAAGAAAAAATAAAAGAAAAGAATGAAAAAGAAAAACAAAGAGATGTTGACAAAAATGGTAAGACAGTTGAAATAAGTGACGATGATGTGCCATTCTAAATTATAAATTAAATAAACTATTAAAAAAGGGAGATGTGTGTATGAGTCCAGAAGAAATAATGAATTATGATTTTAAGAGAAAAGTAAACGAAGAAAATAAAAAGAATGCATCAAATTTATATTCAGATAGGATAGAAGGATTAAAAGAAAGTGATAGCCAAATTGAAATAACAAAAGCATTAATAGCATTCCATTTAGATATAGAGTCAATTCCAAAAGACAATACAAATCCATTTTTTAGGTCTAAATATGCAAATCTAGATACAATTCTTAAAGCAGTAAATCCATTATTAGCAAAACATGATTTAATACTAATGCAGTCAGCAGAAGATGCAGGTAATGATAAAGTCTATATAAAAACTAAACTTAAACATTCATCAGGAGAATACATAGAGTCAAATTCTGCACCATTTAAACCAGCTAAGACTAATGATATACAAGCTAGAGGGGCATTAGAAACTTACTTAAGAAGATACGCAGTTCAATCAGTATTAGCATTATCATTCGAGGAAGACGATGATGGTAATTCTCTAACAAACAAATCAAAAGGCAAGTCTGAGGAAGAAAATACAATAGTTAAAAAAAGTAGAGTGTAAGTAAAAATGCTACCTCTTAAATGGGGTAGCAATAAATAAATAGCATAAGGAGGGAAAATCTTGAATTGTAAGTGTAAGGTTTGTAAGAAAAAATTAAATACAAAGGATGCTTATAAAGTAGAGTATATTACATCTGGAGGAAACAAACAAAATAGATATTACTGTAATGAACGAGAGTATAGAGAAGAGCAACAGGATATATATTTTTGGAAACAATGTCAACTTGGAATAGATTATATTATGGGATATACAGTTATAAATAATCAAAAAAATAAGATGTTACAAGAGATAATAAAAGGTGGTTATACAAGAGAAGAATTATATGATTGCATCATTGAGAAGAAAGATGAAATTATAGAATTACTTAACTATAGAAAAGATATAGAAGAAGAATATCCTAAATTATGTTATGTGTTTACCATATTAAAAGGAAGTATTAGAGATATAACAATTAAAAATAAGCAAATGAAATATGAAAAAGAAAATGAAAGGATATACAAAGAAGCAGGGAAAAGTGAAGAATATTATGAAATAATTGCTCCTAAAAAAGTAATTTATAATAAAAGACAAAGTTTATTTGACAAAGTGAAAGGAGTGTATCAAGACGAGTAGTTATGAAAAAATAATAGAGGATAGGGGTATTATAGAAACATTGGTTTTAGGCACAATGTTAAAATCATTAACTCTTTTTAGTGAATATAAAATTAGCGAAAGTGACTTTATAATAGATAAGGTAAAATTCTTTTTCTCATTAGGAAGAATAATGTCTAAAACACATAGTGAGCTTGATGAAATAAGTGTAGCTAAATTTGTATCTTCAAATAAACTTAAATCTGAATATGAAAGATATGGTGGTTGGAATAGCTTATCATCTGCTATGGAGTATGGAAAAGAAACTAATATATCAGCATATATTGATGATTTAGCTAAGAATAATTTACTAATTGCTTTAGATAAAAGAGGTTTTAATGTAATAAAAGAAATGGAGCATAGTGGGTTAAAATTTATTCCATTTGAAATATTTCAATCTATGAAATGTAGAGAAGTGGAAGAATTTTATGAGGGGTTAATATCTTCATGTAGTGTAAATTCTATAAAAAATAATATGAAAGTTGAAAATCTTTTACTTACTAAAGACGATAGAGAAAAATTAAAGCAAAAAACTGAAGCAGGAACACCTTATAATATTATATTTGAATACACTGAAAAAGAAATAGGATTGAGTAATAATGAAGAATCTAAGTATATATATAGCTTACCAATATTATCAAATAGGACTAATGGGATTGGTAAGGGTGGTGGTATAAATATAATAGCAGGGTTTTCAGGCATAGGGAAAACTACTTTACTATTTTTTAACTACATATTAGCTATGATATATAGAGGAGAGAAGATAGTCATATTTGCGAATGAACAAAAATCTCAGTATTTTAAGAGTATGTTAGTATCATTTATAGCATATAACATATTTAATTATCATGATTTAGATAGAAATAAAATAGATAATGGAGATTTTACAGACTTTGAAGAAGACTTAATGGAAAAAATAGAAAAATTTTTAAGAGATAGATGTTTTGCAGAGAATCTAAAATTTATCTATATGGAAGAATTTGAAATATCTGAAATACTAAGGAAAAGTAAAGAACTTGTTACACATCAAGGATTTACTGGAATAGCAGTGGATACATTTAAATCAGAAGATTCGTCAGATGCACATTATACAGGAAAATTAATTGAAAATTCTAAATTACTCGATAGTTTTGGAAACAAATATAATGTAATAACTATGTTATCTATGCAATTACTTACAGCTCAAGAAAATAAAAGCTCATATCTTTCGGCAGGAGATTTGTCAGAAGCAAAAGCTGTCAAAAATGTATGTGGTTTATTAAAACTTATGAGAAAAGTAGTAAATGAATTAGAATTAGATTCTACTAACAAGAAGTTCTTTTTAAAACCATATAAATTAAAATATAATAAATTAAAAAAGACTACTGAAAGAGAATATATCCAGTTTGATGCAAAAGATTTACAAAAAGAATATAGATTATTATTTTTAAATAAATCAAGAAGGGGACAAGATGGAGATGTAATTTTACTAAGATTTTATGGTAAAACTGGAAGGTTTGAAGAAATAGGAAGGTGCGAGAAAGTCTATAGAGGACAATTGTCATACTAGGTGATGGCTATGGAAATAAAGGATTTAACTAATAAACAAGTAATAAATTTTATGGAATATTTAGGTTCGGATTTATCTCCTAAAAGTAATGATAAGCAGTTAATATTTAATACTTGTTTATGTCATAATGGTGATTCATATAAATTATTTTATTATACAGAGAATAAAACATTCCATTGCTATAGTTCTTGTGGTCATATAGGTAGCTTAATAGATTTATTAATACATATAAATAAATATGAATTTAAAGATGCTGTTAGTGAAATAAAAGATTTCTTTGATATTTCAAATCAACCAATGTTAAGAAAAGGATTTAGAGTAAAGAAAAAAGTAAAACAAGATGATATTAAAGATATACAAATAGAATTACTTCCTACCCCTAAAAAGCCATATGTATACAAAACTTTTCAACAAGTTCCAATTAAAGAATGGGAGCTTGAAAACATATCTTTTGAAGTTCTTAAAGCATATCAAATATATTACAATCCATATGAAAATCAAATAATAATTCCTCACTTCTGTTGGCATGATAAAGAAAGACCTGTTGGTATTAGAGTTAGAAACTTAGATGAAGATAAAGCTAAAAATTTTGGTAAATATATTCCATTATGGTATGACAACAAATGCTATAATCATAGATTAAGTCTTAATTTATACGGATTAAATATAAATAAAGAAATTATTAAAAAATGTAAAAAAGTAATTGTATTCGAAGGTGAAAAATCAGTATTACAGATGGCTACTATATATAAAAACAATCCTTCTATAGCTATATGTGGCAGTAATTTCAGTAGAGAACAAAAAAAAATATTAATAGATTTAGGCATTAAAGAATTAATTATAGCTTTTGATAGGCAATTTAAAATAGAAGGAGATGAAGAATATATTACATGGAGAAATAAGATATATAAATCCGTACAAGACATCAAAGATAAGATAAGTATAAGTGTAATTTGGGATAAAGATAATTTACTAGAGTACAAAGATAGCCCTAGTGATTCGGGAAAACATGTATTTGAAAAATTATTAAAGAATAGAATTGATATAGATAGTCTAATGAAGAGTTAATTATATTGTTGATATAGAACAAAAAGAATTAAATAAATAAAATTAAAATATGTGATATATATTAAAGGAGGTACTATGGGTATTAGAATAGATTTAAATAACTTAGATAATTGGACTAAAGAATATGCTAAATCATTTAAGGCATGTTTTACTATAACATATTCAAAAAAGTATTTAGAAAAATTTGCAAATGATAGATTTCAAAATATCGTAGATGAACAAGAATTAGATTTTACTGATAAAGAATTTAAAAATTATAAAAAAATATTTGTAAAAACCTTTATTGACACTATGATTGAATTAATAGAAGAGGAAGCAAAAAATTTAAAAAATAAGAAAAAGATAGATGCAGAATCTAAGAATAAAAAAAGTAATTAAAATCATTATTTTAATAAGATTTAAAACTTAAGATTATGTATAAAATAAGAATGTTAGAGTAAATTATAAACTAAATAAAAAACATATAAATTGTATAAAATCTATTTTTATTTAGTTAAAAATAGTATATAATAATAATACAATAAAATATAAAACAAGGAGAGATTTAATTGGCGATAACATTTGATAATATATATAATCCTAATGAACATAAACTTACTGAGAACTATACATTTCAAGGCGTTGACCACTTATATAAAAAAATGTGGACTATAAATATTTCTGCATATGAAATAGCAAAATTATGGGATGAGCAAAAAATAATATACTATCCTGCAACACAAAGGGGATTACTTACTAAAAGACAAGCAGATGGAACATTTAAATATAAAGCAGTTTTTAATAAAACAAGAGTTAAGAGTATACAGAAAAAGATATTGCAAGAAAAGTATTTTCCAGATCAATTAACAATAAATATACTTAATGAAGATGGGAAAGAAGGAAAAGTAATATATAGTGAAGACACTTCGCAACTAACAATAATATTAGGTTTAATGTGTATGCAAGATGGACAGCATAGAACAAAAGCAATACATAATATATATCAGGATTCCAAAGTAATAGGAGGAAAAGATGGAGAGAGAATAATAAAAATATTAAAAACTCTTAAATTTCCTATTCTGATAACTTGTCATAATATGGAAATTGCAATGGAGCATTTCTGGCAATTAAATCTACATGAAACTCTTTCTAAATCGAGAATTGAGTCTTTTAATAAACAAGATGCAGTAAATCGTATTATGATAAAATTAAATGAAAAAGGTGTATTAAAAAATAAAATAGATATGGTTAAAACATCTATCGCAAAAAATGATATGATGAATATTGTTACCCTAAGCACACTTGTAACAGCCTTTAAAAATACTTTCAGTGATATTGAAGACAAAACTATGGAAGACGAATGTTTTAAATTCTTAAAAGAATTTTTTGAAGAATTAGTTAAAATATATCCAGAGATGTTGTCTTATGAAGGAAGACAGATGTCTAAAGAAATTTCATTAACATGTGAAAATTTTATGTTTTATGCATATATCGGTCTTGCACATAATCTGTATTTATGGAGGCACTCGAATTGGAAAAAAAGAATGCAATGTATTAAGTATATAGATTTAGATAAAGGAAATCCTATTTGGAGTAGAGTTATGAGAGAAACAAGTTCTGGATTAGGCATTATTAATAATACGAGTACAAGAAGAACTCTAAAAGATATATATTTAGAGCAATTTGCAATCCAGCAGCAGAAACAATAGAAATAATACTAAGTTTTGAAAATATTTTTTATTTTTAAAACTTAGTATTGAATTTTATTCAGTTAAGTGTTATACTTATATTAAAATTAATTAGTTTTATATAAACTAAATAAAATGCAAAGGAGTGATTTAATGATAGATTGGGAAATGGATGAAATGCAAAATGCAATATGGAGTAATAAATATAGGAATAATAATGAAACCTTTAATGAATGGCTTGATAGGGTTTCTAATGGAGATAAGGAAATAAGAAGGTTAATACAAGAAAAAAAATTCTTATTTGGAGGTAGAATATTAGCTAATAGAGGATTACAAAAAGATGGAAGGAAAATAACTTACTCAAATTGCTATGTCTTGCCCACAAATGATTCTATTGAAGATATATATCAAACATGTAGTGATTTAGCTAGAACATTTAGCTACGGTGGAGGAGTAGGGATTGATATCTCTAAGTTAAGACCTAGGGGAGCAAAAGTCAATAATTCAGCAAAGTCTACAACTGGTGCAGTTTCATTTATGGATACATATTCCTTAGTTGCTGAAACAATAGGTCAAAGTGGTCGTAGAGCTGCTTTAATGATATCTCTCGATATTAATCATCCAGATATTGAAGAATTTATAGATATTAAAACAGATTTAAACAAAATTACTAAAGCAAATATATCTGTAAAAATAACAGATGAATTTATGCAAAAAGCTACAGGAATAGATTCAAATCCAATGTATAATTGTTCTTTTACAAGAGAAGAAACTGGTGAAATTATAGTTAAAGAAATAAATGCTAAGGAACTATTTAATAAACTATGTGAAAATAATTGGAATTATGCAGAACCAGGAATTTTATTTTGGGACAAAATAAATAATTATAATTTATTGAGTGAAGATGATGAATTTGAATATGCAGGAGTAAACCCTTGTGCTGCTTAATTTCGGCTCAAGTAAAAAATTGGGGTGTATCGGTGAAGTCTAAGTTATTAGTGCTTATAAGTGAATAAAGAAATTTTACATATGAGAAATATAACATTTGATTTTAAAGTATCTGAGAGATATAAATACTATGTAACAGGAAATGGGAAAGTATTTAGATTAGACACTAGAAATAAAAAAATGGAAGAGTGTTTTTACCATATAGCACATGGTTATAAAAGAATAAGAGTTACAGATATAGAAACTGGTATTAGAAGGTATAAAAGAGTATGCAGTCGCACAGTATTATGTAGATAATTTAAATCCAAGAGAATTTGATATAGTTAATCATATTGATGGAAATAAATTAAATGATAATTATACAAATTTAGAATGGTGTAATATATCAATAAATACTCAACATGCTTATGATACTGGATTAATAAAAGATAGAGGAGGTTGGAAAAATAAACCTTATTCACAAAGAAAACACTAATAATATGATAATACCGAGAGCAGTAATATCTAATACTGTTTGTAGAGCATAGTAGATGAGCTACAAAATGAGAGCAATAATTCTACCACGAGCCTCCAACTACTTGGTATAAGTAGAAAATATATGCCGACCTTATAGGAAACTATAAGAAGTAGAGGATAAAAAGCCTTTACGATAACAATGTGGAAGAGCCGCTTCCATCTGGAGGTAGTTGTCTTTTAGGTTCATTTAATTTAAGTGAATATGTTAAAGAAGATAAAACTTTTAATTATAATGAATTTAGGAAAGATATAAAAATAGTAGTAAAAGAAATGAATAATGTTTTAGATGAAGGTTTACCTTTACATCCATTAAAAATCCAAAGAGATACAGTTAGAGATTATAGACAAATAGGAATTGGAGTTATGGGAATAGCTGATATGCTTATAAAAATGAATGTAAGATATGGTTCAGAAATGGCTATTGAATTATGTAATGTGATAGGAAAATGTCTAGCAGATGAAACATTAAAACAGTCAGCGTTATTATCAAAAAAATATGGCACATATCCAAAATATAAACAATGTATTTTAAAATCAGAATTTATTCAAGAAAATGCATCTCATGAAACATTAGAATTAATAGAAAAATATGGTCTTAGAAATTCACAACTTTTAACAATAGCTCCTACTGGAAGCATATCAAATATGTTAGGAATATCTGGAGGAATAGAACCAATCTTTGCCTTTTCTTACACTAGAAAAACAGAAAGTCTGCATGATAAAGAAAAATATTATAAAGTTTATACACCTATAGTTCAAAAATATATGAAAGAAAACAATATTGAAGATGAAAAGGCACTTCCTAATTATTTTGTAACAGCAACAATGTTAACACCAAGAGAACGTATTCTGATGCAGTCTGCATTTCAAAAACATATAGATGCAAGTATCTCGTCTACTGTAAATCTACCGTATGAATCAACAATTGAACAAGTTAAAGAATTGTATTTATTAGCATGGATTAATGGGCTAAAAGGATTAACAATATATAGAGCTGGATGTAAACGTGAAGGAGTTCTTACAACTAATACTATAAATAAGACTCGAGAACTTAAAAGAGGAGATTGGAAGCCTATAGCAAGTGATTCATCTTTATCTAAAATAAAATTACATATTGGTTGTGGGAAATTAGTTTTGTTTATATCTTATTCTGAAAAAGAAAAAAGCATACAAGAACTATATGTAAAAAAAGCTGGTTCAGGTGGATGTGAAAAACTTCTTGAATCTACCACAATCGCAATGTCTGGAATACTTAGATTAGGAGGAACTTTAAATAATATAGAAAAGGCTTTAGAAGGGGTCAACACTTGTCCTAGTTTTGCTGCAAGTAGAGCAAAAGGTAATATTTTAGATAGGGGTAACCATTGTGGCATAACTATTTTAAATGCTATAAAAGATTTTCTTAAAGAAAAGCAAGGAGAAAAAGTGGAAGAATCTAAAGAATTCAAGCCAAAATGCCCTGAATGTGGGTTAGAAATTCAAATGATGGAAGGATGCATGACTTGTCCAGACTGTGGGTGGAGTAAATGCAATTAATTGAGAGGGATTATTCCCTCTTTGGAGGTGAATTAAATAGAATTTAGTGACCAAATTATAAAAATTTTAGATAATCTAAGTGATAAATTTGGAATGGCTATTGATTGGTCTGACAAGAATGTAATTCAATATCTGCAAACATTAGCTGCTAAATATATTAATTATGAGGTAGATATAAGTATATTTTGGATAATTATATGTGTAATTGGAATAATTATTGGTGCTTTATTAATTTATATAGATTGGAAATATGATGAAGATGATTTCCCTATATATGCAACTATTGGTTTACTTATTATAATCTTTTCTGCTGTTTTTATAGTTATACAATCAATAGATATAATAACAGCAAAGACATTTCCAGAAAAAATTATACTTAATTATTTGCTAGAAATAAAAAAATATATTTAGAGGGTGATTGTTATGACTAAAGAAGAAATTGAAGATGAATTAGGATATAAAATTAAAATAGTTTCTAAACAATAAAGTGAGGTGATGATATTATATTTGATATCTTCAATAAAAAATATGGTAGAAATGTAAAAATAACCGAAGAAAAAGCTCCAACGCTTCCTCCTAAACAACCAATATCTAATAGAGATAATATACAATATGATAAAGAAATGGAAAGAAAACTATTAGATACCGAGAGATTAAGGATAGAATTAGAAAAAGAGAAAAAGAAGTCAGAAGAAGATGAATGGGTTTGGGTTGAAGGATATAAAGGTACAGATGAAAATATGAAATGTAGAGATTTTCAGTATAAGCTAAATAAAACTTATAGCATGAATGGAGATGATATTAATGTGTGTAATTGTGGATTCCATTTATGTTTAAATTTAGAGGATGTATTTAGTTATTATGATTTGAATTTAAGCAATAGATTTTTTAAAGTAAAAGCTCTGGTTAAAAAAGTTGACAAAAATAAATATGGAGAACTGAGTAGACCCCCATCTGAATTTTCAGGTATTTGTAAAATAAATAAAATAGTTGCTAAAGAGATAATATTTTTTAAAGAATTAACTTTTGATGAATTAAAAATACATATACAAAGGATTTTTCCTAGAATAAATACTAAATTTGAATGGTATGCCTTAAGTAAATTAGGAGTACAAGAATATTATCATAGAATGTTTATGAATCAAATGAAAAAGATTGGATTTTCATACACATTTTCTCAATTATTATTTGATAAATGTCTTAATTATTATGAAATATCAGAAATTTTAAATAAAGCAATAGCATATTCAAAAGAAAATTTGTCTAAAGATATGCTAGTATATTTACTTGCGAAGGAAGTGTGCCGATGATAGCAGTTGAACTATCAATATTCATGTTTATTATTATATTAATAATAACTATATTTATAAGTTGCTTGTATATTTTAATTACTATAATACCTGAAATAATATATGAATTAAAAGATATTATTGATAAAATTAATAATAAATTAAAAAGTTAGTTTTAATAGGAGGTGGGAACTATTAAATATGTAATGAGTGACCTACACGGTATGTACGATAAATTCATTTCAATGTTAGAGCAAATCGACTTCAGTTCAAATGACCAGTTATATATCTTAGGAGATGTATTAGACAGAGGAGATAAACCTTTAGAAATCATAGATTACATAAGAAAACATAAGAATATAATTCTTCTAAAAGGCAATCATGAGTTAATGTTTCAAGAGAGCTGGATAAATACTAATGATAGATATCTTTGGTTCTACAATGGGGGAGATGATACTTTTCATAAATTGAAAAATAAGAAATTTGAATATGAAGAAAGTTTTTATAAATATATTAAAAATCTTCCATATTTAGAGGTGGTAGATAATTTTATATTAGTTCATGCTGGACTATATCTTCCAAATAACTATGAGTGTCTTAATATAGAACAAATAATTGATTTGCAAGAAGAAGACATTTGTGTGTGGGATAGAACAATATTAGAATCTAATAAACATATAAAAGGGTATACAATTATTATTGGCCATACACCAACTTAAAATATTAAAGATTATGAAAAGGCTGAAATATATAAACGAGAAGGATTAATAGATATAGATTGTGGAGCATGTTTTAATAATGGTAAATTAGCTTGTCTAAGATTAGATGACATGAAAGAATTTTATATTTAGGAGGTATATATGATACAAGAAGTCAGACAGGAAATACAATTAAAAAATGGGTATATATTACATACTGGAGATGTCGTAAGTGTAAAATATAAACTAGAAAAAGATAATAAAGAAAATTCTTATAAAGGAAAAATTAAATATGCATGTGAAGCATTTATTACACTAGATACAAGCTCTAAGTATAATTCATCAGAAGAAACAATTTGTGCATATACGATAATAGATATAAAGAAGTCAGGTGATGAGAATGAAAAAAATAATTAACTGTAAATATAGAGCCTTATATTTAATTATGTTTTTTCTGATTTTTAACTTTGTATATAGTTTATATTTTGGAAGGAATACAGAAATCGGATTTTATTCTAGTCCAAGTTGCATAGAAGAATATATAATGGATATTATAACTTCTATAGGAATATTTTTCTCAATGATGTTGGCTGGGTTTGATGTTACAGAAAATTTTATAAATAGCTTAGGAGATTATTGTGAAGAAGATGTAAAGTGAGGTGAGACAGTTGGAGTTGAGAGATTATATAAGCAAAATAGAATTAAATGACATGCCAATAACTTTAGATAATCAGTACATGTTAAGCGAAATAAGCATATCTGAATATGGTAAAATATTTGCTGTAAAAGACACATCAGGAAAAACATCTTATTACACTGAAATAGAATTTAATAAACGTTTTAGAGGAATTAATAGCATCCTAGAGAATATTATTTAGTATATATTTTTAGGAACTGAGGATTGAGGGCTATTAATCAATAGCTCTCTATTTTTTTGAAAGGGGAGAGTTAATGGAAAAGGAACTATATAGTTTCAGTAAGTTAAGTGCATTTCACACATGTCAATTTCAATATTATCTTACATATATTAAAAATTTAAATCGAGAACAAAATTGTTATGGTTATTATGGCAATGAATTACATAGTTTACTAGAACAATTACAACAAAGAAAAATAACAAATCAAGAAGCTATTCAAAAATATAATGAAGTTATAGAATATGCAAATCTAATGGATTACAACTTTCCTACACCAAACTCAAGAATTAACTATTTAGAATGTATTTTACATTATTTAGAAAATTTTACACCAATTGAATGTGATAAATACTATATAGAAGAATATTTCGAGTTTGATATTAATGGAATTACCATGAGAGGATACATAGATTTGTATTACATGATAGGTAATAAAATCTATGTTATAGATTACAAATCAAGTAGCAAATTTTCTAAAAAAGACCTACCAAAAAAATCAATGCAGCTCATCTTATATGCAATGTATCTTAAAGAAAAATATCCAGATAAAATAATTAAATATGTAGCTTTTGATATGTGTAAATATATGAAAAATACTAATGGGACATTAATTGAAAGAAATAAGATTGATGATATAAATGAATATGAAAGAGCTATAGTAAAAATTAAATATACTAAAAAGCTAGAGCGACAATTAATTGACTTTGTTACAGACACAGTAAATCAAATAAATCAGCTAGATTTCAATGATGAGAGTGTTTGGTGCAAAAATGATGACAAAAGTAATCAGTTTTTTTGTAAAACTTTATGCTCTTATTATAACAAAGGAGAAGATTTATGTTAATAGATAGAGGAAATTATAAATTGTATAAAGGTGATTGTTTAGAAGTAATGGATGGATTAATAAAATTAGGAGTAAAATTCGACGCAATTATAACAGACCCACCTTATGGGACTACTCAAAATAAATGGGATTCAGTAATACCATTAGATAAAATATGGAGTAGAATTAATAAATTAATAAAATCTAATGGTGCAATAGTTTTATTTGGAAGTGAACCATTTACATCATTACTTATAAGGAGCAATTTGAAGGATTTTAAATATAATTGGATTTGGCAGAAAAATAAAAGCACTGGGTTCTTAAACTCAAAAAGACAACCTTTGAATGACCATGAAATGATTAGTGTTTTTTATAAAAAACAATGTGTATATAATCCACAGATGACAAAAGCTGAAAAAATATATAATAGAGGTTATGTAGTTAGAAATAAAGACGAAGGGATACAACAATCTGATAATTATGGGGAACAAAAATCTTTTATGCAAGTCGATACAGGATTGAGATATCCGAAGAGAATACAATATTTTAACAATAATTTTACAAGACAACAACTACACCCTACTCAAAAACCAATAGATTTATTAGAATATTTAATAAAAACATACACAAACGAAGGTGATTTAGTATTAGATTTTACAATGGGTTCAGGTTCAACTGGAGTTGCCTGTATAAACACTAATCGTAGATTTGTTGGTATAGAGTTGGATGAAAAATATTTCAATATAAGTAGTAAAAGATTGTCTGAAATATCTTAACTTAACCTTTTAACCACCTTGATGTTTTGCTATAGCATAATTATCTTAAAATAACTAGGTGACCATATGACTAAATCACAATAAAATGTAGATTTTAATAAGATTGGAGAGTGTTTAAATGAATATACCAAAGCAAGTAAAAGTAGGAGGTTTATCCTATAAAATAGAAGAGACAGAAGAACCTATTCTAGTAAATAATCAATTATGTTATGGATTAGCTGATTATGGAAATGAAGTAATTAAATTATCTAGTAGTTTACAATCACAAAGAGTGAAGGAAATCACATTTTTATATGAATTATTCCATTGCATTTTTAATGATAGATGTATAGTGAATGAAGATGAAGAATATTTGGTAGATGTATTGGCTAAAGGACTTTATCAAGTTATTACAGATAATCCAGAAATATTTGAATGTAAAAAAGAGGTGGATTGTAATCCAATCAATTATTCTTTAGTTTTTCTTGATAAATTAGAACCTGTAGAATTAGGAGAAATGTAATGAATAAAATTTTTGTATTTTTAGGATACTCAGGTTCAGGCAAAGATAGCATAGTGAGTGAAGTTTCAAAGCAATTCAATATTCCAATTCTGACATCTCACACAACAAGACCTCCTCGCCATTACTTAGAAATAATCAATAAATCCTATCATTTTGTAGATAATAAATTCTTTAAGAAAGAAAAAAGTAATTTTATAGAAATGAGAGAATATACAGTTCATGATGGTAGTACTTGGCTATATGGAATACATAAGTCTGAATTAAAGAATAAAAAATATGCTTTGACTGTAGTAGATGCAAGTGGATATAAGACACTAGAAAAATATTTTATGGGGACAAAAACTAAGTTAGTACCATTTTTTATAAATACAGATGAAGATACATTAAGGAAAAGACTTATAGGCAGAGGTGATAATCCTAAAGAAATTGAAAGAAGATTGGAAGATGATAAGATTAAATTTAAAGATTTCTTAAATAATGAAAATTATATTGTAGTACCAAACAATTCAGACCTAACCAATGCTATAGAACAGGTTAAAATACATATGAAAGAGGGGATTCAATGGTCTTAGCTTTAGATGTATCAATGTCCAGTACTGGATGGGCAGTTATAAATAGAAATAAAGAAATATTAAAATATGGAAAGATAGTAACTAAAAAAGATAAATTCGACACTGAAGATGAACGTATGTGTCATATTTGTAATGTAATTCAAGAATTAATTTCAACTTATAATATTCAAATAGTTTTAGTTGAAGACCAATTCACTTCAAGAAATTCTAAAACAATTCTTAGTTTAAGAAAACTCTTAGGAGCAATAATGAGAACTGTTAAATTAAATAACATAGAAATTGAATATATGTATCCAGTTTCTATTAGAAAATATCTCATGAACAGTGGTAAGTCTAAAAAAGAAGAAGTGGCTAATTATCTAAGAAAAAATATAATTGATATTGGAGAATACATTGATAGGACTTGTAAGGCTAAAACAAGTGATATATATGATGCTATAGCTCTTGGAATAGCTTATTTAAATAAAGTTGGCGATGTTGAGTAAATGGGTGTAACCATAGTTGATAGTATGTGTGGTACAGGTAAAACAAGTTGGGCAATACAAACAATGAATGAAAGTTTAGATAAAAGATATATTTACATAACACCTTATTTAGATGAGGTAAAGAGAGTTATAAATGGTTGTTATATGAGGAAATTTTATCAACCAGAAGCTAAAAAAGGCAAAGGAAGTAAATTAGCTCATTTTAATAATCTACTTTCAAAAGGATGTAATATAGTTTCTACTCATGCTTTATTCAGAAATATTAATGAAGATACTCTTAAGCTACTTAAAAATAAGAACTATACTCTGATTTTAGATGAAGTAATGAATATAATTGAACGTATTCCAATTGATAAAACTGATTTTAGGATGCTCTTTAATGATGGAGTTATAACAGTTGATGATAGTACAAAAAAAATGTATTGGAACTCTAGTGATAAGAATTATAATGGAGAATTTATAGAATTAAAAAATGCAATAGTAAATGGAGATGTTTACTTTATTAGAAACAGTTTGGCCATGTGGCACTTCCCAGTAACTATATTTAAAGAATTTCAAGAAATATACATAATGACATATTTATTTAAAGGTCAGATGCAGCGATATTATTATGATATGAATTCTATAAATTACAGTTATAAATCAGTAAAAAATATAGACAATAGATATGAATTAATAGAATATAAAGATGTTGATAAGGAACTATATAAAAGATTAATTAATATTTGCGATAATGAGAAGTTAAACATGATTGGCCAAGAAGGTAAAAATTATCATCCTTTATCAAGTACATGGTTTGAAAAACAAGTAATAAATAAAACAGATGCTTTAGATGTATTAAAGAAAAATATTTATAATTATTTTACAAATATATGTAAATCTAAAACATCAAACAACGGATGGACAGTATATAAAGATTACTTGCATAAATGTAAAGGCAAAAGATATACGAAAGGATTCATAGCTTTTAATGCAAGAGCCACAAATGAATATAGAGAAAAATCTACTTTAGCTTATTGTATAAATTTATATATGAATCCAATTGAAAAAGGTTTTTTTATAGATAGAAAAATAAATATTGATGAGAACTCATGGGCTTTAGCCGAAATGATTCAATGGGTATGGAGAAGTAGAATAAGAGAAAATAAAAGCATAGATATTTACATACCTTCATCAAGAATGAGGAATTTGATGATAAATTGGTTAAGCACTTTTGAAAAATAAAAAGTGCTAAAATCAAAAATTTTGCTCTTTTTAGCCTATAAATATAGGGTTTTAAAAATGAGGCCTTAAAAAAGATTATATAGAAGTGCTAATATTAAGATACATTATAGCAAAATCAACACATTTGGAGGTAAGGGTGTGGAAGAGTACTGTTTTACACTAAGATATGCTTATGCTCTAAATAAGATTTTATAAAAAAGGGAGATTAAATTAATGAGTATAAATGTTAAAATAAAGAAATTAAGTCAAGATGCAATAGTACCATCTTATGCAAAAGAAGGCGATAGTGGGATAGATTTATATACACTAAAAGATACAGTTATTCCAGCTAAATCAGCAGTGGCAATACCTACAGGTATAGCATTGGAAATTCCATATGGATATGAAATGCAAATTAGACCAAGAAGTGGTATAAGTTTAAATGGCCTTAAGGAATTGTATTTTGCTATATATCCGACTGTGAGACTAGGTACGATAGATTCGGGGTATAGAGGTGAAATAGGAATAATTACATATAATGAAGAGGATGTTGAGATTGTTATTCCTAAACATACCAAATTAGCTCAAGGAGTATTCCAACAAGTCCCAAGAGCTATATTAAAAATTGTAGAGGAATTGACCATTTCTGAAAGAGGAAATGATGGATTTGGAAGCACTGGTATAAGATAGGGGGATATATGTATACTATTAAAGATGTTATAGATGTATTAAAATCTAATAGAAATTGTAATCTAAAATGTAATAATTGTATATTAAGTAAAAGTATAATTACAAATAAAATAGAAAAAACATTGTGTTGGTGGTTAGAAGAAACAAGAAAATCTCTCAATCTATCACATTCAAATATTGAATTTGATAAACAGATTGAAATACTAAAAGAAGTTAATGACATTATATTTAAATGTAAAGACAAAACTTGCCATAGATGTATATTTGGTGAAGAAGTAAGCAGCCTATATGATTCTTGTGAGATATTAGAAAAGATATGTGATGAATTGAACAAAAAGACCTGTAGGTTAATAGAAAAGATTAACTATTATCAGGGTTATGCTTGTGAAAAATTATATTGTTTAGAAGATATTGAGACTGGAGAGAAATTTGTTGTTGAAGAAAATCAGATAAAGAGATATAATATCCTCAATACTAATTTTGGAGGTGCTAATATGTTTAAATATGATGATTATGTTAATTTGACAAATAGTTTAGAGTTACCAGAAGAAATTAGAAATAAATGCGTTAGAGTTATAATGACATTAGGGAATATGCAAGATATTATGGTGGCTCATAAGTTTAAAACATATGTTGTTAATGAAAAATACATTGAAAAAGTAGCATAATAATAAAAAAGTCGCCTAAAAATAGGTGGCTTTTTATATATATTATCATATTAATTATTTAGAATAGGAGGTACATACTTTGAAATATTTTTTTATATCAATTATGCTTACATTTATATTTGGGATATATAAAAATAAAGAATCTTGTATTGAGACTTTTAGGAGGAAACAATTTTTTAAAAGAGAACTAAAGGAAGTAAATATGAGGAATGAATTTAAAAATATTATAAATGATATGTATTATGAAATGGACGAATGTGAAGAGATGATTACGAAATTTATCAATGTCTTGATTTTGCTGACTTTAACTTATATTATGATTTCTATGGTTCTATTTATTCCAATTCTGATTCCAGATTCATTTTTAGAAATTAATTTTAATTATTTAAAATCATCAGGAATGTTACAATGTATCTTATTAATTATGTCTAGTTTTTTAATAAGTATATTTTATAAATATGCACTTAAAAATCCTAAATTGGAAAATAGATTGTCAAAAAAAGAAATATCTTCAACTATAGAAATGGGTGTCATTATATTTGGGATAAATATTTTATTTTTTATCACAGCAGAAACTGAAGTAAAGACTTTGACTATATTAATGATAATAGTACTTCTACTTGGGAAACATTTTTGGATTGATTTCGCTTTCTACTGTAAGAAAATATGTAATTTTAATCTTATAGTTTTTTTAAAAGATAATAAGATAATCTTACTTGGAGGCTTATTTTTTCTAATAACATCCGCATCAATTAGTAGCATAGGCGGAATAAATATCTTGGCCATTTATTTAGGAATGATGATTTCCTTTTTATTCTATAAGATATTCTTTAAAATGATAAACTTAATATTAGAGAAATAATTTTAACCGTCTAAATTCCATTTTAAGGCTTTATAAAAGTTAACACTTATAATTAATCCTGTTCAGAAATATGATTGCTTAAAATGGAAAATATAAAAAAACAATAAAGTGATAGTGTAAGGCATAGAAGAATTCATTCTATGCCTTTTTTCTTTATAGTTAAGCAATTTAAATAATTATATAAATAAAATAATTTAAAAAGTCAGTTGAAAGTCAGCTAAAATGACTATTTTTTGCCTTGCCTATATGGTATAATAAATATATAAACTTTGATAGGAGGGGTGATGATGAACGCTTTTATAAGAAAAAGAAATAAAAACTATGTAGTGTACTTAGAATTTAGAGATGATGAATCAGGGAAAAGAAAACAAAAGAATATGGGAGCATTTGATAAAAAAAGAGATGCTAACAAAAGATTGGCTGAAGTTAAGGATAGTATATACAAAGACAGCTTTCTTATTCCAAATGAAATAACATTAGGTGATTTTTTATTAGATTTTCTTGAAAAGTATAAAGATAACATATCGGCAAGCACATACAATGGTTATATGGCCATTTGTAAAAATCATATTAATCCTTCTATTGGGAGATATCGTCTACAAGAGTTAAGAAATATTCATATACAAAATTACATAGATGATTTAGCTGGTAATTTAAATCCTCAAACAATAAAAGTTCATATAAATGTATTGAGACTTGCTATAAAGAGAGCGTATAGAATTAAGTTAATAAAAGAAAATATTATAGATGGAATAGAAAGTCCTAGAATTAAAAAATTTAAAAATGATATTTATGATAAAGAGCAGATGTTAAAATTATTAGAATTGGCCAAAGGTACTAATATAGAACTGCCTATTAACCTAGCTACAGGTTTAGGATTAAGACTTTCAGAAGTCTTAGGTTTAACTTGGGAGAATATAGATTTTGAAGAAAATACGATAACTATAAGTAGAATAACTAGTAGATTAGATGGTTCTGTTATACTTAAAGAACCTAAGACAGAAAGTTCGATTAGAAAAATATTTGCACCAATAGAGCTTATGGACTTGCTAAAAGAATATAAATTAGAGCAGAATAAAAAATTATTAAGAAGTATTATTAGAAATGAATATAACTTACTATTTTTCGATAGAAAAGGAAATCCTATTGCTGAAGATGTAATGAGTAAGAAATTTAGAAAGTTTTTAGAGAATAATAATTTACCACATATAAGATTCCATGACTTAAGACATTCACATGTTACTTTACTTATAAATTCTAAAGTACCAATTAAGGTTATATCTGAAAGGGTAGGACATTCAAATATTAATACTACTCTTAATGTATATTCTCATGTACTTAAAGAAATGGATAAAGAAGCTTCTGATAGAATATCTGAAAACTTATTTAAAGCTAATTAATAATAAAAATTAAAGGTATAAACATAAAGGGCGATTTTTATAAAGCTTTAGAATGGCATATAGAGCGTCGGATTTTAGCTGATATTTGAAATTTTATATTTCCAATATTTATGATATAATAAACATAGCAAGGAATAAATATTTGAAAACGCTATGAGTGGTGTTTCCATAGAAATTTCCTCACTTTCTTATGAAAGGAGGTGGAAAACTATGGAAAATCTAATGATGAGTATTATAGCTGGTGTTATAGCTAGTTATATCTACGATAAATTAAAATGCCACTCTAAGCGACCAACTAAGAGTGGCTGGGAACTTAATATAAAGTTCCAGAAAAACAAACATTAATATCTGATTATTAATGGAAACATCACTTAAAGTTAAGTAAAATATATTTCCTTGCTTTTATTATACCACAAATTGAAAATATTAAAACAAAATTTAATACAAATAATATTTTAATCTATAGATTTTCTATGCTTAAAAAAACTAACTAAAAGTTGAAACATAACAAATCCAACTGTTGAACCTAAAGCATTTGCAGGTATTGATGATATATTAGTAAAATTATTTAAAGATGACATACCTAGCATTACTATAGATACTATAGCTAAATAAAGAATAACTAGAGAAATTGGTATTGAGATATTTATCTCTAATTCATGTTCTTTCATAATATCATTCCTTTCAATATTGTCATACTTAATCTTATTATATCATTAAATATAATAAATCGTAATGCACAAAATAACTTATTTTTAATTACATAATATGAGAAAGAGTAGTTATAATAGATTAATATAAACTATTCCTTAAAAATCTATTTTAAGAATACTTTGAAATAGTAAAATGTTTTAGTTTTCTTTCATTTACATCTTTCTCTACATTTAAATGTAAATTGTTTTTTTGATATATTCAACTTTTTCTCCATATTCTTTTACACGCTCATAAATTCCAGCTTCTTTAACCTCAAAAAAATCACATATTTTCTTTATATCATATCCATTTAAACATACTAAAAAAGATGTAGGTAAATTTTTTTACAAAAATATACCTACATCCTCCAAAATTCTAATTTTTAAAATTCTTATTTCTTTCATATAAAATATATATACCAGTGATAAGTAGTAAAATAAAGTAATTGTATGTAACTTTATCCATTCCGTTAAAATATATCATAGTAAATAAATTTAAACTTATTAAAATAAATGAAAAGCAAAATTTTGTTTTCGTCAATAATCGCTTACTTTTAAAAATAATTGGTAAAATTATAAGTGTTGAAATATAAGCTATAAAATGAAAAAACAATTCATTATTATTCATTAAATATTTCATCTATGTATATCCCCTTCGAGATTAATATCTTTTACCGCTATCCGTAAATTTTTTAATGTATTTACCATCTCCATAAAATGTTGTTTCTCTCTCATAGTAAGTGTATTTACCATCTGAACCAAATCTTATTTTATAATATATTTTAATTTGGTCATACTTACCTGCAACTGCGGCAGCAACAGCAGATGCAATCCCAATAGGAGTCCATCCTGCTTTTAATGCAATCAAACCAGCTATAGTAGCCGTCTTTAATCCACCTGTATTTATATACATTGTATTAGATTGCCATTTTCCCCATTTAACTGTAGCTTTGAAAGTATCAATTTCAGATTTTTCTAAACTATTATCATTACTTTTGTAATTCTCACTACTAGTAACAGAAATCTTTTTTCCATCTAGATATACTTCATTATCTATATCTTCTAGTGTATTTAGAACCTTTCCATCTAATGATTTAATTGTTATTGTAGTTTTATCACCATCTACAACTTTATCATATATAACTCCTAGATTTTTATCAGTATACGACTCTGTTGATTTTTCACTTGTATGATATTTATCAATATTATTAGTTTGTGCGTTTACAGTTGTTGTTAATAATGTGAGACTAGCAATAACCCCTATTAATGCGAGTGAAATAATTTTAGTAACTCTCTTTTTTAAACTCATAAACATTCCTCCAATATACTATTTTTTTAAATATTATACACTACTAAACAGAAATCCTTTTAATATTCTGATTATAGGGGGAGGACATACGTGTCATTTTAGGCAACTTGATAAAACTATAAAATATATTAATATTTATTATTTTGGTTATAGCCATGCTTAAAGCATTGAAATTACTAATACATAATATAATAATCGAATCTTATATGTTATGATTATTAAGTGCCTAATTTAATTAAATATTTGATATCCCCTCTAAAATAACTTATATATAAAAGTGATTAGATGCTAAAATATACTTAGAACATCAGGTCTGGGCTATAAAACAAGCAATTAGTAGTTAAATTTGCATTTAAGGAATACTATCATAGAAACATATCTTAGGATAAATACATATTCTTGATTATCAATAGTAACTATTTCTGTAAAATCTTTTTTAGAACTATTATAAGTATTGTTTTCAGCTAGATAAGAATTGTTTGTCTTTGTCAAATTAACACTCCTATCTGTAAATGATAATTCAACCTAACTTAATCCTATTGTTGTCACACAACCTAATACAATTAATCTACTCTGTATTTTTTTATCTTGTTATACCCTCTACTTTAATTCTATTTTAATAGAATTTTATCATATATAGTAACAATTGGCAATATAAATTTTTAATTAGTTTATAAAATAAAAATTTAAAATATCTAATATTTAAAATATCTAATGTTTAAAATAAAATATAAATATTTATTTTTATTTATTTTATTATTAATTTTTTTATTTATTTAATCATAAATATTATAATATTTATGATTTTTTGATAAATATTTATTTAAATCGACTTTTAGATTGTTTTTTAATGCTTTCAATATAGTTATATATTCATATATATAATTAAGAAATATTCATAAATAATTAATATTAGTTTATGAATGATTAATAATTATTTATGAATGATTTCTTACACATTCTATACTATCAGAGTAGAATTGAGATAAGTACCTAATTAAAGTAAGTTTAATATATTGAATGAAAACGCAAAAATTTTATAGATACATAGATAAAAAAATAAAGCCCTCTAAAGAAAACGGGGCTGTAAGTAGATTTGTGTAAAAACAAATTTACCTATAGTCTTTTTGGTATACAAAATTGGTAAATTTGGAATAATATTCATATAAAAAATTTTGGAGGTTTTGAAAATGAAAGATATAATTG